>NZ_JAMXSP010000002.1:0-249291 GCF_025457485.1 Hallella absiana
ATCTTTTCTTGTTCCATGACCGCAAAGGTAAGCAAAAAAAATAGTTTTAGCACGCTATCATATCAAGTTCTTTGGTTAGGCAGCGGCATCCGTCCGCCACGGACAATCCCCCTTGGGCCTGATAAAGCGGTAAAAACTTACTTCTTCGTAATAACCACTTTATTGTTGCCCTCGTAAGTGAGATAGAACTTCACTTCATAGGTTCCGTCCTCAGCAACCTCAAGGTTATTGCCATTAGAATATGTCATGTTATCATAGTCGGTGACACCAGCTTTACCACCCCACGATATTGTCCAATCATGATTCATACGGATCTTGAACCCCTTGGATGCAGCAATAGTGCCTGTCCATTCCCAACAGCCATCAGCTACATTGTAGGTCATATCCTTATCATGTGAGTTGTTGTCACCATCAGCAGGCCATCCGCCGACGCCATCGCCGGTTATGCTCAGACAATTAATCTTTGTCAGAGAATAAGTACTGGAGTTCAAATCCACATCTATCATGTAGAAGCCAGCTCCCGGATCAGGGATATTGTCTGAACCATCCTGAGTGAGCTTACCCTCACCATTGTACTCATAGTCGCCATCCCAGTTGTCAGCATTTGGCTTGAACTTGAATGCGCCATTAAGGTAGTAGAAGCCCTCGTACTTGCCGTCCATATCAGGCGAGCGCAAAGCGTGTGAGGTGCTCCATCCGCTTTCGTTACCAATTTCATAGAAGAACTCGGAGAAATTAGGAGTAACGAGAGTTACAGGACTTGTGAAATCAGCGGTAAGCACATAGCCCTCGCCCGAGGTAACCAACACAGAGTCGGTTAAAGTAACAGGGACCTGACGCTCTACGCCAGCTTTACCATACAAGTTCTCAACGGCCTTCTGCAGGTCAGCAGCAGCCACCTGGTTCTTATCGTCTGTAGAGAGTTTCACCGATGCCTTCTTGTCGGCACTGAACAGAGTAAGGAACTTTTTCTCACTACTTACAGCAGCATCAGACTTCAAATCATAGCTGAAGAACTTAATGGAGTCTGTGCTTACCTTGTTAAAGTCAACGGCCTCACCCGGAGTTGCAGTCAAAGAGATAGACTGCTTAGCCTCCTCTGGATTGGACTGGGGCGAAACCCAGCTGTCGTATTGGTCACCGGAGCAGCTTGCGAGCAGTGCCACAGTGCCAAGAGCAAATATAATCTTTTTCATAGTTGTATTCATTTATTATTCCTGATAGATGAAGTTGTACTGACCGGTCAGATCATTGAACCACACCTGATATTTTCCTACTTTCACCTTGATATCCTTACCATTCTTGGCTGCGGTACCATGCGTGAAATCGGAAGAGCCGAACTTCGTACCATCATTCATAACGAAGTGGCAGCTACCATTCGCGGTGATATCAACAGTGCCTACCCAGTCGTGGTTCTTTGCACCAGCGTAAGTACTGAATGCCTTCAGCTCAACATTCACATCACCCTCCAGTTTCACGGATGTGTATTCAACGGGTGTGTCCGTAATGGAAGTAGCAGGAACAACGCTAAGTTCTTTCTTGTCGGTACGGTAAGTCACCGTATAGTAACCATCAGAGGGAACGAAGAAGTTCTGTGAGCCACCATCATTCCAAACAGGAGAGAGAGCACCGTCGGATGTACCAATCTGTTCAGCCCAGTTATCAGTGGCAGAATGACGGAACTTGAATCCAAGAGAAGCAGGGAAGTATCCCGTGTAAGAGAACTTACCATCACCGGTAGTCATATCATACTTCTCACCAGAAATAGGATAGAGAGGAATCATGTCCTTACCGATGTTACCGCCCCAAGAACCATCACCGATGCAAGAACCGATAAGATACCAATAGTTCGGCTCCTTGTCACGCAGGTTGATCCAATAAGGAGTAACCTTAATCTTTACAACATTACTATAGATAGTATCGTTGTTGAAAGCAGATGCGCAGCGTACATACACATCCTGCTCAGCAGGAACTTGGTTTTTGCTCCATTGCGTGACTCTCATGATAGCCGTAGCCACATCACTAGCCAGAACATCATTGGAGCAAACCGTCTTCACACCTCCAGCCACACTATAGGTTGGAACCGTCGTTCCCGTTGGATCGTCCTTAGCCTGGGCATAGGAAACAGAGAAGTCGTTAGACGGTGAGAACTGCAATTCATACTGCGCTGTCACAGGGAAGCCGTAGTCAGGCTGTGACCATGTGAAATGGAGCGTATTAGAAGCAGTCAGATCAACTGTAGAGTTTGCATAGGCCGGCTCATTCAGTTTAAACGAGGTAGGCGTCTGCAGAACAGGATTGTTGTCGCGGTCGTCTTCGCAGGAAGCGAACACAGCCATGGCACAAAGCAACAAAGCTGAAGTCTTAAATATATTTTTCATGGGTTTATTCCTTTTAAATAATTCTCAGGATAAGGATGGTTGCTTTGCCATCCCCTATCCTAAGAAAAGTTTGATTAATAGCCAGGGTTCTGCACGAGCGAGCCCTTGACATAGTTAGCTGGAATAGCAAAGATATTGCGCGTCTTGTCAAAGTTGCGGCCTTCCTTCACACCACCTTTATAACTCCAGTTATAGTTGTTGCTGCCACCAAAGCGGTTGAAGCGAATCAGAATAGGACGACGCAAGCCTTCGAAATAGAACTCGCGGCTCCACTCATCGCAGATGTCATCAAGACTATATCCTGCCTTCTCCTCAGCATGAGCACGGGCGCGAAGCGCATTGATATACTTTGTACCTTCAGCATCTGTTGAGCCACCATTGAGTCGTGCATCAGCCTCAGCATAAGTAAGGTAAGCCTCAGCAACGCGGAAGAGGAAGAAATCACCATCGACAAAGTTTGCATCATGAGCGGCCGAGCCATCAGACTTCACATTGGTCCACTTAGCGCAAGCGAAGCCATCGGTAAACTTACCCTTGTATCCGAGACCATTGTCGAGCGTACGTCCGGCACCGTCAAAGATAGCGCGGTCATCACCGGCATCCTTAACCATCTCTTTGCTATCAACATTAGGTGCGTCGCCGTCCTTGAAGAATTTAAGAATAAGGTCTTTACGGCAACGGTTTCCTGACCAAGTCTGGCTAGTGCCTTTGTCACCCATGGTACCATCCCATGTAGAAGCGATAAGGAACAGCACGCCAGCCCAAGATGTCGTAGTTGTTCCATCTTGACCGATGCGGAAGATACCCTCTTGAGCAGCGCTGGACTCTCCATTGTCGCCCATGAACAGCATCTGGTAAGCAGAGAATCCGTTGGCCCCCGTAGTGTTGAGCTTATAAGGAGAATTAATCACCTTCTTAGCATACTCCTCGGCTTTCTTCCACTCAGGAGTTCCTGTGTAGACCTCAGCATTGAGGTAAAGACGAGAGAGGAGAATCCACACGGCGGCCTTGTCGGCAGTCAGATAGCCCTTGTCTGTAGAATGCTTCACAGATGGGTCGGGGAGCAGAGGCTCCACCTCGAGCAGCTCTTTCTCTATCCAGTCGTAAGCCTGTTTACGTGTCATGTATGAAGGCTCATCCGTGATGTTTGTAGAGAATGGAATATTGCCAAAAGCATCCATGAGGAAGTAATACTCCAAAGCCCGGAGATAGCGAATCTCAGCTGTCTTGGTGGCATCCACATTTCCGCAGCTGTTGATATACTGGTTGCAGTATGTGATACCTGTTGTCAGACGAGCGAAGAAGCCGTTGAGCATCGGCTGTCCAGAACCATAGGAGTTATAGTCAAACTCCTGGATACCGGCATCCGTCCAGTGGCAGATGGCTTCATCAGTAGTAAGCTCGTTGGAATTCCACAACTGACGGATAAAACCAGACGTACCACCGTCCAGACCGTCGATATCACAGTCACCATCACCCTGGCTGTTACCTGCCATGGCCAAGTTGGCGAAGCACTTGTTGAAGAGTGCATTGGGCTGTACCTCAGTGTTCATGTTCGGGTCAATGGGCGTTACGTCCAAGTCACCCGTGCAGGATGACAGACCGAACATCATTGCTGCCGCAGCCACAGAGAATATATATTTGAATTTCTTATTCATGACTGAAAAATCTTTTATGAGTTAGAAGTTAAGGTTCAGACCGAAGATCAGAGAGAACGGACGCGGATAGAGGTTGTTGTCATATCCATTGAACACTTCCGGATCAAGTCCATCATACTTGGTAATAGTGAACACGTTGGAAGCAGTAGCATAGACACGTCCACTGACACCCTGATAGCCTGAAGACTTGAACAAGTTGTTGAAGCTGTAGCCCAGCGAGATGTTGTCACACTTCAGGAAGCTGGCATTGTGTATCCAGCGGTCAGAGAGCTGCACATACTCGGTGTTGGTTGTCCAGTTTTCAGCAACAGCCTTTGTAGTGGTGTTGCTTAAGAACTTCGTAGAAGGCCACAATCCATTCTCGCTGACATCGTGGAATCCCTGGTTGACAGCATCATAGACATAGTTGCCGATGTTGGCACGCAGAGAGAAGCTGAAATCCCAATTCTTATACTCCAGACGCGAAGCGAAGCCCATCGTCACAGGAGCCACCGGGCTCTTGTAGAAATAGCGGTCGGCAGAGCTAATCTGGCCGTCACCGTTTCTATCAACAACGACACCCTCAATAGGTTTGCCATTCTTGTCATAAGCCTGCTGATAGACCCAGAACGAGTTCATGGTGTGTCCAACAGCCTGATACTCAAGGTGCTTATCCGTACCAATGGTGATGGATGTGTTAGCGACAGGCTCATCGCCGGTGCTCACGCCATTGAGGTTTGTGATACGGTTACTATTGTAAGTGAAGTTGTAGTCGAGGGTCCAGTACCAATCCTTAGCCTGAATGGCTTTCCACTCAAACGAGGTCTCCACACCCATGTTACGCAGCGAACCAATGTTCTGGTAAGCCTGGTTACGGTATGCGGTGAACACCTTTGTCGGAGCGTAGTTGATCAGGTCATCGGTCTTACGATAGTACCAGTCTACGCTACCTGTCAAGCGCTGCTTGAACAAGCCCCAGTCCAAACCGATGTTATAAGTGGTAGTTGTCTCCCACTTCAGCTTCGGTGTATAGTTGTTAGGACGGTAGAGTGTGCCCTTATCATCAGCGGCAGGGTACAGCGTACGGTCATCCTTGTTAATCGTGTAAGAAGGAATCCAGCCATAGTCCTGTCCCACATCCTGCTGACCGGTCTGACCCCAGCTCAGACGAAGTTTCAAATCAGAGAGCCAGTCGATATCGCGGAATTTGTTCTCCTCGTTGACTTTCCACAAGAAAGCGAAAGAGGGGAAAACAGACCAATGGTCTTGGAAGCGGGAAGAACCGTCGTCACGTACAGTGGCAGTGACATAGTAGCGGTCCATCAAGCTCCAGTTAGCACGGCCAAAGAAAGAGACCAGGTAGTTCTCAGTCTTGTAGTAGTACGACTTGTCATTGTACTTACTTCCAGCCTCATGGTCTGTGCCGGCATAATTTGCGCCATAGTAGCCATAGTAGTTATTTCTGGTTCTTCTCCAGAAGTGTTGCCACTCATAACCACCCATGATATCAAAGTGGTTCTTGGCCTGGTCGTTGAAATCGTGGAAATACTGAGCATAAGCACTCAGAGTGAGGTTTCTCTTGAGAATGCTCTCAAAACCATGGTTGCCATAGTAAGCATCGCCGTTGCTTGGGTAAGCCGGAGAGATGTCGGTATTCTGGCGGCCATTAGCGATGTCGGCACCCAAGGTAGTATGCAGGCGCAAGTCCTCAAAGCCATGCACCTTATAGTCAAAGTCTGCACTTCCGATGAACTCGCGGCTGTTGGCCACATCTTTCTTTTCGTTCATCAGAGCCAGTGGGTTGGCAGTAGCCAACTCATTATAAGTATAAGGCCAACTGGAGTCGTTGTAATTGGCAGCCTTCGGCCACTCATAGTAGCCACCGAAATTCTTCTGCATCTGGCTGAGATAAGCGCCAAAGAAGGGCTGTCCTCCATAGGTCTGCTGCTTATAGAAGCTGTTGGTATAAGCATACGGGTCCTGAGTAGGATCGAAATGAACAGCAGCGCCCACAATGCCACCGTCAGCGAAGCGGCTATGTGCATACATGCCCTTGGCATTGAGGTTGATGTTCAAGTGATTGTCAAGAAGAGACGGATTCAAGTTCAGTGAAGTGGTCACACGCTTGAAGTCAGAGGTCTTCACAATACCCTGCTGGTCGGTGTATCCAACACTGACACGATAGGGAAGGTAAGCTCCGGCGGAACCCGACACGGTCACGCCATGATCCTGGCTGATGGCAGTACGATAAATCAAATCCTGCCAGTCTGTGTTTGCCGTACCCAAGGCCTGATAAGCTTCGGAGTTTTCACCAAACTTACCTTTGATGAAACTACGGAACTCATCTCCGCTTAGCACATCAACGGTTTTAGGATTCCAGCTGACAGTAGCACTGCCATTGTAAGAAACCTTCACTCCGCCCTTATGTCCCTTCTTGGTTGTGATGATGATAACACCATTAGAACCACGGCTACCATAGATAGCTGTAGCGGAAGCATCTTTTAAGACATTAAAGCTTTCAATATCCTGCGGGTTGATGCTCGCCAAGATATTAGACACACCTTTGACACCATTATTGTCAATAGGAATATTGTCTATGACGATTAACGGGTCGTTGCTGGCGTTCAGAGATGAACCGCCACGAATACGGATATTAGCACCGGCACCAGGGGTACCGTCGTTGCTGGTGATAGTTACACCGGCAACCTTACCCTCCAACATATCCTGGGGATTAACCACGACGCCCTTGTTCTTGCCATCAGGGCGAAGAGCAGTTACCGAACCGGTAAGGTCAGCTTTCTTAGCCACACCATAACCGATGACGACAACCTCGTTGAGGCTTTTCTCGTCGGGTTTCAGCGTGACCACCATATTGTCGCCGGCAGCGACTGTCTGCGGAGCCATACCCAAGTAAGTGAATGTGAGCTTGGTACCCGGAGCTACGTTGATGCTGTAGTTACCGTCCATGTCGGTGATGCCCACCGTCTTGCCATTGGCAGTGATGGTAGCACCCATGACGGGTTCGCCGGTAGCATCCTTGACCTGACCCTTGACAGCACCAGACTGAGCAAAGGCCGTAGCGGAAAGGAACAGACCGCCTGCAAGAGCGAGCGTCCTTAGCGGCAATTTGATTTTTACCTGCTTCATTTGCTTTAAATTTAAGTTAATGTTATTGCATTGTTTTTAGTTATCTGCCTTATCTCGATGTATCTCTTTGGGCCATCCCGTGACCTTGTGGCTGCTATTTAGGTTCCTCCTCAATATATAGGTTGTATGAGCAGTCTTAGGTTACATCTTCATGTGCAAAAGTACTTTCTTTAACTTATATTTGTCGATTTTTTCCAGCAAAAACATTACCTTTGCATGCAGTGGAACTAATAACTACAGATCTACCTTGTTTGTTGAATAATAGACTTTTATATATGCAGTACAATATTGTAAAGGACAATTCTGAAACATACCTTTTGGCATATTATGACAGATGGATTCACAATTTTGAGCGTATGGTCACTGGTGGCTTAAAAGCCGAAAGCACATTAAGAAAGCACAAGGTGGTTTACAAAAAGATAGCTCAATTCTTGAAGGAGGAAATGGAAGTCTGCGATCTTCCACTCCTTAGCATTCAGCCGTCTTTTATCATTAACTTCCATCTTTTTCTTAAACAAACTTGCAAACTGGCACACAACACCATTTGGAATTACCTGACACCCGTGCAGATGCTATTGCACAAGGCTTATCAGCAAGGGATCGTGCCGCAATACCCTTTTGCAGACTATCATAATCATATGGAGGATACGGATCGTACCTATCTGGCTCAGGAAGAACTGAACTGTCTGCAATGCTTTCCATTTGACAGTACTCCCAAAAGAGCTTACCTGAGGGATCTCTTCGTCTTTTGCTGTTATACCGGACTGGCATATATCGATCTCAAGCGATTGCGCAAAGAAAACATTGTCCGAAACCCCATTGACCACCAACTGTGGATTCACACCTACCGTAAAAAGACAGGTACGGAAGTCAACGTCAAACTACTCCCCATAGCACTGGACATTCTCAGCCGCCGATGTACAAAAAAAAGCTCGGAATACGTCTTTGACGTGCCCTCGCTGGCCGCGTGCAACAAAATGCTCAAAACAATCACTAAAAAATGCAACTTGCATAAACATATCACCTGGCATGCGGCACGCCATACCATGGCCACCGTCATCTGTCTGTCAAACAACATGTCCATAGAGGTGGTCGGCACTTTGCTGGGACATAAAAATATCCGCAGTACGCAGATCTATGCGAAAATCACCAAGCAAAAACTCAGCTTGGAGATGGATACGCTGTGCCAACGCCTCAAGCCTCAGGCAGGATGCACAGAACGCATGTTGCAGTCTTCTTTCCCAAACACTACTTCTCTCTGTATGTATTCTTCGGCGCCTGTCAATTCAAGTGCCTCCACCACGTCCTCTCTATCATCGACTGTTGAATCTGTTGATCAAGACATGACAGCCCCGCAAAATTTAAACACAGATGCGCTTACACCCTCCACTGCTGACGCGTGCACAATCCAACGTTCCACGCGTATGACCACGGCGCATATGGCGGCTCTGCTCCATGCTCCTCTGCGATCGGTAGAGTCGACCATCATGGAACTCACGGGGGCTGTCAACGCCTCGGCACAATACGCTCCCGACACAATGCTCGCCGTCGCTTTGCTTTTGGACACTTCCGAGGCTCAAGAGTTTGTAAAGAGCGTCAGAATGCGAATAAAAGGCAAAAAATGAAGCAGACATTCGGAATATAGGATAACTGTTTAAGAATAAAGACTATATAGAAAAACAATCCGAAATGAAGACCTTCTGTTGGCAACCTGTTTAGAAATAATAAGTATAAAGTGTAAACCATGTTAGGAATAACAGACAAAATGTCCCCAAGCCATCACACTGCAGCACACTATAAACCTACCATGCATTTCTCGTTTTGAAATTTCTAAGAGGGAAAAGACTTTTTCCTACGTAGGAAAAGACCATTCCCTATGTAGAAAATAATCTTTTTCTATAAGATTACCAAATCGAACACATAGGTTCTTTCCCATACGCACATAGGTTCTGCCCCATGCTAACATAGGTTTGGTACTATGCGCACATAGGTTCTGCCCCAAGAACAAAGCATGTTCGTATTCAATCATAGGCAACATCAATGTCTGTCATACCTATTATATATATATTGGTCTCTTTGTCGAATAGGTCTTTTGTTGTGACTGCTCCTTAGGATTTCCTCTCTTCAGTCAAGTCAACGAAGACTTCTCTCGTAGAAAGGGTATTGACGTAGGGGAACGGTAATGCCTTGCGACACAGAAGATTCAATTGTAAGATGTAGTGTGGCGGCCGCATTGCTGCTCATGCAACAGCTTATGCAACAGTCATGACAGACAGTGATCTTTTTACACTATTGCAAACGTTTGCACGGGGAAAAGAGTGTTTTTGCTGGAAAAACTAAACAAATATAAGTTAAAGAAAGTACTTTTGCACACGAAGATGTAGTCTAAGACTGCTCATACAACCTATATATAATAAGGAGGAACCTAAAACAGCAGCCACAAGGCCACGGGATGGCCCAAAGAGATACATCGAGATAAGGCAGATAACTAAAAACAATGCAATAACATTAACTTAAATTTAAAGCAAATGAAGCAGGTAAAAATCAAATTGCCGCTAAGGACGCTCGCTCTTGCAGGCGGTCTGTTCCTTTCCGCTACGGCCTTTGCTCAGTCTGGTGCTGTCAAAGGTCAGGTCAAGGATGCTACCGGCGAACCCGTCATGGGTGCTACCATCACTGCCAATGGCAAGACGGTGGGCATCACCGACATGGACGGTAACTACAGCGTCAACGTAGCTCCGGGCACCAAGCTCACATTCACTTACTTGGGCATGGCTCCGCAGACGGTCGCTGCCGGCGACAACATGGTCATCACCATGAAAGCAGACGAGAAGACGCTCAGCGATGTCGTCGTCATCGGTTACGGTCGTGTCAAGAAGGACGACCTCACCGGTTCGGTCACAGCCATCAAGCCCGATGAGCTCTCTAAGGGTATCACCAACTCAGCCTCCGACATGCTTGTTGGTAAGGTGGCAGGTGTGGATGTCCAGACTGCCGGTGGTACTCCTGGTGCAGGTGCTACGATCCGTATTCGTGGTGGTTCGTCACTGAACGCTTCCAACGACCCACTCTATGTCATTGATGGACTTGTCATTGACGGTAACACAGCTACTGGTATGTCCAACATCCTTGCTGGTATCAACCCGAACGATATCGAGACCTTCACCGTGTTGAAGGATGCCTCCGCAACAGCCATTTATGGTTCTCGTGCATCAAACGGTGTTATTATCATCACTACCAAAAAAGGTAAGGCTGGTTCCGCTCCCAAGCTCGCCTACAACGGAACAGTGACAATGTCTCATACGCAGAAACGCTATGACGTGCTCAGCGGTGATGAGTATCGTAACCTTATCACCCAGCTCGGTGGCGATGCTACATTGCTCGGCACAGCCAACACCGACTGGCAGGATGAGATCTTCCGTACGGCTCTCTCTACCGATCATAACATCTCCATCTCCGGTGGTCTGAAGAACATGCCTTACCGTATCAGCGGTGGATACCAGTATGATGAGGGTATCATCAAACAGTCGGACATGAACCGCTGGAACAGCAGTGTGAACCTTTCTCCGCACTTCTTCGACTCTCACCTGAACTTCAATATCACTGCGAAGTACACCTATGAGAAGAACAACTACACTGGTAACGGCGGTGTTGTGGGATCTGCGCTGAAGATGGATCCTACACGTCCTGTTCGCAGCGACGACCCCATCTTCCAACAGTACACAGGTGGCTACTGGCAGTACACACAGGCTGCAAAGTTCAATAATTCTAACTGGGCTTACACAACCAACGGAAACGCTCCTGCCAACCCCGTTGCTACTCTCGGTCTGACAAGCACCATCGCACATACCAACGATTTCACCGGTAACGTGGAAGCTGACTATAAGATTCATGGCTTTGAGGATCTGCACCTCCATGCCAACTTCGGTGGTCAGTACACCAACTCTCGCCAGACAAGTGATAACTCTATCTACTCTCGCGAGAACAACTACTATGGTTGGGATGGCATCACTCGTTATTATAAGTACAGCATGACGGGCAACGCCTACGCTGAATACGCTCACGTTTGGGGTATCCACGATTTCGATATCATGGGCGGTGCAGAGCAGAGCCATTATCATCGTACCGGTTACAACCAGGGCTTCGGTCTTGACGGATACAACTCCGACCATCAGAAGTTAGCTGAGCCCGCAAGATACAATGAGGCGTTCCGTGACCAGCAAGCTTGGGGACATCACTATTCTATCCTCTCTTACTTCGGCCGTTTGAACTACACGCTCGCTGAGAAGTATTCATTGACCGCTACGTTCCGTGCCGATGGTTCTTCTCGTTTCGCAAAGGGTCACCAGTGGGGTTACTTCCCTTCGGCAGCCTTCATGTGGCGTATCTCTTCGGAGAAGTTCTTCAAGAATATGCCTTGGTGGAACGACTTCAAGCTCCGTCTCTCTTATGGTCTTACCGGCCAGCAGGACCTTGGTGACCTCGACTTCTACTACACACCTCTCTATTCGAAGAGTGACCAGTATGCTGAGTATCCTTTCGGTAACAAATATTATACAACCCTTCGTCCGCAACCGTACAATACGGATCTGACCTGGGAGAAGACAGCAACGTATAATGTCGGCTTCGACTTCGGATTCCTCAACAACCGTATCACGGCAAGTGCTGATGCTTACTATCGTAAGACGACCGATCTGCTGCAGAGCGTGATCATTCCTACAGGTACGATGTTTGCTGAGCAGCTCTGGGAGAACATGGGCTCTCTGGAGAACTATGGTGTAGAGTTCACGCTCGATGCTAAGCCTATCGTTACCAAGGACTTCACTTGGGATTTGAGCTACAACTTCGGTTGGAACCACAATGAGATTACAGAGCTCCGCGGTGGCGAGGGCGACGACTATTATCAGTGGAACACCTCCAACACCATCTCTCGTGGTAACTCTACATACCTTCAGGTACAGAAGGTGGGTGAACCGATGAACTCCTACTTCGTCTACCAGCAGGTCTACGACAAAGACGGCAAACCCCTGGAGGGTGTCTTCGTTGACCGCAATGGTGATGGTATCATCTCTGAGGCTGACCGCTATTGCTATAAGAGCCCCGCTGCTCCTGTCACCATGGGTCTGACCACCAAGTTTACTTATAAGAACTGGGATCTCTCGGCAAGCTTCCGTGCTTCTATCGGCAACTATGTCTATTATGACAACCTGTCGAACAACACCTATATCAGCGCTACAGGTCTGTATAGCAACAACGCCTTCCAGAATACCACACCGGATGCCGTGGCTCTCGGATGGTCGGGTATCGATGCTACTACAGGTCAGCAGACACAGCACTGGCTCTCCGATTACTTCGTCCGCAACGCTTCCTTCGTGAAGTGCCAGAATATCACATTAGGTTACACCTTCTCTCACCTTTGGGGTGGCGAAGCTGGCGGACGTGTGTTCCTCACAGCTCAGAACCCGTTTATCATCACCAAGTATGATGGTCTTGATCCTGAGGTACAGAGTGGTATCGATAAGAACCCCTATCCGCGTCCATGGAGCCTGCAATTCGGATTGAACCTGAACTTCTAATATTAACGGAAAAAGAACATTCACAATGAAACATATATTAATTAAATCGATTGCCGTTGCGGCTCTTACGTTAGGGTTGACAACCGGTTGCAGTGATGAGCTGAACCTCTCGCCTATCGACCCGCAGTCGACATCTACATACGATGAGCAGGGCCTGCTTGCCAAGATGTATGGTATGCTTGGCCTCTCCGGTCAGAAAGGTCCTGACAACAGTGGTGATATGAGTATCGATGCCGGTGAGTCGGGTTTCTACCGTACCACTTTCAACCTTGAGGAGCTTGGTACCGATGAGATCCTTTGGGCATGGCAGAACGATACCGGTATCCCTGAGGTGACAACCATCAGCTGGAACTCTTCTACCGGCCGTGTACAGTGGGCTTACAAGCGCCTGATGTACGATATCACACAGTATAACTTCTACCTCCATGAGGTTGCCGATAATGATGCCAATAAGGGTGTTCGTGCAGAGGTACGCTTCCTCCGCGCCCTCCACTACTGGTATCTGTTGGATCTCTTCCACAACTGCCCGTTCAAGACTACCTTCGATACGTCTACTTATCCTGAGTATAAGACCGGCGCGGAGATGGTGAAGTGGCTTGATGAGGAGCTGACAGAGATTGAGCCTCAAATGGCTGAGATCGGTGCTTACAACAGTGGTGAAAATTACGGTCGTGCAGACCGGGGCGCTGCTCTCCTGCTCCATGCCCGTCTTTGGCTCAATGCCCACGTCTATGATCCTACGATCACTACACAGACAGCCATGACAAACGCTAAGAAGTATGCTGATGAGCTCGTTGGCAAGTACGCGCTGTCTAAGACTGCCAAGAATGGTCACAGCGGGTATGCGCAGCTCTTCATGGCCGATAACGACGAGAACACTGACGCTATGAAGGAGATTATCTTCCCGATTCGCCAGGACGGCAAGCATACCATGACCAACTCCTGCGGTATGTACCTGCTCAACTCTTTCCGCAAAGCCGGTATGCCCGACATGGGCACAACCAACGGTTGGTCGTGTAACTTCTCTCGTGCAGCCCTTGTGCGTAAGTTCTTCCCGACCTTGGACGATTGCCCTTTGTCTACCGAAGATGCTCCTAAAGATGCCACAGAGGCCGATATTAAGGCACTGGACCAGAAGGACGGCTCTTCTACCGCTCAGATTCTCGAAAAGGCCGGCGATGACCGTGCCCTGTTCTACGGTGGTCGCGGCGGTGGCGTCCGCAAGCGCAAGACAGACAAGATCTCTTCATTCAACGATGGCCTCTCTATCGTGAAGTGGGATAACCACCGTGCTGATGGTCAGGCTGTCCACAACCCGGGCTCCGATCGTCCTGACTTCGATGTGCCTTTGATGCGTTATGCCGAGGTGTTGATGATTGAGGCGGAGGCTAACTATCGCTTGGGCAATGCCAATGAGGCGCTCAACTATATCAACCAAGTCAGAGATCGCGCAGGGGCTGAGGCGCTCACCGCTGACAAACTCTCGTTGGAGACCATCTGCGACGAGTGGTGTCGTGAGTTCTATGCTGAGGGCCGTCGTCGTTCCGACCTCGTACGCTTCGGTGTCTTCGCCGGCAACAGCCGTGGCTTGAATGGTAATATGTATGTTTGGGACTGGAAGGGCGGCTCTGCTGACGGTCGTATCGTAGACAGCCACTTCAATGCATATCCTTTCCCGGCTACTGAGATCCAAGGCAATCCTAACCTCAAGGGTCATCAGAACCCCGGTTATTAATGCTTATTTTCACCTTCCCCGAAGAGGGGAGGGGTGAGACGATAAACATATCTAATTTTAATAGGTTAATTCAATGAAAAACATAATCAAAAGCATCGCTTTCTCGCTCTTGGCTATTGCGGCTATCCCGATGATGACCGCTTGCTCAGAGGACAGAGACAGCAACCCCACGCTGGAGATGGCTTCGGACTTCCATCTCAACACTCCGGCCATAGCAAAGGGAGGCAGCACTTATGACTTAGCTAAAGGTGCTACGCTGAATCTTACGTGCAACCAGCCTGACTTTGGCTACACCGCACCCATCATCTATGAGGTACAGGTGGCTATTGACCCTAACTTCAAGCAGACGACAGAGGCGGGCGGTGATGTCGCTTTCTCGACCCTGAAATCTACTTACACCTCCGCCAACATGAATGTGGACGGCACAGAGCTCAACAACGCTGTTGTAAAGCTCTACCAGAATGCCCATGGCGGTGCTGACCCCACAGGTATTGACATGCCGGTCTACATTCGTCTGCGTGCACATGTCGACTTCACGGACAATACCTATATCAATTCGAATGTTATTACGCTTCCTCATACGCAGGTAAGTTATGTAGCAACGACTCCGACGACTATGTACCTCTCTGGTGCTTCTATCCATCATGGCAACGAGGCTAAGCAGATGGGCTTGATCTATGGTGAGACCGAATACTTCTACTGCATGATGTATGCGGATGCCAATACTTCAGTACATTTCGGTGACGACAATACGGCATCCAATGGCTTCTCCAATGTCTCCAAGCTGGAAGACAACGCCAACGCTGGTCTCACGGCCGCTGCCGATGGCGGTATCCAGTTCGCCAAAGCCGGATGGTACATCATTGTTGTTCAGGCACATGCCGACGCAGCCAGCAACAAGATGGTCTATACCTTCCGCACTGAGGCTCCGAAGGCATACATCATTGGTGCCGCAGCTGGTGGCGACTGGAGCGATCCTACCACAGGCTGGGAACTCTCTGTTCCTGAGACTGCCGACGGTGAGTGGGTTTCTCCTGCATTCGCAGCAGGTGGTGAGCTCCGCGCTTATATGAAGATCCCAGGATGGAATTGGTGGCATACTGAGTTCACTATTTACAAGGGTAAGATCTACTACCGCGATGTTAATCTCATCGATAGTTGGGCTAAAAACAAAGGTGCCGGCTATTCTGTCACCTGTGCTCCTGGTCAGAAGCTGCATGTCAACTTCGATACCGATGCAATGGAAGTTAAGTAAAACTATTTAATAGAATACAACAATGAAATTGAAAAGATATTTCTTGGGCATGGCTGCAATACTTACCCTTGTCGGCATGAGCTCTTGTAAGGGCGACTACGACGACTGGGCAGGCCTGCAGACCAATCCGGAGGAGAATGCTGTCACTATCCCCGGTTTCACGTCACAGACAACATCTTCTGAGACGAACCCTATCAATCTGAACAATGCTCAGCCTGTGAAGGACAGTGTAAACATTGCAACACTTCAGGTGCCTGCTGAATACCAGTATGGTGTGACGAATGTCCGTGTGGTGCTCAAACCTACGGGTGAGGGTGCCAAGTCTACAGTCTCAAAGACGTTTGATCTAAGCACGAACTGCAACATGGACAGTGCTACGATCCAGCAGTATGTCTCTGACAGCTATGGTCTGAAACCTGTTCCACGTAAGTTCTCTGCAACGGTGCTTGCCTCTGCCAAGACCGGCAACGACTATGTGTATGTCAATACCGGTACGTTCGATGTGTACGTAGAGCCGAAGGCTCCCGTGCTCTCTGAAGTAGGTTACTATTTCGTTGGTAATGTGAAGGGCGCTGTCAAGGCTGATGGTAAATATGGTTGGAATGAGAACGATACACAGTTCAAGTATGAACTTGGTGGTGCTGATCCCTATTCGAACCCCGAGTTCACTATTCGTGTCCCAGCTAAGGAACTGACCAGCGACCATCTCGAGTTCAAGTTGCTTGACCTGGCTCATAAGGGTGACTGGAATGCTCCTACCGTGCTCGGTGGTGATGCTCATACCCACGATCTCACCGTGGACGAAAAGAAGCCTGTTACCACCAAGCTCATTGACAATGGTAAAGGTGGAAACATTCAGTTTGCCGGCACAACAAAACAGTATTATATCATCCATGTCAACCTCCTCGACCAGACGGTCTACGCTACTGCAGAGGATATCCCGCAGCTCTTCATGACAGGTGCCAACTACGGTTGGGACGACAAGTGGATGGAGCTGACCATGGTTAACGGTAACCAGGACCTCTTCTGGACCGTTAAGTACTTTGACAAGGACGAGCAGTTCAAGTTTGCTCCACAAGCCGGTTGGGATAATAGTTTCTCCCCTGTTTGCGATGGTGGAGACCAAGCCAGCCACTTCGCAATAGATGGTGGTAATGTGAAGTGCAGCAAGGCAGGATGGTATCTCCTCGTTGTAGACCGTGCTAAGCATACCTTCAAGGCTTACACGCCGAAGGTCTACCTCATGGGTGATACTTCTGCTGACGGATGGGGTACACGCACCAAGGCCGACTTGTTCTCCACACCTTCCACCAGAGACGGTAGCTTTGTATCACCAGCACTGAAGAATGACAATGCCGTACGTATTTATGTTGAGATTCCTGAGACTGATTGGTGGAAAGCCGAGTTCGGCGTTGCCGCCAACAAGTCCATCCAGTATCGTGGCAACAGTGGCTCAGACGGTGCATCCTTCACCTCTGGTGCTGGCAAGAAGGTCTATTTGAACTTCAGCACAGAGACTGGTGACATCAAGTAATCATTTGGCTTCATCATATAAGCGTATATTTTAAATAATATATCCGCTAACATCTAAAAAGGGGCAGCTCCGTTGCGGGGCTGCCTTTTTTTGTAAGCAGCGGTATGTAGGGTTCAATAGGACGCTGCTGAGCAGCATCTTACAGGACGAAGCGTCTGTCACTCGCACAGCCGGCGGGCTATCTCGTTGAGGCCGAGGCACTCGGAGCGGCTGATGGTCTTGCGCTCATTGCTGTGAAAGGTGGGTCCGAGGAAGAGAAGCTGACCACGTGCGCAGGCATCAAAGCTTTTGCCCGACGGCTTTGTCAAAGGCGCAAAGCCGTTGTCCTTGAGGATGATCTCCGGAAAGCCCGCGTCGAAGGCGGCACGCATGATGGCTCGCTCGCCCGGTGAGATCGAAGGCGAGACAAGGATAGCCCCATGGCGGCAAAGAGCCAGCGCCTTTGCCTTCTCTGCCTCTATCTGTTGCTCAGTGAGACTTCGTGAGCACTGTATCTGGATGTAAAACGGTTTGCGGAGGAGAAAACGGTTGCCCAAGGCTGAGAACGTCATGCCCTTCCATTCCAACGATCGCTGGACACGAAAGAACTCTGGGTGCTCGCGCTTGACAAGAAGCCGACGGGGATTGTCCATAACATAGCGTATCCAAGCATCGAGTTGTCCTTCCCTGAGAAGTATCTTATCATTATAGTTGATTTCATAAAGGATGCCATGACGGCGGTCCTGACGATTTTCATCTTGGTGCTGACGCAGTTTGTCAGCAGCATACTCTTCTGGACAAAGTGCAAGGTAATCATGTCGGCAACCTACCTTGAAGCCGTTGAGAATCTTACCCAAAGAGCGGGAAAGGCGCTCTGTGACAAAGAGAATGCCGTGGAAATGGTCGGGCATGAGTTGAAAGACGATGCCTTTCATCTCCGGTATCCGTGCCAGCATCCCTTGCCAGTTCTCGATAATGGCCTCGCCGAGAGCACTGGGCGACAGACGTGGAGCATCGGGAGCACCCACAGGTTGGCGCACGTCGCCAACCACCTCACCGAAGAGCGGCCGACGTCTCTCCACACACATCGTGATCAGATAGATCTGGCGCGCCTGGTAGTCATGGCCTTCCAAGCGCCGATTCATGGAGGCGATCTTTGGTCCTGCGTACATCAGCTTTTGCTTTAGCGTCTCTTCGTCCATAGGCAAACATTGTTTCTTCGTTTTTTGCAAAGATAAGGCAAAAAAAAATAGGCAACAACAAAAGTGGGCAAAAACTTTTAAGAGAAAAGAGAAAAAAGGAAAAGGGAAGGAGAAAAGGGAAGAAGAAAGGAAGAATAGGGAAGCAAGGAAAGGCGAGGAAGGCAGGAAAAGGCAAAGAAGGCAGGAAAAGGCAAGGAAGGCAGGAAAAGGCAAGGCAAGGGTGCGCTGGGTTCAGTTTGATGCTGCTGAGCAGCATCGTACAGAACAGAGCAAGCCGCTGAGCAGAACAGAGCAAGCCGCTGGGCAGAACAGAGCAAACCGCTGGGCAGAACAGAACTTCCCCTTGTACGAAACAGTGCAGACCGTCGCCGATTAGCAAGCCGCACGCTGCGTGCGCAATCGTTTGCGTAAATAATACTTAAATAATCATAGCACATATAGGAGGGCTCTCGCTTTTTTTGCTACTTTTGCACAGCAGGCACATGTAGCGTGTGTAAAAGCAAGAAAAGCGTTATATACAGAGCAAATACAAGGCGCAGACGGTTTGCACGCCCGCCATGGTCATGCAAAAACTTTGCGGCAAGTCTGCCATACAACCTAAATTTGACAATGGAACAACCAGCACCTATCACCATGAAGGACATCGCCAAAGCTCTTGGCGTGTCGGTGGCCACTGTGTCAAGGGCAATGAAAAACAGTCCCCGCATCAGTGATGAGCAGCGCGAGCGTATCCAGCAATACGCGCGCGAGCACAATTATATCCCCAACGTGATTGCAGAGAACCTGCGCAACAGTCGCACGAAGCCCGTGAAAATCATCGGTGTCATCGTACCGCAGTTCGATCACTTCTATTTCTCCTCGATCCTTAGCGGCATCGAGCAGGAAGCCATGTCACGCGGATACACCATCATGGTGGGACAGAGTGCCGAGCAATACGACCGCGAAACGCTTCTCTGTGATAAGTTCTATCAGAACAAGGTCTGCGGCATCATCGTCAGCCAAGCCAAGGACACGATGAACTACGACCATTTCAAGAAGCTCATCAACAGCGGTGTGCCCTTGGTATTCTATGACCGCATCTGCACCGGCGTGGATTGTAGCCGTGTCGTCGTCGACGACTATCAGGGAGCGTTTAATGCCGTGAGCCATCTCATCGAGACCGGTTGCCGCCGCATTGCCTGCTACATGTCGCCGATGACGCTTGAGATCTCGAAGAACCGCTACAACGGTTACCGCGACGCCCTGTTGCGCTACGGCTTGGAGCCCGACAAGAAGATGTTCCGCATCTGCGACAATCGTGCCGACGCCGAGGCCATCACACCCGACTTGCTATCGCAGGACGAGAAGCCCGACGCCTTCTTTGCCGTGAACGACGACACCGCCATTGGCATTCTGTATACCGCCAAGCGCATGGGCTTCCGTGTGCCGCAGGATATCTCGGTCTGTGGTTTCACCAACGGACAGCGCGCCGTGGCCTGCGACCCGATGCTCACCACTGTGGAGCAGCGTGGCGTACTCGTCGGCGAGGAGGCCGCCGACATTCTCATCAGCAAGGTAGAAGGAGAGATACCCATGGACAAAGTCGTCAAGCGCGTCGTACGTACGAGACTGATCATCCGCGGCACAACGAGATAAACGACAGACACTATAGAAGCTATAGAAACCATAGATGCTATAGATGCTATAGATACAACAGATACAATAAAGATCATAACCACCGAACAACTAAAAGAATCACGATATGAAAGAAAAACCAAATCTATCTTTCTGGGGACTGTGGAACCTGAGCTTTGGGTTCTTCGGCGTACAGATTGCCTATGCTCTGCAGAGTGCCAATATCAGCCGGATCTTCGCCACGTTAGGTGCAGACCCGCACAGCTTGAGCTATTTCTGGATACTGCCGCCGTTGATGGGCATCATCGTACAACCGATTGTCGGTACTTGTTCCGACAAGACCTGGTGCCGCTTCGGTCGCCGCATTCCCTATCTGTTCATCGGTGCCGCCATTGCCGTACTTGTGATGTGTCTGCTGCCGAACTCCGGCTCGTTTGGCATGACCGTGTCTACAGCCATGACCTTTGGTTTGATCGCACTGATGTTTCTCGACACCTCTATTAATATGGCCATGCAGCCTTTCAAGATGCTGGTGGGCGATATGGTCAACGAAAAGCAGAAGGCTGCCGCCTACTCCATTCAGAGTTTTCTGTGCAACGCAGGCTCACTGGTAGGCTATGTTTTCCCCTTTGTCTTTGCACTCTTAGGCATTGCCAACACCGCGCCTAAGGGTGTTGTCCCCGACTCTGTCATCTATAGTTTCTATGTCGGTGCCGCCATCCTCATCCTCTGTGTCATCTACACTGTCGCCAAGGTAAAAGAGTGGAATCCAAAGGAATACGAGGAATACAACGGAGTGAAGGAAGACGTCAAGGAAGAAGAGAAAGGCAGTGGCAACTGGCTGACACTGTTGAAGAACGCCCCCTCCACATTCTGGAAAGTAGGTCTTGTGCAATTCTTCTGCTGGTTTGCATTTATGTATATGTGGACATACACCAATGGCACCGTGGCCGCCAACTGCTGGGGCACCACCGACGTGACCAGCGAGGGTTACCAGGCTGCCGGCAACTGGGTAGGCATTCTCTTTGCCGTGCAGGCTATCGGCTCCGTGATTTGGGCTCCTATCCTGCCGAAGTTCACCAACCGTAAGGTTGCCTACGCCGTGAGTCTGCTTTTGGGTGGCATCGGCTTTGCCTCCTGCGCCTTCATCCACGACCAGTATCTGCTGTTCATCCCGTTCCTACTCATCGGTTGCGCTTGGGCCGCCATGCTTGCTATGCCGTTCACCTTTGTCACCAATGCCCTGCAGGGCTATGGCCACATGGGTGCCTATCTGGGACTCTTCAACGGCACCATCTGCATCCCGCAGATCGTAGCTGCCGCCATCGGTGGCACGCTGTTGGCACTTGTAGGCAGCGTGCAGAGCCACATGATGATTGTAGCCGGTGTCGCTCTCGTGCTCGGTGCACTGAGCGTGAGCGCCATCAAGGAAAAATAGATTCTAAAAAAACGATAACAACTATTGCTTTTAGTGTCATTCTCTCTATGAAAAGACTTTGGAGCATACCTCTTTCCCTACTGCTCGCTTTGCCCACATGGGCACAGCGAGCCTACCACGGTGACGGTCCCGACGACGTACTGCGTTTCGTGCCCGTCGCCACGGTGTATGCACTCAAGACATGTGGCGTAGAGAGTAAAAGCGGATGGAAACAACTGGCTGTCAACACCGTTGTCTCCTACGCCTTTTCTGCTGGCACCACGTGGGCACTCAAACACAGTATCCATGAGTGGCGACCCGACTGGACCGACAACCACTCCTTTCCCAGCGGACATACTGCATTGGCCTTCACCGGTGCCGTCATCCTCGACAAGGAATACCGTCACGTCTCCCCCTGGATCAGCGTGGCAGGCTATGCCGTGGCAACGGGAGTGGCTGTCGACCGCATGGCACGCAACCGCCATGCCTGGCAGGATGTCACAGCAGGAGCCGCCATCGGTGTGGGCAGTACGCTCTTGGGCTATTGGCTCGGCGAGAGAATCACAGGAGAGCACAACCGTTACGCAGTGACCACAGACGGACAAAGCCTCAGCCTCTGCATACAACTCTTCAACAAATAATCCCCCTACCCTCTCATACTCTCACTGTGTTTAACTTTTGCGCTGACAAGCTAAATCACCTGACGACACGATAAAGTATGAGGACAAGCTGAAACTTTCAAGATCCAAGCAAAGCATTACAATCGTTTGCACAATCTTTTCTGCTGTTTGTGCAAGTCCATGACATTCAACCATCTATTTTTTCGTAATTTTGAACGTGAAATTATAAAAAACCTAAAGCTCGATGAACTTAATATTTAGCATAGACTACAAGACGGTTTTCGGAGAAGAACTGGTCTTGAACATTATGAAAGATGGAGCCGTTGCGCAATACCATCTGGGCACCACTGACGGTGCACGATGGACATGCCAGCTGACCATCCCCGATACCAATCAAGTGTTGGAATATTATTACAGTGTAGACGCCATCGGCAGTGAGCATCGTCATGAGTGGACCACCGTACATCACAAGCTGGAGCTCAATGCCTCCAAGGGCAAGAGCTACACGATGTATGACCATTGGTCCGACATCCCTGAGGACGCTTATCTCTACAGTTCTGCTTTCACGGACTGCCTCTGTCCTCATACACTGCATGAGCTTCCCTCTTCATCATTCAGCAAAACCGTACGACTGATCGTGCGTGCTCCCCAGCTGCGCTCCTCTGAGCGTCTTGCTATCATCGGCAGCAACCCCGCCTTAGGAGCTTGGGACTCCACAAAAGCCGTGGAGATGACCGAGCACAACATCAACGAGTGGGTAGTGGATCTCAATGCCGACGACTTCCCCGAGGGAGAGATGGAGTTTAAGTTCGCCGCTCTCGACAGCAAGAAAGACGTCACGCCACTTTGGGAGTGCAGCAATAACCGTACAATAGAATTACCGGAAATGAAAGACGGCGAGGTCGTGGTCTATGATCTCAACGAGGCTTACATGCCCATCTACAACACCAAGATCGCCGGTACGCTCGTGCCAGTATTCTCCCTGCGCTCAAAGACCAGCTTCGGCGTCGGTGACTTCGGCGACCTGAAGAAGATGATCGACTATATCGACAAGACCGGGCAGCGCGTACTGCAGATCCTGCCGATCAACGACACCACGATCACTCACACGTGGACCGACTCCTATCCTTATAGTTGCATCAGTGTGTTTGCACTGCATCCGATGTATGTAGACCTCACACAACTGCCACAGCTGAAGGACGCCAAGGAGCGCGACCGCTTCGAGAAACTGCGCGTTGAGCTCAATGGTCTGAAGCAGATCGACTATGAACGTGTCAACAATGCCAAACTCGAATATCTCCATCTGCTCTTCGCTCAGGAGGGCAAGCAGATGATGAGCTCTAAGAAATATCACGAGTTCTTCCACGAAACAGAGCAGTGGCTCGTGCCCTATGCTCAATATGCAACATTGCGCGACAAGTATGGCACGGCCGACTTCTCACAGTGGCCCGACCATAACACATGGGACGAGGCCGACAGAAAAGAACTCTCCAACAGCCGCAGCAAGCTATATAAAGAGGTGGAGTTCTGGTATTTCGTTCAGTATATTCTCAACACTCAGCTCGACGAGGCTCATGCCTACGCACGCCAGCACCACGTCATCCTCAAGGGCGACATCCCTATTGGCGTGAACCGCTATGGCTGCGACGTATGGATGGAGCCACGCTACTTCAACCTCAACGGACAGGCCGGTGCGCCACCCGATGACTTCTCTGTCAACGGTCAGAACTGGGGCTTCCCAACCTACAACTGGGACGAGATGCTCAAAGACGGTTGCCAGTGGTGGGTACGCCGTTTCCAAAACATGGCGAAGTTCTTCGATGCTTACCGTATCGACCACGTGCTCGGCTTCTTCCGCATCTGGGAGATTCCAATCAACTCGGTACACGGTCTGCTCGGTCAGTTCGCTCCCGCACTTGGCATGACAGCCGACGAGATCCGCGGCTATGGCCTCAACTTCCAGGAAGAGAGATTCACCACACCGTTTATCACCGACTGGACACTGGAGCGTATGTTCCATGAGAAAGCCAACGATGTGAAGGCTAAATATCTCGACCGCATCGACGGCGAGCGCTACAAGATGAAACCGGAGTACGACACTCAGCGTAAGGTAGAGAAAGTCTTTGCCGGTGTCACCGACCAGGACGAGCTCAACATCCGCGATGGTCTTTACGCCATGATCAGCGACGTGCTCTTTGTACGCGACACCAAGGATGCCTCGAAGTTCCATCCGCGCGTGTCCGCACAGTTCAGCTTCATCTACGAAAGCCTCTACGACAACGACAAGGGAGCTTTCAACCGCCTGTACAACGACTACTTCTATCGCCGCAACAACCAGTTCTGGTATCGCGAGGCCATGAAGAAGTTGCCGCGACTGGTCGAGGCCACACGTATGCTCGTCTGCGCCGAGGACCTTGGCATGGTGCCCGACTGTGTGCCATGGGTCATCAACGAGTTGCGCATCCTCTCACTGGAGATCCAGTCCATGCCGAAGGATCCACACGTACGCTTCGGCCATCTCTCACGCAATCCTTATCGCTCGGTCTGCACGTTCTCCACTCACGACATGCCGACACTGCGCCAATGGTGGGACGAGAACTACGAGCGCACACAGGACTACTACAACAGCATGCTCTACCGTGGTGGGGCTGCTCCGCATCCTCTGCCAGGCTGGCTCGCTCGCGACATCGTCTCGCGTCAGCTCACCTCTCCTTCTATGCTCTGCATCCTGAGCATACAGGACTGGCTCGCCATCGACGACAAGCTGCGTTTGCCCGATGCCAATGCCGAGCGCATCAATATTCCCGCCAACCCGAAGCACTACTGGCGCTACCGCATGCACCTCAACATCGAGGATCTCATGACCAACAACAGCTTCATGGCTAACGTCAAGGAACTGGTCAACCAGAGCGGGCGCACCAACACCTTCGGAGAAAGATAAGGAAAGTCAACCCCTAACCCCTCCCAGGGGAGGGGAAGGCTAACGCAGAAATAGGAGACTATAGAAACTATTGGGGCTATAGGGTCTACAGAAGCTATAGCCCTTAACCAAATGATAATATTAAATCAAGCGATATGAACAAGATAGCAAGCATCATCTCTTTGGCACTGCTCATGCCCTTGGCAGCTTTGGCACAGACGGTGAAGTCGCCCGACGGCAACGTCAGCCTCACCTTCTCGCTCACCGGCAATGGCGTACCCACCTACGAGATGACCTATAAAAACAAGGCTGTCGTCAAGCCTTCACACCTCGGACTTGAACTTGCTAAAGACAAGCACGCCAGCAAGGGCTTGCGCGAGACCAGTCTCATGGACGGCTTTACAGAAACCGGCAGCACAAAGTCAACTTTCGACGAGACCTGGACTCCCGTCTGGGGACAGTATGCCAAGATCCGCAACCACTACAACGAGATGGCCGTGAACCTCACGCAATCCGCTACCAAGCGCAAGATGACAATCCGCTTCCGTGTATATAATATAGGTATGGGTCTGCGCTATGAGTTCCCACAGCAGGACTCTCTGGTGTATTTTGTCATCAAGGACGAACACACTCAGTTTGCTATGGCTGGTGATCACACCGCATGGTGGCTTCCCGGCGACTATGACACTCAGGAACAAGAAACGCAGGAGAGCAAGCTCTCTGAGATACGCGCCCGTTTCCATGACGCCGTGAACTGGAACAATTCGTCGGTTGCTGTCTTCTCGCCCACAGGCGTGCAGACCGCCTTACAGATGAAGACCAAGGACGGACTGTATATCAACATCCATGAGGCCGCCTGCATCGACTATGCCACCATGCACCTCAACCTCGATGACAAGAACATGGTGTTCGAGTCGTGGCTCACTCCTGATGCCACCGGTATGAAAGGCTATATGCAAACTCCCTGCAATACGCCTTGGCGCACCGTGGCCGTAAGCGACGATGCTCGCGACATGCTCTCTGAGGCCAACAACCTCATTTACAATCTCAACGAGCCCTGCAAGATCAAAGACACTTCCTGGATCCATCCTACAAAGTACTGTGGCGTATGGTGGGAGATGATCGTCGGCCGCAACTCATGGAACTACACCGATGAGTATCCGTCCATCAAGCTCGACAGCATCGACTGGAGTAAGGTGAAACCCAACGGCCGCCACGGTGCCAACAACACCGAGGTGCGCAAGTATATCGACTTCGCCGCTGCCAACGGTCTCTCCGAGGTACTCGTCGAGGGATGGAACGTAGGTTGGGAAGACTGGGCCAACCATTGGAAGGACTATGTCTTCGACTTCGTCACGCCTTATCCCGACTTCGACATCAAGGCACTCAACGACTATGCCCACTCCAAGGGCGTGAAACTGATGATGCACAACGAGACTTCTTCGAGCGTGGTCAACTACGAGCGTCATTTGGAGGCTGCCTACAACTTAATGAACAAATATGGCTACGATGCCGTGAAAAGTGGTTATGTGGGCGACATCATCCCACGCGGGGACCATCACTTCTCGCAACCGATGAACAATCACTATCTCTACTGCGTCAAGGAAGCAGCCAAGCACCATATCATGGTCAATGCTCATGAGGCCACACGTCCTACCGGCATCGCCCGTACATGGCCTAACCTCGTCGGCAACGAGAGTGCGCGCGGCACGGAGTATGAGGCTTTCGGCGGCAGCTATCCCAACCATACTGTCATCCTGCCCTTCACTCGTCTGCAGGGCGGCCCGATGGACTATACACCGGGTATCCTTGAGACTCAGCTGAAGACCTGGAGCGACAACCCAAGCTATGTACACACCACACTTGCGGGGCAGCTCGCTCTCTATCTCGTCATGTGGGGACCATTACAGATGGCTGCCGACCTACCCGAGAACTATGCCAAGTACAACGATGCCTTCCAGTTTATCAAGGACGTTGCCATCGACTGGTCCGACAGTAAGTATATCGAGGCTGAACCTGCCCGCTACATCACCGTAGCACGCAAGGCAAAGGGCAGCGACAACTGGTTCCTCGCCGGCAAGTGCGACGAACATGGACATCAGAGCACCGTGAAACTCGACTTCCTCGACAAGGGCCGCAAGTACGAGGCTACGATCTATGCCGATGCCAAGAACGCCAGCTACGACAAGAACCCAAAGGCATATGTCATCACCAAACGCACAGTGAAGAAGGGTGACACCCTAAAGTTCACCGAGGCACCCGGCGGAGGATTCGCTGTCAGCCTAAAGCCTGCCCGCTAACCCCTCCCAAAGGAAGAGGAAAAGCGGATCGGAGGAGTTCTATACCTTCCCCTACACTCCTCATTTTCTCTACACCCCTAAATCACCTTTAGCAACAAACCATGAACATCAGACAACTATCAATATCTGTCATCGCTATGTTGGCAACAAATATGTCTGCTTGGGCGCAGGATGTCTTTCGCGAGATGTCCTACAGTCCCAAGCAGACTGTTTTTTATCTCAATAGCCCCAAGCGACCTACCCTCTCGTTGTGGAGCGACGGCGACGGCGGTCAGCCTCTGCGTACGGTGAAGATGCGCGCCGACGGCAAGAACCGTTGGAAAGCCACCGTCAAGGGCGACCTCAAGGGACAGTTCTATAGCTTTAACATCGGACGCGGTGACACACCGGGCGTCTTCGCCAAAGCAGTAGGCGTCAACGGACAGCGCGGTGCTATCATAGACCTGCGTCAGACCAACCCGGAAGGCTGGGCTGATGACCATAGGCTCACCACCCATTCACCTGCCGACCTCGTCATCTACGAGATGCACCACCGCGACTTCTCCATCGCCAGCCACGCCGACCATCCGGGTAAGTTTCTGGCACTGTCAGAGCCTTGGGCGGTGGACTATCTCAAGAGCCTCGGCGTCAACGCCGTGCATATTCTGCCGTCGTTTGACTTCGCCTCTGTCGACGAGGCCAAACTCGACAAACCACAGTACAACTGGGGCTACGACCCACTGAACTACAACGTGCCGGAGGGCAGCTACTCCACTGATCCCTATACCCCCGCCACACGCATCCGTGAGTTCAAGAAAATGGTACAAGCCTTGCACAAGGCTGGCATACGTGTCATCCTCGACGTGGTCTATAACCATACCTTCGACCTCGACAACAGCAACTTCCAGCGTACCTATCCCGACTACTACTACCGATTCACCAAGGACGGTAAGCCCAGCAACGGCTCGGGCTGCGGCAACGAGACCGCCTCAGAGAAATCGCTCATGCGCGAATTCATGCTCGAAAGCGTGAAATACTGGGCCACAGAATACCACATCGACGGCTTCCGCTTCGACCTCATGGGCGTGCACGACATCCCGACGATGAACGCTATCCGACAGGAGCTCACAGCCCTCGACCCGAACATCTTCATCTATGGCGAAGGCTGGAGTGCAGGCAGCTGCGCCCTTCCCAACGACCAACTGGCCATGAAAGCCAACATGAAACAAATGCCGGGTATCGCCGCCTTCTGCGACGATTTGCGCGATGCTGTACGCGGACCGTTCAGCGATGACCATAAACCCGCGTTCTTAGCTGGACTGCCGGGGAGCGAGGAGAGCATCAAGGCAGGCATCGCAGGCATGATTGCCCATCCGCAAGTGGACTATACCAAGGTGAACTACAGCAAGGAGCCATGGGCCACCGAGCCCACACAGATGATCGCTTATGTCAGTTGTCACGACGACATGTGCCTCGTCGACCGTCTGAAGGCTTCCATCCCGAACATCACGTCATCTGAACTACAAGCCCTCGACAAGCTCGCCCAGACGATCGTATTCACCTCTCAGGGTGTGCCCTTCATGCTCAGCGGTGAGGAGTTGCTGCGCGACAAGAAGGGTGTGCACAACAGTTTCAACTCGCCCGACAGCATCAACGCCCTTGACTGGGGCAACCTGCAGCGCTATCCCGGTGTCACAGATTACTATCGCCGGCTTATCGCCCTGCGCCGCCATCACCCGGCTTTCCGTCTCGGCTCAGCCGCCGCAGTGCGTGAGCATCTGGAGTTCCTGCCGTCGCAGCCTGCTCTGGTAGCCTTCCACCTGAAGGGTCTTGACGGCATCGACAGTTGGAGCAACATCTATGTCATCTTCAATGGCAACCGTGAAACCCGCACCATCACGTTGCCAGAAGGCACATACCGTGTGGTCTGCCAAAACGGACAAATCGACGAGACCGGCCTCACTATCCTACCTGGAGGTGACGTAAAGGTAAGCGGACAGAGTGCGATGATTATGGTAAAATAAATATAATAGAAGATATGAAGAAAACGCTCATGACTTTAGGACTGGGACTGATGATGGCCACGGCAACTTCTGCCACCACCATCAGCCGCATCGACCCCACTGACTGGTATGTGGGGATGAAAGACCCGAGCCTGCAGCTCATGGTCTATGGTAAAGATGTAAAGAATGTCAAGCAAGTCACTACCGACTACGCCGGCGTGAAGGTGGACTCCATCGTCCGTCTCGACTCACCCAACTATCTGCTTGTTTACCTGAACCTGCAAGGTGCCAAAGCCGGACGGATGACGCTGAACTTCGACGGCAAAAAGGTGCGCTACACGCTTAAAGACCGCACCATGCGCGGCGAGGATCACAAAGGCTTCTCCAACGCCGACGTGCTCTACCTGCTCATGCCTGACCGTTTCGCTAACGGCAACCCGAAAAACGATGTCGTCAAGGGTATGCGTGACCAGACCTGCGACCGCACCAAGCCAAGTCTGCGCCACGGCGGTGACCTCGCCGGCATTGAACAGCACCTCGACTATTTCACCGACCTCGGCGTCACCGCACTGTGGTTCACTCCGATCTTAGAGAACAATTGGCCCAACGACCATGGCGTGAACAGTTCGTACCATGGTTACGCCACCACCGATTATTATAAGGTAGATCCGCGCTTCGGTACCAATGCGGAGTACAAGCAACTCATCGACGAATGCCACAAGCGTGGGCTGAAGGTGGTGATGGACATGATCTTCAACCATTGCAGCGATTATCATCCCTGGAACCTCGACCCGCCTACAAAGGACTGGTTCAACAATCCCAACTACGGCTTGCAGACAAGCTATAAGCTGACCCCGGTTCTCGATCCCTATGCCTCGAAGCAGGACATGTGCGAGACCGTCGACGGATGGTTTGTCAAGTCCATGCCTGACCTCAACCAGCGCAATCCTCACCTCATGCGCTACCTCATCCAAAACAGTGAGTGGTGGATAGAAACAGCTGGCATCGACGGCATACGCATGGACACCTATCCCTATGCCGACCGAAAGGCGATGGCCGAATGGATGAAAACCCTCGACACGGAATATCCCAACTTCAACACCGTAGGCGAGACGTGGGTCACCGAACCAGCCTACACCGCCGCCTGGCAGAAAGACTCAAAGCTCAGCAACATGAACAGCTATCTCAAAACTGTCATGGACTTCAGCTTCTTCGACAAGCTCAGCCAGGCCAAGCATGAAGAGACCGACGACTGGTGGAAGGGACTCAACCGCATCTACAACAGTCTCTGCTATGACTATCTCTATGCCGACCCGTCGCACGTGCTGGCCTTCATCGAGAACCACGACACCGACCGCTTCCTTGGCAATAGCAAAGACTCCACAGCACTGAAACAGGCACTCGCCCTGCTGCTGACGATGAATCGCATCCCACAACTCTACTACGGTACAGAGGTGCTGATGAACGGAACCAAGGAGGTCACCGACGGCAATGTACGACGCGACTTCCCTGGCGGTTTCCCCGGTGACACGCACAACTGCTTCACCGCCCAAGGCCGCACCAAGGCCGAGAACGCCATGTTCCAGTGGGAAAGCAAACTGCTCCACTGGCGTCAGGGCAACGACCTCATCAGCAAGGGAAAGCAGACACAGTTCATCCCCTTCAAAGGCATCTACGTCATCGCACGCCAGTATCAGGGGCGCACGTCGCTGACCATCCTCAACGGCAAGCGAAGCGAGGCCACCATGTCCGTAGCCCGCTATGCTGAGGTCATCGGCAAAGCCACCACTGCAACCGATGTCATCACCGGCCGCAAAATCGACCTCACCCACGACATCACCCTGCAACCCAGGGAAGCCCTCGTGGTGGAATACTAAAAAAATTTAGGAAGTTCTTTCCTCTTTGAAGAAAGCACAGAGAGAAATGAATAAAAAGCAACGGCCGCCACGTAATCCCGTGACGGTCGTTGCTGTTTTTTCTTGTAAAGATGATGCCCCTTTCCCTATAGGTTCACGCTGCAAAAGAAGGTGACGAGTATCGGAACGCTCACCTCCAGGCAGAGCCCATGGAAGATGGCGATAGGCATATAGCGCTTGTTGCCCGTGCTGCTCAGAATGGAAGGCAGACACACATCCATGGACGAGATGCCCGCCACACTGATCGCTGCCCATCCGCTGCCACGGTGAGCGACAAAACGGCAACTGAGCAACGACACCATCTCTCGCACGATATTGGCCAGCAGCGCTATCGTGGCCAGTTGGTTGGCAGCGGCAGAACCGACGGCGCCCGCCTTGACCTGACTGATGAGCACCGACGAGAGCGAGTAATAGCCAAAACCGCTGCCCACTGCAAGGAAGTCGCTCAGCGAATGACCACTGAACAACAGCACCGCCGTGGCGGTAAACAACAAGGTTCCAGCAATGGTAAACACCGGCAGCAACAGCATCTCCCAACGGAATCCGGCAAACAGCCGGTCGAGATGCTCCATCGACCCGATGCCCATGCCCACCTGTACAATGAGCAACTCCAAGAGCAACATCGGCAACTGAGGGTTGAGCAACCAATGGGGAGTGACACCGGTCATGCCTACAAGTACGCCGGTCAACAGCGAAACGAACAAGAGCAGGTTTCCTTTCATGCCTCGCCCTCCGTCTTTTTCTGCATGAGATGGTTGAACAGACGGGCGGCACCAAAGCTGCCCGCCATACCCAACAGTGCCACCACCACGGCCTCCAGACCATAGAAGCCGATGTTGTGCATCAGCGAGTCGTTGGAGCCCAAACCCAGTCCGAAGACAAAAAGCAGGGCACAGATAGTATAATGAGCGCTTGTCTCTACCTTGTGGATATGTGGCACTCGACGCAGCGCAAAGCCCAGCACGATGCCGACAAGCAAGACAATAAGTATCCTAAACATTCTTTTCCTTTATTGGTTACGGCTTGCAAAGGTATAGAAACAGCATCAATATACAAAAGGAAAAGGCAGTCAATTAGCATAAAAACCGTATATTCATAGCTTTTATTGACCTGTGTCAAGCATTTCGCAACCGATATTGTGATGATGTGACGCGGGACGCATCACCTCCTACTTCCTCAGCTCTTGGCGGTAATCACTCCCCCCTCTCCCTTTGGAGATTGGTTAGGGGGTGAGGCCGAAGGGGTATAGGGGTGAGGCAGTATTTAGGCATTGACGCTGTTCTCCCGCAACAGTTGCAAGTCATCATTTGCAGAACGGCAGCGTCAATGTATTCAGTGTTTGCTTTTGTCATGGATCTGTTTTGGGAATAATGCTATGATTGAAATACTTACGTGCAAAAATACAAATAACCAGTCAGTATCGTAAATCTATCACTGAGTTTTTGGCTTGCATGGCTGTATTTCCGCAAACAAGTATCCACATTAATAGGTATTCTCGTGTGTTTATTAAGTTGCGTTTGCATTCTTTCGCTCTTTTTTTGTTACCTTTGCAACGTATTAGTCATATTCATTGTAGAAGTTTAGGTAACACTCATCTTGCCAATGCACATTGACCTAACTGCCAACACATCATATAAATATAATCACTATCTATAATCACAAGCAATGATACAAAAGCAGACATTCCATTATCTACTTCTGTTCGTCACCCTGCTGTGGCTTGCGCTCCCGGCTTTTGCCGGACCGGTGCTGGGTCACAAGCTGACGGTGAGCGTGACAGATGCCTCGAATAAGGAGCCGATCGTCATGGGCTCCGTGCAGCTCCAGCCGCTCGGCTCCAATGCCGTGACCGACATGGACGGCAAGGCCACGATCACCAATATTCCCGACGGCAACTATCAGTTGGTGGTGAGCTACGTGGGCTATGTCACCTCCACAACGCAGGTGAAAGTCTCCAAAGACGTCGACATGCACATTTCCTTGCGCATCAGCGACCTCTCACTCAAAGAGGTCGTCGTCACCGCCAAACAAAACGCTATGGGTACGAGCAGCAAGATCGGACGCCAGGCCATCGACCACCTGCAGGCCTCCTCTCTGGCCGACATCATGCAGTTGTTGCCCGGACAGATCATCAAAAACACCGACCTCACCAGCCAGTCCAACCTGCAGTTGCGCACGCTCGTGAACAACAACACGAGTGCCTTCGGATCGAGTATCATCGTCGACGGCATGCCGATGAGCAACAATGGCGCGATGACCCAAGGACCCTTCAGTGCCACAGCGTTCACCGGCACGGACCTCCGGCAGATCAGTGCCGACGACATCGACAACGTCGAGGTGGTGCGCGGCATCCCCTCGGCAGAGTATGGCGATCTCACCTCCGGTCTTGTCATCGTTCACTCCAAGGCAGGTGTCACGCCGTGGCAGGCTAAGGCTAAGATCAATCCCGAACTGCAGAACTACTCACTCAGTAAGGGCTCCTCGCTCGGCCGCGCCGGCATCCTCAACCTTAGTGTCGACTATGCCAAAGCGTGGAGCGATCCGCGTCTGCGCACCCGTTCCTATCACCGCTGGACGGGCAGCATGGCTTGGAGCTATAACATCTCCAAGACATGGCACATCGACACCCGCGTGAGGATGGCACAGACACGTGACTGGAGCGGCAACGATCCCGACGCCCGACAAGACGGCTCGGAGACGAAAAACGACTACCTCTCGCTCGGCTTCACCCACAACGGCAAGATACGTCTCGACCGTATCTTCTCACGCAACCTGAGCTATACCCTCGGCGTGAGCTATGCCTGGCAGGACAGCCGCAACACCGCCTTCGTCTCCGTGCCCGGCGGACTGCTGCCCATCATCACGGCCATGGAGACAGGCTACCACCCCGTGAGCTGGGCCACACAGAGCTATCTCGCCACCAGCAAGACGGAAGGGCGACCGGGAAACATCTTTGCCAAGATTGCCGATGACTTCTATTTCCACTGGGGCAAGACACGGCAGAGCTTCAAGGTGGGTGCTGAATACCACTACGACTGGAACGATGGACGCGGCTACTTCAACCTCGACGAGAGCCGTCCGCTGCGTCCCAACGCCAACGGTCGTCCACGTGCCTACTCCGACATCCCGGGGCTCCATCAGCTTGCTGCCTACGCCGAGGATCACTTTGTGTGGTCGCCCAACCGTGTCAACCACCTGCGGGCACAGATCGGTCTGCGCTTCACAGCCCAGCAGCCTTTCTCCAACCTCAGCACCACAGCCCTCAGCCCGCGCGTCAACCTCTCGTTCGACGTGACGAGATGGCTGGCTCTCCGCGCCGGCATCGGCCTCAACAGCAAGACACCGGGACTGAGTTATCTCTATCCCGACAAGAAATACGACGACCGCGTGGCTGTGAACTACATGCCGCAAGGTGCCGACGCTGCCGTGCAGCAACTTCTGGTCTATCACACGCAGGTGTATGACGTGAAGCGAAGCACGGACTTGAAGAACGCCACCACGACGAAGATCGAAGCCGGCGTGGACGTAAAGCTGCCCTGGGGCGGAAAGCTGAGTGTGCTGGCTTATCACGACAAGACGCCCAACGGCTTCGGGGCGGCAACGGAATACTTCACCTATCCCTCAATGGTCTATGACGTTTCTCATGGTCTCATCATCACGCCGGGAGCCGCCACCACCGTGGACTACGCCAATCCCGCACGCACCGACCTTGTGTATATGACCACGGGAAAGATCGGCAATACCAACACCACGATCAACAAGGGACTGGAGTTTGACTTCGACCTCGGCACCATCCGGGCCATCAACACGAGCTTTTACTACAGTGGTGCGCTCTCTGAGACCAAGACCTACAGCACCGATCTCAACACTGCCAACGTCAAGACGGCTCTGCTGCCCTCTGCTTATTCGGCTTACGGACTGACGCCCTTCAAGGTGGTCTATCCCTCCGGCTTGGACTATGACCTCTACCGGCAGTACGTGAGCACCGTGCGTGTGGTGACGAATATCCCGTCGCTGAAGATGGTGGCATCGCTCGCCGGGCAATCTATATGGCAGACCTACAGCTGGAGCTATATGGCCGACAAGCAGGCCATAGGTCTCATCGACACCAACCTTGGCTACCACGCACTCTCCGCCGACATGCAGAACGGCTATCTCGACTATGCCGGCAACTACTACACAACCCTGCCCGCCGGCACACAGGGCATTGCCGTCGCCGACCTCGCGCTCAACTACAAGGATAACGTGCCCACAAAGACCAAGCCGACATGGAATCTCTCGGCGCGACTCACCAAACAGCTCGGCAACATCGGCGGACTCTCACTCTATGTCAACAACGTCATCTTCTACGAACCCTACAAGGTGGCGAACAACAACACAGGAACGCTCGTGCAGCGCAACACCAACAACTTCAGCTATGGCATGGAGCTCTATTTCAACTTATAATCAACAGATACCCTATACCATATTATATATATAAGCAGATGAACAACAAGAAACATACAGGTCTGTGGACGCTATTGCTGCTGTTTCTGACCCTCATGGTCAGCTGCGTCGACTATAGCGACACGACCCAGACCATCAATGTGGACATTCGCGTGGAGCAGCCCACCGATGCCACCACACAGCTCGCCCTTGGCGGTCATACCGTGACGCTGACCCGGGAAGGCGGAGGCGAGACAACGGCCGTGACCGACGACAATGGCATCGCACACTTCACGGAGCTCATCCCCGACGTATACACTGTCTCGGTGTCATGGCCCCTTACTGCCAGCGAATATCGCCAGGCCACTGGCGACACGGAAGTCAACGACGGTGCCATCGTAGCGGGCAGCAGTCATTCCCAACTGCTCACGACTGACACAAAGGCCTCGCCGCTGACCCTCGCCACACAGTTCACCATCACACGCTCGCTCGTCATCTCAAAGGTGTTCTATGCCGGCATGAAAGATGTAAACAAGAAAAACTATCTCGCCGCACAGTATATCGAGCTCTACAACCAAGGCGACGAGGCGGTGGACATTGCGGGCATGTACCTCGGACTTGTCGAGTCAAATGCCTCACCGGCTTATACGCTCGAGCAGATCGCTTCTGGCTTTCAGGACTCCGTGGTCGTGCTCAAGCAGCTGTTCCGCATTCCCGCCGCTACACCTCACTTGGTGAACCCCGGACAGTCGGTGGTGCTCACCAACAGTGCCATTGACCACACTGCTAACGTCGGCACGCCCATGAATCTCTCCGATGCTGACTACGAGGCCAAGGACGCACAGGGAAAGACGCTCAACAACCCCGCGACACCGGCGCTCGAACTGGTCTACACGGCGTTCAGTGCCATCTCGAAGATGAACATCGGACAGGGAGGTCCCACCGGCGTGGTACTCTTCCGCAGCAATGCCGCCGTGAGTTCCTGGCAGAAAGTATACAACTACGGAAAGACCTCGGGCAGCCAGTGGCTCGCCGCCGGCATCTCGCAGATCCTCGACGGCGTGGACATCCTGAAATATAAAAACACGGGTACCATTGACCTCGCCACCAAACGTCTCCTGCCCGTCATCGACGCGGGAGCCACCTACATCCACTCTGCCAGTGGATACAACGGCGAGACCGTATATCGAAAGAAATCCACACGCAAAGGAGCCAAGGGACAGTATATCCTGCAGGATACCAACAACTCGACCAACGACTTTGCCGTTTCATCCACTCTAACGCCACGCAACTATGAATATTGATCATAAGACGCTCACCCTTGCTCTTTTAGCCGCATCCTCTACATTCCTCCCTACGACACTGCAGGCTCAGACCATCGACGAGTCATCCTATCGCCTCGCCGACGCCGCCTCGCTCTGGTCCACCACCACTAATGCGGCCGGTCTCACCCTCGACGACCGCGTCGACCGGGGTGTCGCCATGATGGAGGGCAGCCACGAGAACCGTGACTTCCACCACGTGCAGGAAGGCAATCAGGACAACAGTCTTCGCTTCTTCACCGAGCGCTATCAACACTTAGGACGCTACCTCTATGGCTATGGCAAGTTCGACTTTGACATGGGTCGTACGAAGAACCGCCGGTGGAGCGACGTGCGCCGGACCTACAACAGTGATCCGTTTATCTCCGGCAGTGAGGTGAGCGGCAGCTACGACCGTCAGGACATCAGCCTCACGGCAGCCGTCGGCACCACTGCCTTCGGCCCTTGGCGCTTCGGCCTGCGCCTCGACTACCAGCTCGGTGACCTGAGTCGTCTGCGCGACCCACGGTCGAGAAGCGAAATGCTCGACTATCGCCTCACGCCGTCCCTCACCTACTCCATCGGCCGCTCCACGCTGGGCTTGGAGGGACACTACCGCCGCTACAAAGAGAAGATTCCTGACATCACCACCGTGCAGACTGATCCCAACATGAAATACTACACGATAACGGGAATGGAAAACGCCAACGGTGTCGTCGCCGGCTACAACGGCTACATGCGCGAATACGTCAACCATGAGTTTGGCTTCCGCCTCTCCTATGCCTGGCAGTCGACCTCCTGGTCCTCACTCACCGAGGCTGGCATCGACCGCGGCAGTGAAGGAATCTACGGTGCCTATAAGTATCAGCCGGGGCACTACCATGTTTATCGCTATGCCGTAGCCAACAAGACGACATGGCGCACACCACGGTGGCTCCACGTCGTACAGGCCCGCCTGCAATACGAAGAGGGCTACGCCGACGAATATCGCCAGCAGCTCACCATCACCACAGACTCCACAACGGGTTACAACACCTACAAGTATGTCAACCAGATGACTTACAACAAGCGCTGCCGCGTGCGCCTGCTCGACGCCGCACTGGGCTACCGCCTCAACAGTGCGTCGGAGCACGGCATCAACGGCTACATCGGTGTGGACGGCGCATTGCGCTCGGTCCACAACGAGTACCATCTGCCCGCCTCGTCCTTTGCCCATCACTATGCCGACTGGGGGCTCGCTGCCGGTCATGGCTTCTTTGCCAATCGTTTCTGGATGGATGCCGCCTTCCGCCTGCGTCAGGTCTTTGACAACCGACTCAGTCTCGCCGATGCCACCACGCCCTATGCCCAGCAGGTATGGACAGCCGACTATGACGACTACTACACGGTCAACTCATGGAGAGCACGCCTCGCTCTGACCTATCAGCAGCCCATCACCGTCAAAGGCCGCACCTCGATGTGGTTCGCCCGGCTCGATGGTGGCTATCTCCATGCCGCCAACAGTCAGCACAACAGCAGGGCAAGCCTGGCCATCGGCCTGAGATTTTAATATCAACACAAAAACAAAACATGTGGTTAAAAGCCAGTGATGGTAGTTTTTGGTTAACGCACCGCTACGCGGAATAAAGAATATAAACGAATATAACGAATATATATTCTCGATATTCGGTTATATTCTTGATGCCATCGAAGATGGCACGTTAAAAGAAAAAGAGAAGGCTGGTTAGCGCTCTCGGGGATGCGCCAGCCCTTTGCGTTCTTTGCGGCTTTGCGATAGATAACTTCTACATGCACGAACACTTCCCCAACAAAACTCCCTTGGAAAAGTGACAGTGCAATGGCAAAAACTCCCTTGAAAAAGTGACAGAACAGCGAAAAACTCCCTTGAAAAAGTGACGTCATTACGAAAAACTCCTTTGAAAAATAGGAAGCAGCAACAATAATTACCTCATTATCACGTTGTTTCTGTTATATGGATACACTCAAGCGAAAGATAGAGACGACCCTTGTGGCATGGAAAGAAAAGGACGGTCACAAGCCACTGGTCATTAAAGGTTGCCGCCAATGCGGGAAGACCTTCACCGTTATGCACTTTGCCGAAGCTCATTATTCCCATGTTGTCTATGTCAACTTCATGGAGAATGATGACTTTCAACTTGCCTTCAAACAATCGAAAAAAATCGATGATATCACGATGAACCTCTCTGCTATGATACCTTCAGCCAGGTTCAATCCCAAAGATACCTGTATCATTCTGGACGAGATACAGGAGTGTCCTGATGCGCGATCGGCTTTGAAGTTCTTCAAGCTCGATGGTAGATATGATGTCATCGCTACCGGCTCTCTCCTCGGGGTGAAGGGCTATGGCACACATGGGAGCAAGGCTTCTATCCCCGTGGGGTATGAACAGAATGAGGAGATGTACCCGCTCGACTTTGAGGAGTTTCTTTGGGCGATGGGAATAGATGATGACATCATCAGCTACATCACTTCCTGCAAAGACGAGGTGAAGCCTGTCAACGACGCGATCCACCAGCGTCTGTCGCAACTTGTACGACAATATATCATCGTAGGTGGTATGCCCGAGGCGGTAGCGAATTTCGTACAGAACAGAAACATGGGCGAAGTGTTGCAGATACAGCGTGACATCATTGGAGGTTACAAGGAGGATATGCTGAAATATGCTCCTGAGACCGACAAGCCACGCATCAGACAATGCTTTGAGTCCATACCACGACAATTGGCAAAAGAAAATAAGAAATTCCAGTATTCCGTCGTACAGAAAGGCGGAAAGGCATCACAGTTCTTGGGTAGCCTGCAATGGATAGAGGATGCGGGTATCATCTGCCGGTGCTATAACCTGCACATCACAGAACTTCCCCTTGACGGCAATGCCGACGAAACGACTTTTAAAGTGTACATGGCCGATACCGGACTTTTCGTTTCTATGCTCGAAGACGGCACGCAAGCCGACATTTTGCAAGGCAATCTATACGGTTACAAAGGTGCCATCTATGAGAATGTGATTGCGGACATGTTGCACAAAACGGGTCGCAAGCTCTATTATTTCCGAAAAGACAGTGGATTGGAGGTTGATTTTGTGATTAGGTACAACGGAGAATGCGTTCTCCTGGAGGTAAAGGCCAAGGACGGGAATACCAAGAGCACACGTACCATCCTATCCCATCCCGAGAAATATCATGTTCATCATGCCATCAAGCTCGGCAATTATAACGTTGGCCTCAAGGACGGGATCCTCACGCTGCCGTTGTATATGGGCTTTCTCTTGAGATGAAACAGGGCCGGCAAATGCCGGCCCCGTTTGCTATGAATCAAATCGTATTATCTGATTACAACCTTCTTACCGCTCCCACCATGACATCGGGGGAGCAAAGACTTCGCAATCAGGCTTGTACCTGAAAGCGTATAGCATAGAGCGTTTAAAGGAAGCAAGCCTTATTTACCACTGATGACAGTGCCTTGTGAGGTATAGACGGAGCTGTTGCTGAGCTTCTGTGCGCCGGCACCGTCGTTGAGAACGTATTTGGCGGAGGCGAAGCCGGCAGGGATGATGACCTTATATCGTCATAGGGCTACCCCACTTACAAGAAAGTCGGACGTAAGCAAACCGAAACGGCAGAAAATGACGGGGCACGATTTTGTGTTCTCCTCTTTTTATATTAAATTTGCAACATAATCATCACGTCGGAGACCACCGACGACCGCTACTACGATCTCAGCGGCCGTAGCGTCAACCAACCCAAGGACAGCGGCGTGTATATCCATCATCAAAAAAATCATCGTGAGATAAACAGCATAGTATGAAGATATTCTGCATTGGAATGAACTACGCCGCGCACAATAAAGAGTTGCACGGCACATTAAAGAAACCGGATGAGCCGGTTATCTTCCTCAAGGCTGACTCCAGTCTGCTGAAGGACCATAAGCCGTTTTTCATCCCCGACCACTTAGGACGCATCGAATACGAGACCGAGGTGGTGGTGCGCATCTGTAAGCTCGGCAAGACCGTGCCCGTGCGCTTCGCCCCCCGCTACTACGACGCGCTGACGGTAGGCATCGACTTCACGGCACGTGAGCTCCAGCACAAGCTGTCGGCAGCGGGCCAGCCATGGGATCTCGCCAAGGGCTTCGACGGAGCAGCTTGTCTCGGCGAATGGGTGCCGAAGGAAAAATTCCGCGATCTCAATGCCCTGCGCTTCCATCTCGACATCAACGGGCAGACCGTGCAGGAAGGGTGCACCGCTGACATGCTCTATAAGATCGACGAGATCATCGCATATATCAGTCAGTACTTCACCCTCAAGACGGGCGACATCCTCTTCACAGGTACGCCCGCCGGTGTGGGACCCGTACATATCGACGACCACTTAGAGGGATACCTCGAAGAGAGAAAGGTGCTGGAGTTTAAGTGCAAATAAAAGAAGAGGAAATAAACCCCAAGCCCTCTCCCTAGCCCCCGAGCCCTCTCCCTAGCCCTCCCCCAAGGGGGAGGGAATGAGCCCACCCTTAGATACCGATGAGTTCTACGTTCTCTATGAGTTCTATGCCCTCTATGATCTCTATAACCTCTATGTTCTCTATGACTAAACGACAAGGAAAAATGAAAGACCCCATATACCACCCTTTACCCGGCCGCTCTTTCCCTCCCCTCAGGGGGAGGGCTAGGGAGAGGGCTCTCCCTTTACCCGGCCGCTCTTTCCCTCCCCCCAGGGGGAGGGCTAGGGAGAGGGCTCGGTCTCTTCTCTTCCTCTTCCTCCTCCTTCTTTTCCTCACTCTTCCTCTCTCCGCCCAGCGATTCTTCAACCTGACCAACGAGCAGGTGCGCATCGACAGCACACTGCCACGGTTTACCTATACCGTCGCGCTGCCGACGAACTATAGCGACTCGGTCTATACGCCGTCTATTCTATACCCCGAGTTCGTGGATATGGCAGAGAGCGACATCGAGGCTTACCACCGGCTGAGCAGTGAGACGCTGCCGAAGCTGCCTGCCATCGAACAGCAGGTGGTGATGAACCGCCGCCAGCCTAACCTGCAGCTGTCATTCTGCCCGCTCGTCTACCGCAACGGCAGATACCAGATCCTTGCCAGCTTCATGCTGCGCTTGGAGGCAAAGGCCGCCACGGCACCGGCACGACAGATGGCGAAAGCCAACATTCTACAAGCATCGTCCGCCACAGACCGCTACGCTGCTCACTCTGTCTTAGCCTCCGGCCGATGGGTGAAGATACGTGTCCCGGCCTCGGGCATCTACCAGCTCAGCAGTGACCTTGTCCGTCAGGCAGGATTCTCCGATATCAACAAGGTGAAAATCTACGGCTACGGCGGTAACCTGCAGGACGAGGTTCTCGACGGCAACACGCTCAAGGCCCTCGACGACCTGCCCGAGGTGGAGCAGTGCATCGTAGGCGGCAAACATCTCTTCTACGCCAAAGGACCCGTGAGCTGGAGCAGCAACACGGCCGCACAACGTACACGCAACTTCTACTCCGACTATGGCTACTACTTCCTCACGGAGAGCAGCGACGACGTGGCAACCATCGACAGCACAACCTTCCTGAAGAAAAACTATCCCACCGCCGACGACTATCACAGCCTCTATGAGGTCGACGGATACTCGTGGTACCACGGCGGACGCAACCTCTTCGACAGCGAGACCATCAGCCAAGGCAACACCAAGCGGCTCGTGCTCTCCAACATATCAAAGTCTAAGACAGGAAAACTCAGTGTGGCGGTGACCGCCGGACAGACCAGCACGGCACAGATCATGCTCAACGACTCGGTGCTCGGCACGATGAGCATCAAACTCAGCGGGGGAGAATACAACGACTATAACAAAGGCGGGGAGAGCTACGCTACCTATGCCATCAACACGCTGCACGCCAACGACACCGTGAAGATCATGTGTACCGATGGCGGACCGCTCCGTCTGGACTATGTGTCGATGGCGTGGAGCAACCCCGCGCCTAAGCCCGACCTCACCACAACCTTCCCCACACCTGCTCTTGTGGGCACCATTACCAACCAAGACCATCATGCCGACACTGCTGCAGACATGGTGATCATCATCCCTACTTCAGGTAAATACTTGGAGCAGGCACAGCGACTGGCTGACTTCCACGAGAAGCACGACAGTCTGCGCGTGCGCATCGTCAAGGCCGATGAGCTCTACAACGAGTTCAGCAGCGGCACGCCCGATGCCAACGCCTACCGCCGCTATCTGAAGATGCTCTACGACCGCGCCGACAGCGATGGCGACCTGCCCCACTATCTGCTGCTCTTCGGACGTGGCGTATGGGACAACCGCATGCTCACCAGCGACTGCCGCACCCTCAATGCCGATGACTATCTGCTCTGCCACGAGAGCGAGAACTCGTTCAACGCCGTGCTCTGCTATGTCGACGACGGCTTCTTCACACGACTCGACGACGGTGAGGGCGGCAACCCCTTGACCAAGGACATGGACGACATCACCGTGGGACGCTTCCCCGTGACAAGTGTCGACGAGGCTAAGGTCATGGTCGACAAGACCATCGCCTATGCCGAGAACAGCAACGCGGGAGCCTGGCAAAACGAACTGATGTTCATGGGCGACGACGGTAACAACAACCTGCACATGAACGACGAGAACGACAACGCCGACTATATCGAGGCACTGCACCCTGAATATGTACTGAAAAAGGTGATGTGGGACGCCTATACCGAGCAGGCCTCGGCCACGGGCCACTCCTACCCCGAGGTGTCAGCCATCATCAAACGCCAACAGCAAAACGGTGCGCTCATCATGGACTATGCAGGGCACGGCAGTGCTACGCTCATCGCCCACGAGGGTGTGCTCAAGCTCTCAGACTTCCAGACTTTCTCCAATGCCAACCTGCCACTGTGGATCACCGCGTCGTGCGACATCATGGCCTTTGACGATGTGGAAGACAACATCGGCACGGCGGCCGTCGTGAATCCCAACGGCGGGGCTGTGGCTTTCTTCGGTACCACGCGTACGGTGCTCGCCTCATACAATAAGCTCATCAACCGCGCCTTTCTCACTGCCGTGCTCAGCCGCAAAGACGGAAAAGCACTGACCCTCGGCGAGGCGCAGCGACAAGCCAAGAACCAGATGATCACCACCGGACAGGACCGCACCGTCAACAAACTGCAATACTCGCTGCTCGGCGATCCCGCCCTGAGACTCAACCTGCCCGATCCGTGTATCGTCATCGACTCGATCAACGACATTCCTACCGCATCGCCCACACGACAGAAGTTAAAGGCGGGAAGCATCGCACGCATCGCCGGACACGTCAACAAGGCCGACGCTGAGAACTTCAGCGGTGTAGCCACAGCAGTGGTCAGAGACTCGAAGGAAAAGATCGTCTGCAAGGAGAACTACAGTGCAGAGGCTGACTCTGCCTTCGTCTTCTATAGCCGCAACAAGATTCTTTATACAGGATCTGACAGCATCCGCAAAGGACGCTTTGCCTTCACCTTCTCGGTGCCGATGGACATCAACTACAGCGACGAAAGCGGACTGGTGAATGTCTACGCCGTCGACAGCAAGCACACCAGCATTGCCAACGGCGTGAGCGACCACTTCACCGTGGGCGGATCCACGACAGCCTCTGCCGACACGATAGGTCCGAAACTGTTCTGCTATCTCAACACACCGGAATTCCAAAACGGAGGCACGGTGAACTGTACCCCCTACTTTGTTGCAGAGATCAGTGACACCAGCGGCATCAATGCCACGGGCAACGGCGTAGGACACGACCTGCAGCTCATCATCGACGGCGACGCCAACAAAGTCTATTCGCTCAACGATGAGTTTACCTATGACTTCGGCTCCTATACCAGCGGCCGAACGGCTTACAGCATCCCGTCGCTCGAACCGGGCAAGCACACGCTGACCTTCCGGGCCTGGGACATCCTCAACAACTCGTCGACAGCCACGCTCGACTTTGTGGTGGCAAAGAGCCTGCAGCCAACGATCAGTTCGGTTGGCGTGTCGAAGAACCCTGCTTACAACACCACGACGTTCATCGTCAACCACGACATGGCGGGCAGTAAGGTCGACGTGTGCATCGAGGTCTTCGACATGAGCGGCCGCACGCTGTGGAAGCATACCGACACCGGCGTCACCAACCTCGGCACGTACACGAAGGACTGGGATCTGTGCGACGGTCAGGGCTGCCGCCTGCAGACCGGCGTATATCTCTATCGCGTGCGCATGTGCGCCGACGGCAGCAGCTACGCCTCGAAGACACAGAAACTCATCATCGTCAGGCAATAATCGACATACACTCTACGTTAATTTAGGTGTAGCTCTCTCCCCTACTCCGGGAGCCTACACCTTATTATATATATAGCACATCCTCAGAATGACAAGAACAGCACGTATCACGCTGGCATCTCTCTTTGCGGCCCTACCTCTATGGACCTTTGCGCAGGAAAAGCTCGACGAGTTCAACCCTGTGCAATATGCCATCATCTCACAGACCATCTCTCCCGATGCACGAGGAGCCTCTTTGGGTGATGCTGGAGCGGCAACAGACCCCGATGTCAACTCGCAACACTGGAATCCAGCAAAATATCCCTTTACCATCAGCCGTGCCGGTGTGGCGCTGAACTACACGCCTTGGCTCCGCCAACTCGTCAACGACATCGACCAGGCTTACCTCGCCGGCTACTACCGCATCGGCGAGCATAGTGCCGTGTCGGGGTCACTGCGCTACTTCTCCCTCGGTGAGGTGCAGACCAGCAGCAAGGACAACGCCATGACCGTCAACCCTTACGAGATGGCCATCGACGCTTCTTACTCGCTCATGCTCAGTGAGAAGTTCTCCATCGCCGCCACACTGCGCTGGATCTACTCCGACCTGCGCTATGACTACACCAGCGAGGACAACTCACCGGCATCGGCCTTCGCCGCGGATCTCTCGGCGTATTACCAGACTTATCCTACCATCGGATCACGCGAGTGTCAGCTCGCCTTCGGTCTCAACATCTCGAACATTGGTAGTAAGATCACGTTCAGCGGTTCGGATGCCGCAGAGTTCCTGCCTACCAACCTCAGACTGGGTACTTCGCTGATGGTGCCCATCGACGAATACAACAAGTTCTCCATTGCTTTGGACGCTAATAAGTTTCTGGTGCCCACACCGCCGACCATGGAGCAGTACACCAAGGAGACAGGACTCAGCGACAATCAAGGCTACGACCAGTGGGTGCATGAGCACTACAACAACACGTCGAGCATCAGCGGTATCTTCAAGAGTTTCAGCGACTCTCCGGAAGGCTTCAAAGGTGAGCTGAAAGAGATACAGTGGAGCGTAGGTGCCGAGTATACCTACAACGATAAGTTCTCGCTGCGCGCTGGTTACCATCATCAGGATCCGAGTCAGGGCAACATGAAGTACTTCACCGTCGGCGCGGGCTTCAAGATGAGCGTCTTCTCGCTCGACGCCGGATATGTCATCGCCACAGCCAAGACCAACCCGATCGACCAGACGCTCCGCCTGTCGCTGAGCTTCGACATGGACGGCATCAAGGATCTGCTGCACCGACGCTAACTCCTATTCTATATCACAATAACATCTCAACGAAATGCAAAGCTACAATATACCTCGTGTGGGCATGGGCTACGATGTCCACCAACTCGTCGAAGGCCGCGACCTCTGGCTCGGCGGCATCAAGATCGAACATAGCAAAGGACTGCTGGGACACAGCGACGCCGACGTGCTCATCCACGCCATCTGCGACGCGCTGCTCGGTGCTGCCAACCTGCGCGACATCGGCTATCACTTCCCCGACACCAGCGACAAGACGCTGAACATGGACAGTAAGATCATTCTGAAAAAGACGATGCAGCTGTTGGCTGACAAGGGCTATGTCCTTGGCAACATCGACGCTACGGTATGTGCTGAGCATCCAAAACTCAACCCACACATACCGGCTATGAAGACTTGTCTGGCCCACGTCATCGGCTGTGATGAGGACCAGATCAGCATCAAGGCCACCACGACCGAGAAGCTTGGCTTCACCGGACGTGAGGAAGGCATCAGCGCCTACGCCGTAGCACTGATAGCCAAGAGGTAACAGCCCCGGTGGTTCATCCTTCCGCTTTTTTTCTTGACAAAAGTCTGTTCGCTGCAACTCTCAATATAGAGAACGGCGAACAGGCTTTTTTGTTTATGAAGCAGCCGAAAGGCATCTGTTTCGTTGATTTTTGCCTGATGAAGGTGCCATCTCAGTGATTTTACTTGGTCATCTCGGCGCTTTTTAGCGATCAAAAAGGTGAGATGATATGGTCATCTCGCCTTTCTGACCGAAAATTCTCTAGAGAATTTTCTATCAGAAAGGTACGTTGACAAGACCTCAAAAACGTATATTTTACAACATACTGATTATCAGCATATTATAAAACTGGCCAAAATTCGCGAAATTTCGGCCTACTCTACTTTTATTTTCAACGGACGCCTTCTCGTGGCCTGTTTTTTGTCAGTTTATCCAACAATTACCTTTGCGTGAGCTTTCACATGTATAGCCTTGAAGGTCTAACGCTCCATCAAAGATGGAATAAAGAATATTGCCGAATATAAAGAATATTAAGCCACTCTTAAGTTGAGACCTCTTTTCGTGCTAAAGTTTTTATGAGTTACATGGGACTCTTGCCCTGAGGTGATACACATTGAACAGATTTTGGGTAATTACGCCAACTATGCACATGAGAAGAGCTAACTATAGAAGAATATAAGAGAACTTGTTAGAAACCTTTTGAAGGTAGTGCTCGTTCTATGGACTCAGTAAGGCGAAGCCATCTCCGTGAGCTCTATATATAATAAGGTGTGCATCTCCGATTCTCTGTTTCTCTGTGTGAGCATAAAAAAAACGGGCTCAAGCGTTTCCTGTTGGATGGGAACACTTGAGCCCGTTGCTATGAGGCTGTTGATTAAACGCTTATGCGCATCTGACGATCATGCCGGGACGCACGCGCTGCGTCTTGCGGAAGCCGTTGAGACGGCAGAGCTGATCGACAGAGATATTGTTCTTCTCGGCAATAGACTCCAGGGAGTCGCCCTTGACCACCTTGTAGTAGATACGCTCGCCGCTGTCGCTGCCGGCATATCCGCCACGGACTTGCTCGCTGCTGTATCCGCCATTGCCCACCTTGCCGCGGGCACGTGTGGCGAGATCAGACTCCGAGTCGTAGCGACGGCGGTTGAAGACATAGTAGTCGCCCGTGACATCCTGATTGCGGAAGTCGAACATCAGTGCCGGGTTGAGGGCTACGCCGCACAGACGCGTCTCGAAATGGAGGTGAGAGCCTGTGCTTCGTCCGGTGTTGCCGCCCAAGCCGATGGGCTCGCCGGCGCGCACCTGCTCGTTTTCGCTGACGAGTTGCTTGGAGAGGTGGCCGTAGATGGTCTCAAGGCCATTGGGATGACGGATGACGACATAGTTGCCGTAGCCGTTGGCTTCGTAGCGCACGATGCGCACCTTGCCGGAGAAGGCGGCACGGATGGTATCGCCGATATATACTTTGATGTCCAGGCCTTTGTGCATACGGCCCCAGCGGCTACCGAAGTTACTGGTGACGACGCGGCTCGGCGTGGGCATGCAGAAATGACGAAGGTTGATGACGAAAGAGTCGGGGAGCGCGGTGGAGCGGTGTGCGTAGCGGTTGTCCCACTCGTCGCCGTAGAGCTTGGCAGCGGGCGACTGCAGGTTTTCTTTCTCTGCGAAATGGCTGACCTCAATAGAGTCCAGCTTCTTGGCGCGGCGGTCGATAGGGGCTTGTCGTGCCAGCAGGTCCTGTCCCAGGACGGGCTCCGCCGCTAAGGCGAATAATGCGGATATTACGAATGATTTTATTGCCGATCTTAATGTCATAAAGTTATTATCTTATATCATAGGTTTAAGCCTTCAAGAGGAAGCGGATTCCTTGCAGTGAGATGAGTGTACCATACAACAATACATCAAAACGAATGAAGACGTTACAAAGATAATAAAAATGCGGTAAAATTGTTACTTGACACTTGTCTTTTATTGTCTCTTTAACACAATCCGCTGACTTTATGTATCTGTTTAACAAATATTTCGACGATGTTAACGCAAACAAATGGAAGCAACATTACTTTTTGGTATCTATTCCTCGCCGATAGTCGGTGGGGGTGATGCCACACACATTTTTGAAAGACCTGACGAAATTGGGGTAAGCGTCGAAGCCGCATTGGTCGGCGACATCGGCCAGGCTGATGCCTTGCCGGCTGTCGATGAGGTTCATGGCTTTCTTGATTCTTGCCCGCTGTATATATGCTGTAGGTGTCATACCCGTCATGGCGACCATCTTGCGATAGAACTGGCTGGTGCTCATGCACATCTTTGAGGCAAGGGCAGCCACGGTCACCTCTTTTCGACGGCCAATGAGCAGGTAGATGGTGTCCGTGACTTTGTGCAGGAATTGCAGATTGGCTGCTGTCTGTGGTGACGCGCTTTCCACGGGACTGACTTTCCGCTCTTCGTATATTTCCGCAAACTTCTTCAGCATCAGATCCCGTCCTTTGAGCAGGTTGCCGACATGTGTGCGCAGCATTTCGGCAGTGAAGGGTTTGGTCAGACAGGCGGCTACACCGGTTTTAGCGCATTCCAGTTGGTCTTGCTCGGTCACCTTTGCCGTGATCATGATGATGGGAATGTGATTGATAACGGGGTTGGAGCGTATCTGCCGGCACAGTTCCAGTCCATCGACTCTCTTGATGGATCTGTCTATGATGATCAGGTCGGGAATGCTGTCCATGGCCATTTGAAGACCTTCATTGCCGTCTGTGGAAAAGCTCAGGTCGCATTGACCGGTGAATATGGAGTTGATGAAGTTGGCCATGTCATTGTTGTCTTCGATGACCAGCAGATGTGGTAGTTTTTCCTGGCTGTGGGTGTTGGAAGGAAGCTCTTCTTCCGTTTTCTCCTCCACTTGCGCTGTAGCTTGTTGCGTATCGGGAGAGAGCGCATAATCGCTGTGGATGGGGAGGGTGACGTGTATGGTGGTGCCTTTTCCTAAGTCGCTTTGCAGAGTGATGTTGCCTTTTGCGAGATCAACAATCTGCTTGACCGTTGAGAGGCCGATGCAGGTGTTTATGTCTTTTATATTGCCTTCTTCCAGGAAGTAAGGAGTGAAGACCTTGTTTGCCACTTCTGGAGGCATGCCAATGCCCGTATCGCTCACGGTGAGATGCAGGATGTCTTTCTCACGACTGACAGTAGCGGTGACAGTTCCGTTCTTGGAAGTGTATTTGAAAGCATAGGCCAGCAGGGTGTTCATGATTTTTGCCGCGTATCCGGGCACGAAGTCCATTTCTATCTCTTCTTCCTTGATAAAATGATAGTTGATGCCTTTGTGCTCTGCTATGTCCTGATAAGACTGTGCGATCATTTCCATGAAAAGGCTGATGTTTCCATGCCGCCATTCATCGTCTTTGACGACAGCCGGGAGCATCTTGGAGGATATTACCTGATTGATGATCGTGAGTATGGCATTGCTTTGGCGCTCTATGGTCTTGGCCTTCTCCTTAGTGCTGTCCAGGGTATGGGAATCGTTTTGCATGGAACGGGTCAGTCCTAAGATGACGGTGAGCGGAGTACGGAACTCGTGGGCTATGTTGGTGAAGAAGTCTTCGCGCAAGTCCGCCACACGCTGCATGCCTTTCATGGTCTGCTTGCGTAGCTTATGGGAGTAGAGAAGTATGATGAAGGCAGCAATCAGAACTTCGAGAATGATCACAAATATAGTATAGGCGCGCTGGCGGGAAGAGCGCTCCTGCCGGAGCGTGTCATTTGCCTTTTCCACGATGTTCAGGCTGACACTCTGTATATGATCAATGCGGCCTTCGTCGATGAGACTGTCTTTTTCTGCCTTTGCTTTTTCGTGAAACAGCAGGGCTTTGCGGTAGTCACCTTGCTGTTTGTAATAATGATAGTATAGGCTATAGATGTCGACCAGATATTCGGTAAGGTGGTTTTTCTCTCCTAAGTCGCGTGCCGAGGCCAGGTAGTGGCTGGCATCAGTCCATTGTGAGGTATGCACATAGTATTTTGCAAGAGCTATGAGCGAAGGCAGGATATACCATGCGTCTTTCGACTTTTCCATCATCTGATAGGCGGTTTGGTACTCTTGGAGGGCTTGCTGGTCTTTTCCCTCTTGCTCACAGAGTGATCCGAAGTAGGTGTGGCAGAGTGATATCCCCATCACGTTGTGAGCCTTTTGGTTGTAGTACATTGCCTTTTTGTAAAAGATCCAGGCAGAGTCTTGCTTCCCACAGCGTGCATAGGCACTGCCCAAATTGGCGTAGTTGGTGGCTATGCCGCTGATCGAATTCATTGCTTTTTCTTCTGCCAAAGCCAGTTTCAACAAGCTGTCGGCTTGGCTGTAATTGTGTAATGCCAGGTAGGCATTGCCCAGACCATTGAGCGCAGCAGCTTTACATTTTCTGGCGATGTAGCTGGTGTCAGCGTAACTGTTGCTGGTCATCAAGGCTCTATAGTGGTATTGCAGGGCCATGCAGAAAATGCAAACCCGGCGATAGTCGGTACCGATCTCGTTAGTGGCTTGTATCCATTCCAGTTTGTCGTTGGCCGCCTGAGCGCGGCTTTGGCAGTCGGAGTGGACCTGCAGGGCTTGGGAGAAATGGTTGTCGAGGCGTAAAAGATTGCCGATGTGTCTTTGCACGATCATACTGCCTGTCGTGTTTCCTTCTCTTTCCATTTTCTTTTGCAACAGCCTTAGACTGTCCACGCTTGTGTAGGTAGCGGCCAGACTGTCCAGGCTTATGCGCTCATGCTGATCCGTTTGACTTGGGGCAGAATGCTTGCATGAGAACAAAAGGGGCAAGATGATGACAATCGTTATGCCTGTGGCGAGTCTCAGGAGTGTATGATGTATTTGGGTGTACAGAAAGCTCATGATTATATTATAGGTTTGGTCTTAGATAGGGCAAATATAAGAAAAAAAAGAGTACCGGCAAAGTTTTTTCTGTTTTTTTTGTGATTAGGCGGAGGTTGTGCCTTTTTGAAATCTTAAAATATATCATATATAATGTCTGTATTATCAGGAGCTTACTATGCTTTCACGACAGACAATGACAGAAACGATAAAAAAGAAAAGTTGTTGAAGGAAGAATTTTTATTCAGAAAGATAGCTTTTGTTTTAATAAAAATGTGTATCTTTGTCTTCCACAATTCTTTTATTAGGTTCTATCTGGTTATTATATTTGCATAATTATTAATTTTATATATTGAGTTATATGTCTGGTTTAGTTTATTTAAGATCCCTGATGGATGGGATAGAGATGGGGACTGTGAATGGCCCCATGATCTTATTGATTTTAGGGATGATTTTTATTGTGGTTGATGCGGTCTACTTGGGTCGTGTCATACGGGCTCGTATGAACAATAAGCGTGCATTGCGCTCCAATGTTGTTCACCAGTTCCACCGTCACGTCATTGACAGGAACAATCCAAAGTACAGTGGCGAAAGTAATAATCAGAATTTCGACAATCTCTTCCTTGATCTTTTCTTTGATTGCATTATCGATCATTTAGAATATAAGGACATGACAAAGGATCAGCTGGCCGACAAGATGCAGATCTCGCCACGCCAACTGGATTTGGCTTCCAAAAGGGCGACAGGCTTGCCGGCAATGAAGGTGGTGTCGATAGTGAGATCAGAATATGGGGTACATGAATAGTTCGATTATCACCATCAATCTATCATCGCAAATGTATTGATTTACTGAGCATTACGCTAAAGTCGCGCATGAACATGATAGGGATGCAACAGAAAGAAATCCTACTTTTGATAAGTTTTATCCCGAAAATGAAATCATGTAGTTGAAGGAAAACATCTAACTTTGCAGCGTGTTAAGACGAACAGTAGTAATAGAAATAACTCTGCGAGTCGTTACTTATGTTTCATTAAAATTTTAGAACTATGTCAGGTTGGGTGTTTTTAGCGTCTCTGTTTGAAAGCGTTGATTTAGACGTTATGGGCGTTCCTTTTATTGTTGTCGTTGCCGCACTGATCTTTGTCATTGCAGACGCCTTCTATTTGTATCGCCTCTTCGGATATAGAAAACGCTACAGTCGTGCGCTGAGATCCAATGTCGTCAAGCAGTTCCACCGTCACCTCACGGGTGTGCAGAAACATGTCATCAGCAATCGCAAGGACTACCACCAAGTGGACAGCCTCTTCCTTTCCTATTTCTTCGATACGATTCTCAATCATATAGATGATACGGACATGACCACTAAAGACTTGGCCGGCTATCTGCAAATCACCCCCCGGCAATTGGACAAGGCATCGAAGCGTGTCACCGGCTTGCCTGCTATGAAGGTCTATGATACTGTCAAGTCGCAGTATATTCCTCAGCAGTATTGATACCATACCTGAATACATAATATAGGGCACTTGTCATCCTCGCGGAGTGGCAGGTGCCCATTTTCTTTGTGCCTGTCTCTGTTATTGGGTAAGCTGGCGCAATGGCACAAACTGTAAGCTGGGGTCACTTTTTCATCGGCTTTCCCTAACTTATTAGAAGAAACCCTGGTCGTTGTCCTTGTTGTTGAGTTTCTTCTCGTCGTTGTTTTGTTTGCCGGAGAAGAGGTTGTAGCTCAGGGTGATGCAGAAGGTGCGCTTCTGACTGGTGACGCGGTTCCAACCGTGTTGGTCAAGGACATCGTTGTCGAGGATGCTGTTGTTGTACTTCGCTGCTGCGAAGGGGAAGATGCACACCAGCCCTACCATCAGCTGCTTCTTCTGGTAGTAGACGATGAGGTTCTGCGTGTTCTCAGCCGAACTAATGAAGCTGCCGTTGAGTTGCTTGTGCGGAATGCACTGATAGTATTCGGCACCCCAGCAGCCCTTGCGGAAGTCCACGGTCCAGGCCAACGGCATGTATTGGTGGTGATGCGTACCGATGATCTCGCTCTTCCCTTTCTGCCAGCGGTAGCCACACTCCAATCCAATCGAGAGCAGGTCGTTGCTGAACGGGTTGAGAGTCAGCGTACCCGAGAAACCATAGTTGAGCAGGTAGTCGCAGTTCTCGTCGCGTCCCACGATGACGCGGTTGCCGTCTATCGTTTGCCATTGGTAATAGGTGCTGAAGTCGTCGTCGATCTTGCGGGCGTCGGCAGTCAGATCCATATTTAGCCAAGGCAGGTTGAGCGAGTAGGTGAGCCCGATCTGCTTGTCGAGTGCACTCTTCAGCCAGGGATTGCCCGAGTAGAGCAGTCCGGGGATGGTCACCGTGCTGTTGTTGCTCAGATTGGAGATGTTCGGCGTGATGGTCGACATCTTGCCGCGCAGTCGCAGGGCACCGTTCTTCACATTGTAGGAGAGCAGGGCGTCGGGCGTGAAGTAGAGTTTGTGGAAGTGCGTGTCGTCGTTGCTCGTATTGATATAGGTGGCGCCAAGGCTTACGCGGTAGCCGATCTTGGCGATGCTGCCGTTGAGCTGTGCATAGGCATAGTGCTTGTCGTCGGTGGCATTGTAGTCGTATTCCTTGTAGTCGGAGAGGATGTTGGTGATGCGGTAATCCGACTTAGCCAGCGCGGCGCGGTAGCCGAGGGCGAGCTGCGTGCGACCCCAGTCCTTGGTGTAAGCCGCTTCGCCGATGAACGAGTATTTGTTGTTGTGCTGCCGCATGTCGTCGTCGAGGGTTTGCTGGGTCTCGTCGTTTTGGATGTTGTGCACATGCTGCTTGTTGTGGAAGAGGGTACCGACGGCGTTGAGCATGATCTCGTGTCCACCGGGCAACTTGCGGTCGAAGTAGAGGTCGAGCGATGGCGAGAAGCTGTTGCGCCGTTGCCGCTTGTCCTGTGTACCGTTGGCCCATAGTGGGGTTCCTTCTGCATTGATGTCCATGTTACTGTTCCAGAACCAGGTGAAGATGGTGGGCGTGAACTTCGCTTGGAAGTTCAGGCTGTCGCCATGGGTGAAGAGATACTTCAGATTGAAGTCGTGATGAGCATAGCCGAAGTGGTAGGTACCACTATAGTCGTAGGTAGCCCGCTTGTCCCCGTCTTTGAAGGTGTAGGTATCCTGCTCGTCGCAGTTGGCTGCATTGCGCAGTTCGAGTCGATAGTCGAGTGAGAACTGGTGTGGGCCGTGGTTGTACTTGGCGTAGACGTTGGTGTTGTTGAATCCCGACTTCGTACCCTGCATCACGTCGAAGCCTGTGGCGTAACCGTTCTCGGCGGCACGGGTGTGGATGTTGAGTACGGTACCGGCGTCAGCGTAGCGGGCCGGTGGCACCACATAGTAGTCGACGTTGCGGATGTCTTTGGCTTGCAGTGCTTTCAGGTCGTTGTCGCTGGCCTCGATGCCGTTGACGAGAATCGTGAGCGGCTTGCCAGAGAGGGTGGCAAGCTGGCCGCTGAGAACGTCGACGCGCAGTCCGGGCAGCGTGGCAATGAGCTGTTGGGCTTCTCGTGACGCTTTCACCTCCTCGTCGGAGAACGTGTAGACGTTGCGGTCCTCATGCTCCACCTTGCGGCGGCCTTTCACATTTACAGTTTTCAACTGGTAGGCATCGGGGCGCATGGTCAGCACACCGGCATGGGCCGTAGTGATATGACGGACGAGGCGTCGGTAGCCTACACTGGTGAGGCTGACAAGGACGTCGGTGGTCTTGCAGGGAATGACGAAGTCGCCGGCAGCTGTGGTCACGCCACCATTGATGAACGATGAGTCGCGCGGGCTGAGCACGGCGACATTGACAAACTCCATGGGCTGTCCGTTTTCGTCGACGACACGTCCCGTGAGCTTGTAGTTCTCCTTCTGTATGCACTCCACGAAGATCATATCGGGCAGCGCATGTCCCTTGCTGTCCTGCCCTTCGCCCTTGACCACTTTCATGGCGATGGGGTAGAAGCCGATGATCTGCCGGATAGCGTCGGGTACGCTTTGGTTGCGCACGTCGGCGGTGACCTTGAAGTCCTCAAGATCGTTGTAGGCAAAGTTGATGATATAGTGTCTGGTGGCGGTGCTCAGATAGCGCAGGGCATCGGACATGGAGGTGTTGCGAAAAGAACGGGTGACGGTCTGCGCATCTATTCCTAAAGACAGCATAGCCAGAACGGCAAGCAGGATGATCTTGTTTCTCATGTTGGATCCTCCTTGATTATTCCAGCACGAGGCTGCTACCGTCGAGTGAGATGTGGATGTTGTCGAACTGATTGAGCTGGCTCACCACCTGTTCGGCACTGCACTGACGGTTCCAGTTGAAGTAAAGTCGGATGCTCGCTGCCTGAGAGTTGCGGATCTCAGCCTTTAAACCGTAGTAGGAAGCGATCTCGTTGACAATGTTGGCAACGGGTGTGTTGATGAATTGCTTCATGCCGTTTGATTCCTGCGGTTGGCTCTTGATGGTGTTGCGGACAGCGGTTGTAGTCTTTGCTGTGGCTTTTGCCTTGACGGGAGTTACGGCGAGTTCCTTCTTAGGAGCCTGCTGACGGTGTCTTATCATTGTGATGGTGGCGAAGGCCAGTCCCGAGATGAGCACGAGACCGGCGGACACGGCGGCCACTTGTCGCCAGATGGAGACGTGTCGTCTCTCAGGCATGTATCGCTTCTCGAAGCGTTGCAGAGCCTCTTCCGTTTCTGTTTCGTCGGGTCGGTGGTCGTGGAGTGCGGCCGACGTGTCGCACATCAGCCGGTAGTATTCCCGGCAGTCTTTATCGCTGAGCACCTGCTGCCATTCCTCCTGGGAATAGCGGTCAGGCTTTTCCATCATAGCGATGAGTCGTTCAATCTTGTCCATGGTCTTGTTTGTTTTGTAGTTTCTCTTTGAGCGAGTCCAAGGCTTTTCGGATGCGTTTGTACACTGCTGTCTCGCTGATGCCTTCCGTCTTGGCGATCTCGGCATAGGAAAGCTGCTGGTCGTAGCGCTGTGTGAGCACGCGTCGGCAGGTGTCGTCGAGATCGCTGTCGAGCACTTGTCTCACGTTGTCGATGCGCTCCTCCATGTCGTCAGCACTGTCGCCCATTTGGCTGTCAAGGAGGTAGAGTCCTTGTATGCGCTGTTGGATAGTGCGGTTGCGCAGGAGGTTGAGGCAACGGTTGCGTACGGCGGTCATCAGAAAGGCACGCACCGTGGAGCCCGTGGGGAGGATGTCCTTGTGCAGGAGAGAGGCGAACACCTCACCTACGACATCCTCGCTCTCCGCGTCGTCGTGGAGGAGCAGCCGCGCCATCCGCATCATGTCGGGATAGTGCTGGCGGAACAGTTGTGCTATGGTCTCGTTGTTCTTCATTCACCTATATATACACATGAACTGTGAGAAACCTAACCAAGTAACAAGTTTTTTTCCTCTCTGTTATTCGCTATGCGTGGTTGTCGTCGCTATTGTCGTCCTTGACGATCTTCGGTCCGCGCACCTTGTCGGCCTTGGTCAGTCCGCTGGTGATCTGAATGTTGATGCCGTCGCTCAGTCCTGTGGTTACGCGCTTCTTGGTGTAAGTCTTCTTGTCGCCGGTGCCATGGATAATATATACATAGGTGTTGTTGCCTTGGAACTCGATGGCACTCTCGGGTACGGTGAGCACTTGGTTGGCCTGTGCCAATACGATCTCTGCCGTGGCACTGTAGCCTGAGCGGATCTGTGCCGTGCCGAGTCCGTGCAGGGCTGCTTTGATCTCAAACTGGTTGGTGCCGTTGGCTTCGGTGGCCTTGGGCGAGATATATTCCAGCGAGGCTTCGAGCTTCTCGTTCTGCAGGGCACCGATGGTGATGCGCATGGGCATGCCTGTGACGAGCTGTCCCACTTCTGTCTCGTCGACGTTGCCGCGGAAGATGAGATCGTTCATGTCGGCAACGGTGGCGATGGTCGTTCCGTCGTTGAACGTGTTGGAGAGGATGACCGTGTTGCCGACCTTCACAGGAACATCAAGGATGAGTCCGCTCACCGTGGAGCGTATCAGCGTGCTGCTCGTGCTGGCGTTCTCGGACGACACGCCGTCGCGCACCACCTCTAAGTTCTCGTTGGCGGCGCGTACCTCCTCGTCGGCCTGCTGCAAGGCTTTGCGCTTCTGATCGTATTCATCGCCGGAGACCAGTCCTTTGTTGTATAGAACTTTCATGCGGTCGTAGTCGATCTTGGCCTGCCGGGCGTTGATGGCTGCTAAGCGGATGCGTGCCTGTGCCGAGCTGAGCTGTGACTCGTCGGGGATGACTTTCACCTTGGCGATGACCTCACCGGCCTGGACGTGCTGTCCGGCTTCCTTATAGAGCTTGACGATGATGCCGGAGATCTGCGGTTTGATGTTGATCTCGTTGCGTGGCTCTATCTTGCCCGTGATGACAGTCGTCTTGCGGATGTCCTTCAGCGCGGGTGTGAACTCCTCGTAGGCCACGGGCTGCGGCTGACTCTTCATCCACAAGAATACAAAGGTGGCGATGAAGACGAGCAGGATGATGCCTGCCACGATAAACTTGCTATACTTCTTCATAATTCTATTGTAGTTATTTTCTTTTCAATTGTGCTGGAATCTTGTGTTGGCTCTTCCCCTTGGGGGGCTACTCATCTCTCATGGCATCCACCGGCTTGATGTTCATGGCGCGGGCGGCAGGTGCCAGTCCTGCCAGTACGCCGAGCACGCTGAGCAGGGCCATGGCACCGACGGCAGTCCAGAAGCTCACTTGGAAATGCGCTTGCACGATGCCGTCGGTGGTGTTGCCCATCTCCAAGAGCTGGAGAATAGCCACGGCAAAGAGGATGCCGCTCATGCCGGCCACGATGGTCAGCACGATGCTCTCGGTGATGATCTGTGAGAGCACCATGCGTGGCGTGGCACCAATGGCGCGACGGATGCCGATCTCGACGGTGCGCTCGCGAACGGTCACCATCATGATGTTTGACACTCCGATGGCTCCGGCCAGCAACGTGCCGATACCTACGAGCCATACCAGATAGTTCACACCTTTGAACAGACTGTCGACCATGCCGAAGAGCACTTCTGTGTTGAACACGGTGATGCCTTTCTCGTCTGTCGGGTCGACATGGTGTTCGCGGGCGATGATGCCGCGGATGCGGCTGCTGAGCTTGCTGAGCACCACACCGGGACGGCCTGTGAGACTGATGATGTCTACTTGGTCACCGAGGTTATAGGTTTGTTGCATGAGCGTGATGGGCAGGATGACGCTCTCCTCTGCCGAACCATTGATGTTCATATTGCCGGAACTGTAGTCCACGCCGACAACACTGTAGTAGAGCGAGTCGATGCGTACGAGCTGTCCGCAGGGATTGCCGCCGCCGGGGAAGAGCGTCTTATAGATCTTCTTGCCCAACACGCATACCTTACGGTGCTGTGCCATATCCATCGGGTTGATGTACCGGCCATAGTAGAGGCTGGGCTGCTCCACTTGGGCATAGTCGGGTTCCACACCCTTGACGCTGGCCGTACTCTTCTTGTCACCGAAGACAACCACACTGCCCCAGCGTGCCACCATCGGCGTGACCACGTCGAGTTCGGGAACCTGTGCTTTGAGTCGGTCTACGTCTTTGTAGACCATGTTCCACTGCCGTCCCTTGCGAAAACCGTCGTAGGGCTTTGTCGTCGGCTGGGCAAAGACGAGTGCCGAGTTCGTGGCAAAGCCTTCGAAGTTCTTGCTCAGCAGGTCCTTCAGCCCGTCGCCCCCGCCGATGAGGGCCACGAGCATGAACACGCCCCAGAACACGCCGAAGCCTGTCAAAAACGAACGGCTCTTGTTGCGCGTCAGCGTGTCGAGTATCTCGCGGTAGGTGTCGATGTCAAGACGCATAATAATGTATAGTGTATAATGTATAATGTATAATGTATAAATAAATGTTTGGCGGTTGGCAAGCTATCATGAGTAGTTATGAGACAACTCGTAACTCGTCATCCGTAATTCGTCATTGAATAGCTCATCATTCGTCATACGTAATTCGTCATTGAATAGCTCATCATTCGTCATACGTAATTCGTCATTGAATAGCTCATCATTCGTCATACGTAATTCGTCATTGAATAACTCATCATTCAACATTGTTCAGCGCTTCTATGGGTCGAATGCGCGCAGCTTTGCGGGCGGGAATGAGGCCGGCAAGCGTACCGGCGACAACCATGACCACCAAGGCCTCTATGCACACGTCAAAGCCTACGGTAGGGTTGAGGAACATGGTGGCTTTGAAGAGTCCGGCATCTACCTGCTCGTGTCCGATGGTAGCATCCATATATTCGTTGGCGGCAATGCCGCAGAGCATGCCGATGTAGCCGAAGAACGTGGTGATGATAATGCTCTCGATGATAATCAGGCGAAGGATAGAGGCCGGCGTGGCTCCGATCGCCTTGCGGATACCAAACTCGCGCGTGCGCTCCTTGACGGTGATGAGCATGATGTTGCTCACGCCGACAACACCCGACATCAGTGTGAACAGGCCGATGATCCACAGTGCCTTGCGGATGATGCCCATGCCCATGTTCATCTGCATGGCCTGTGTGAAGCGGTTCCAGATCCATACGGCATCCTCGTCGTCGGGGGCGGCATCGTGGTTGGCGTTGAGCGTGGCCTTGTAGCGTTTCTCAAAGGCTTCGTTATCCGCCTCGGTCTGTAAGCCATGGAACGAGAAGTTGATGTTGTCGACCTTGTCGCCCATCTGGTAGATGATGCGCAGCGTGGAGAACGGCAGGTAAGCACTGGCGTTCATGCCGGTCTGGTCGCTCTGCGTGATGCCGACCACGCGGAAGGCGAGGCTGTCCATCTTCACGTACTGACCTACAAGAGCTGCCGGGTCGTGCTCGTTGAGCTCTTTGGCCTGGTCCTCGTTGAGTACGATGACCTTGCGCTGCTGGCTGTTGTCGACGTCGTTGATAAAGCGTCCGTGGAGCATCTCTATCTTGTTGATGCGGGCATGCATGGGCGAGACACCGTCGATCTCGGTGCTGAGGTAGTTCTCGCCATAGGTGATGGTCACACCGGAGTGGCTTATCTGTGCGTCTATGCTGTCGACGTTGGCAGCAAACTTCTGTCGGGTGCTGTTGATGTCCTTGTCCTGCAACTGTATCGGCCGGCCCTCTTTCAGTCCTTTGTATTCCTTGGAGGTCGTGCCGCCTCCCACCGACATGGAGTTGTCGAGGAAGCGTCCCGAATTGCTCTCCGTGGCGTTGATAAGTCCGTTGCCGGCACCGAGCAGAAAGATGAGCATGAAGATGCCCCACGCCACGGCAAAGCCGGTCAAGGCTGTGCGCAGCTTGTTGCGTCTGACGGTTGCCCAGATTTCTTCTAAGAGGTCAATCATAAGCTGTTGAATAATGTTTTGAAGTGTCTTTTCACGTCTACTATTCTTCAGGTATTGCTTTCTTTCCTCCCCCTTGGGGGAAAAGATGGGGAAGGCTTTTTACTTCATCACTCCATTGATGCCGAACGGCGATGCGTGGTGGTCGAGGTTCTCCTCTATCTTTCCGATGAGTCCGTCTTTGATGTGTATGATCTTGTTGGTCTCGTTGGCCACGCCGCTCTCGTGTGTGACGACGACGATGGTCTTGTGCTCCTCCTCGTTGAGGCTTTTGAGCAGTTCCATCACTTCCACGCTCGTCTTGGAGTCGAGTGCGCCGGTAGGCTCGTCGGCGAGGATGACCTTCGGATTGGCGATGAGGGCGCGTGCGATGGCCACGCGCTGCTTCTGTCCGCCCGACATCTCGTTGGGATAGTGGTCAGCCCAGGGCAGCAGGTCAAGGCGCTCAAGATATTCCAATGCCATCTTATGGCGTTTGCGTCGCGACACACCTTGGTAGAAGAGTGGAAGCTCCACATTCTCTACGGCAGTCTTAAAGCCGATGAGATTAAAACTTTGGAAGATGAAGCCGATGAAGTGGTTGCGGTATTCAGCGGCGCGGCGCTCGCTGAGGTCTTTGATGAGCGTGCCATCGAGGATATATTCCCCACTGTCGTAGTTGTCGAGGATACCTAAGATGTTGAGCAACGTAGACTTTCCGGAGCCCGACGCTCCCATGATGGAGACGAACTCACCCTCCTCGATGTCGAGGCTGATGCCCTTAAGCACATGAAGCGGCTGGGCACCGAAGTAGGTCTTGTTGATATCGTGAAGATGAATCATAGTCTTTTCTAACTTTTTGTTATTCGTGAAGAAGAATCACAGTATTCTTTAATTTCTTACTATTTTCAGTGTCTGGTCGCAGTAGTCGATGACCGCCATACGGTGCGTGACGAAGATGACCGTAGTATTGCGGTCGGCGAGGATATTGTTGAGCAGTTTGCGTTCTGTCTCCGGGTCGAGGGCAGATGTAGCCTCGTCGAGCACGAGGATGCTGCTTTGGCGGAGCAGTGCGCGTGCGATGGCGATGCGCTGCGCCTGTCCTTCCGAGAGTCCTCCTCCCGCCTCGCTGCAAAGCGTGTCGAGGCTGTCGGGCAGGTCGAAGACAAAGTCCGCACAGCTTTTGTGAAGGGCTTCTTTCATCTCTTCCTCTGTTGCCGTCAGTCGTCCTAAGCGCAGGTTGTCGCGGATGGTACCGCTGAGCAGGGTGTTGCCCTGTGGCACATAGGCGAAGTTGCAGCGTGTCAGTGGAGTGAGCGCAGTCTCCTGATGGTGGTTGTTATAGATAATGGCCTTTCCCTGCTGTGGAGAGAGCAGTGCTAAGAGGATACGGATGAGTGTCGTCTTGCCGGCTCCCGTCTCGCCGAGAATGGCTGTACACGAGGCAGGTGGGAAGTCAAAGCTCAGATCATGAAGAATCTCACGGTCCTTGTCTTCGTATTGATAGTACACATGTTCGAGACGGATGCCGCAAGGTGCTTCCAGTCTTATGGGCTCTCCCGTCTCGTCGAGCGGGTCTTCCTCCAGTTCCATCAGTCGCTCGGCGGCGGTGAACACCGATACAGCCTGCGGTACGAGCTTGGTAAGGTTACGCGCCGGTCCTTGTATACGGCCGACGAGTTGCAGAAAAGCGGTCATGCCGCCAAAGGTCAGCGAGCCGCGCGACATGCGTAGGGCAGCCCAGAGAAAGGCGATGAGGTAGCCCAGGCGGAAGCCCAGCCATAGGACGATATTGCTGAAGACAGAGAATACTGTACGGCGCACGACCTTATGGCGCAGTATGCTTTGTGTCTGTTCCAAGCGCTCTGTCATGGGTGTCTCACTTTCAAGCGTCTTGATGAGCATACGGTGCTGGATGGTCTCCTGCATCAGGCTCTGCACCTTAGAGTCGGAAGAGCGTACCTCGCTGGTGAGGCGCCGCATCTGTCTGACGTAGATCTTACTCACAGCGACGAACACGGGGATGATGGCGATGGTGACGATAGCCAGCACAGCATCCATGGCGAAGAGATAGCAAAACGCGCCGATGAACATGGCAAGCACGGCGAGCGAGTCGGGAATGGTCTCGGTGAGGAAGGTCACTACATTGTTCACGTCGAACTCCAGTCGGTTGAGGACATCACCGGAGTGGAACTTCTCTTTGCCGTGCCATTGTGTGCGCAGGATGCGGTCGAGCATCCGTTGCTGCATGCGGTTCTGTGCCCTGATGCCAAGGATGTTGCTCACCCACGTGCTTGCTATGGTGAGAAGCAGTCCTGCCACCATGAGCAGTGCCATGACGATGACGGCGATGACGATGCGGTGGGGACTGCAGGCATGTCCTTGCAGGGCGGGCGTAGACACGTCGATGGCATGTTGCACGGCTCCTACTTGCGCCAGCGACACCACAACGCCGAGCAGGCCGATGACGGCATTGAGCATGGCTTGCAGCCTGTTGCCACGCCACGCCTGCCACAGCCACCGCACGATGGAGCGGGTGTCGTACTTGGACTTGGGGAGATTGAAGAGATTTCGTATTTTCATCTATGAATAACCAGAGAGGAGTGATCGTATGATATCTGTGAAGAATCAGAGAGAAACGATCGTATTTTTATAGAACAACCTTTGTGGTGAGTCGTCTGATCCTCATTGTTGCCGTTGGTCAGCCCCCCACATGAGTTTGTCGCGCAGGGTGGAGAAGTAGTGGGCATTGTGCTGCTTGACGATCTTCACCTGATAGGGTGCCTTGCGGATGACGACCTTGGTTTTGTCAGTGAGCTTTTCCGAACGTCCGTCAATGGCAATGAGGAAGTTGTGGCTGCGGCTCTCCACGTCGAGTTCTATCTCGTTGTTGTCATTGATGACGATGGGCCGGATGTTGAGACTGTGTGGTGCCACGGGCGTGATACAGAGGTTTTGCGCCGACGGCACGATGATGGGTCCGCCGTTGCTCAGGCTGTAGGCGGTGCTGCCCGTAGGCGTGGAGATGATCAGGCCGTCGGCCTGATAGGTGACGAGATACTCCCCGTCGATGCTGCATCGGACAGATATCATGGCGGCCATGTCGCGTTTGAGCAGTGCGATGTCATTAAGAGCGAAAGGACAGCCACTGAGTTGTTCGCCGACCGCCTCGGCCTGGATGACAGAGTGCTCCTCTATCTTGTAAGTGTCATTGTATATTTCTTCGAAGGCCATGCTCACCTCGCTGGGCAGCACGTCGGCGAGGAAGCCCAGCCTGCCCATGTTTACGCCAAGCATAGGAATGCCTTTCGCGCCGACACGGCTGGCCGCATTGAGGAAGGTGCCGTCGCCGCCGAGCGAGACAGCGAAGTCTGCCGTGAAGTCCTCACCGTCGAAGACGTCCGTATGCCAGATGTCAAGATGCTGGTCACGGACCAGAAATTCATAGTAGGGACGGTCGATGAGTACCTCCGCGTCATGGGCTTTGAGGATGTCGGTGATATGCTGTATGGCCACCGACTTCCGCGCTTGGAATGCATTGCCGAAGAGGGCAAAGCGTAAATGCTTCTGTGGCATATCTGTTTGTTTTTTGCTTTCTTTATCATGTATTGTTCGTCTGTATGACGAACTTTTTGTATATTTGCATTTGATTCAGTTACAAAAATACGATTATTTATTGAAAAAGGACAATAATCATGGCAAAAGTTTATGAATTTCTTGCCAATGGCTTTGAAGAGATAGAAGCCTTGGCACCTGTTGACATCCTTCGTCGGGGTGGTGTGGAGGTGCATACGGTGAGTGTGACGGGTTCTGAATTTGTGGAGTCGTCGCACGGCATCACCATCAAGGCTGATCTGTTGTTCACCCGTCCGGAGGACTATCGCGACGCTGACCTGCTGATGATTCCAGGCGGCATGCCTGGTTCCACCAACCTCAATGCCCATGAAGGCGTACGCCAGGCGATGCTGTGGCAATACAACAGTGGTAAGCGTGTGGCTGCTATCTGTGCGGCACCGATGGTGCTCGGCGGCATTGGCATCCTCAACGGGAAAAAGGCTACCTGCTCACCGGGTTTCCAGAAATATCTCACTGGCGCCACCTATACGGCAGAGCTCTATCAGGAGGATGGCAACATCATCACGGGTGAGGGACCGGCCGCAACGTTGCCTTACGCTTATCGCATCCTCAGCTATTTCATCGGTGGGGAGAAGACGCGCGAGTTGCAAAAGAAGATGCAGTATGCTCACCTGATGGAGGCTAAGTGATGGCAGAACAGGACTATGTGATCATCGTCGCCGGCGGCAAGGGTACACGCATGGGCAGTGACGTGCCCAAACAGTTTCTGCCCGTCGGCGGCCGTCCCGTGCTCATGCGCACGCTGGAGCGTTTTCATGACTATGACCCGTTGTTGCGTCTCATCCTTGTCTTGCCCAAGGAACAGCAAAGTTATTGGCGGTCGCTGTGTGAGCAATATGCCTTTGACATTCCTCATCAGGTGGCCGACGGTGGTGCTACGCGCTTCGAGAGTTCGCGCAACGGACTGGCTCTAGTGCCTGACGACGCGTGTGGCGTAGTGGCCATCCACGATGGCGTGCGTCCGTTTGTTGCCAAGGAAGTCATCGACCGTTGTTTCGAGGCTGCCCGTGAGGACTATGCGGCGATTCCTGTGTACGCTGTCACCGACACGCTGCGCTATGTCGACGAGCAGGGGGGTGGCCGCAATGTGCGCAGGTCGGACTATCGCGTGGTGCAGACGCCGCAGGTCTTCGACATCACGCTGGCCAAGCAGGCGTTTAAACAGCCTTATCAGGAGAACTTCACCGACGATGCTTCGGTCATCGAGGCCATGGGCTGTCAGGTGGCAATGGTAGAAGGCAATCGTGAGAACATCAAGCTCACCACGCCCTTTGACCTCGCTGTCGCTGAGGCGCTCATCCAGCAACAGCTCGGGTAACGTTATATATATAATAAGGTGGTATGACAGACATACTGAGTCAGGACATCATGTATTTGCCAGGGGTGGGGCCTCATCGCAAGGACCTGCTCGACAGTCAGCTCCATATCAAGACATGGGGCGACCTGCTGGGCTATTACCCTTACAAATACGTAGACCGCACGAAGTTCTATCGCATCGCGGAGTTCCAGTCGCCCTTGCTCTTCGACAACGTGGCGAGCGCAGGATCGTTGCCTTTCGTGCAGATCAAGGGGCGGATACTCAGCTATGACACTTACACCGATCCGGGACAGAAGCGTCGTGTGGTGGCACACTTCTCCGATGGCAGTGGCGTTGTCGATTTAGTATGGTTCCACGGCTTGCGCTATGTCACGCAGACCTATAAGATCGGACAGGAGTATATCGTCTTTGGGCGCCCCACGATCTTCCAACAGCGATGGCAGTTTGCCCATCCCGACATGGAAAAAGTCGGTGAGAGCAATGTCACGGAGATGGGCATGCAACCTTATTATATGACTACGGAGAAGATGAAGGACCGGGGTATGACATCACGCTCGTTGGAGAAGATGACCAAGGCACTTGTCACCCGTATCCCTCAAGGTGCGATTCCCGAGACGCTGCTGCCCGAGCAGATCAGCCGCCTTCACCTCATCGGACGCGAGGACGCGTTGCGCAAGATCCACTATCCGCAGTCGATGGACGACGTGCAGCGTGCGCAGATGCGGCTGAAGTTTGAAGAGCTCTTCTACGTGCAGCTCAACATTCTGCGCTATACCTCGGAGCGGCGCAAGAAATATCAGGGCTATGTTTTTAAGCGCATCGGCCCGCTCTTCAACGACTTCTATCGCGACAACCTGCCCTTTGAGCTTACCGGCGCACAGAAACGTGTCATGCACGAGATCCGTGCCGACCTCTGCTCAGGCCGTCAGATGAACCGGCTGTTGCAAGGTGACGTAGGCTCGGGCAAGACCCTTGTGGCGCTCATGGCTATGCTCATCGCACTGGACAATGGTTTTCAGGCGTGTATCATGGCACCCACGGAGATTCTGGCAGAACAGCATCTGGCTACGATCCGCGAGTTCTTGAAGGACATGCCCGTGCGCGTGGAACTACTCACCGGCATCGTCAAGGGCAAGAGACGCAAGGAAGTGCTTGGTGGACTGCTCGACGGGAGCGTCAACATCCTCGTGGGTACGCATGCGATCATCGAGGACACCGTGCAGTTCCATCGTCTTGGGCTTGCCGTCGTCGATGAGCAGCACCGCTTCGGCGTGGCGCAGCGTGCGAAGCTGTGGGGCAAGAGCGACAACCCGCCGCATATCCTTGTGATGACTGCCACGCCGATACCGCGTACGCTGGCCATGACGCTCTACGGTGATCTCGACGTGAGTGTGATCAATGAGTTGCCGCCGGGACGCAAGCCGATCGTCACCATTCATAAATATGACAACCAGATGACGAGCCTCTATCAGGGTATCCGTCAGCAGATCCACCAAGGCCGACAGGTGTATATCGTCTTCCCGCTGATAGAAGAGAGCGAGAAGATGGACTTGAAAAACTTGGAAGATGGGTTCAAGGCGCTGTGCGACGTGTTTCCGGAGTTCCGTCTGAGCAAGGTGCACGGACGCATGAAACCGGTGGAAAAGGAAGCGGAGATGCAGAAATTTCTCAAGGGCGAAACACAAATATTAGTAGCCACCACGGTGATAGAGGTAGGGGTCAACGTGCCCAATGCCTCGGTGATGGTGATCCTCGATGCCCAGCGTTTCGGTCTTTCTCAGCTCCATCAGCTGCGCGGACGTGTGGGACGTGGTGCCAAACAGAGCTATTGTATCCTTGTGACGAACTATAAACTGTCGGAAGAGACGCGCAAGCGCATCGACATCATGTGCGACACCAACGATGGCTTCCGCATTGCTGAGGCTGATCTAAAGTTGCGCGGGCCCGGCGACTTGGAGGGCACACAGCAGAGTGGCATCGCCTTTGACCTGAAGATTGCGGACATCGCGCGAGACGGACAACTCGTACAGCTGTCACGCGATGAGGCTCAGAAGGTCATCGATGCTGACCCGGAATGCAACCTTCCCGCCAATAGTCTTCTGTGGAATCATCTGCGGGAACTGAGGAAGACGAATATCAACTGGTCGGAGATATCATAAGAAAAGTGGCCTCGCCCCATGCCCCTCTCCAACAGCCTCCCCCCCTCTCCAAGAGGAGAGGGGAGTAAAATGATGGATAAACAATTCCAACACGCGACCGGACCAATATGATAGAGGCCAAATGGGGTGACATGTGGGACGGACTTTATGCCCGTCCTAACCCAGCACTTCATACTCAACCCCATATAGCTTATGAGTAGAGAAGAGTTGCCCTTTATCTCCTTCTCACCACAAACCACAGGTGCATGAACAGCGTGGTGATGAGACCATAGTGGCGGGCCATGACATGGAAGCGCTCGATGAGCGAGGCACGGTGGTTCTTGTTTGTCATGCCCCCGTCGAGGTAGTTTGCCACCACCTCGTTGACACGCACAAGCATGAGATGGCGGCGCTGAGTCTCACGCATCACACGGATGCACCAGTCCACATCGGCCGAGAAGCGATAGCGCAGGTCATAGGGATTGTTCTTCGCAATGTCGGCCCGGGCATAGAACGCCTGATGGCAGACAAGCATACCCCGGCAGAACGAGCGCCACGACAGACGAGCGGGCGGTTGCAGACGGCGGTGCGCAACGAAGCGGCGCTCGCTGTCCACGATGTCGGTAAAGCCGTAGAGCACGCCCGGCAACGGTTCGCCGGGCTTCACACAGTCCGCCACATGCTGCAGCGTGTCGGCCGACGGGAAAGCGTCGCCGGCATTGAGAAAGACGATATAGTCGCCCGTGGCCAACGCCAGCCCCTTGTTCATCGCGTCGTAGAGGCCACGGTCGGGCTCGCTCTGTATGCATACCACATGAGGGCTACCCTGCTGCTCGGTCTGTCGCCGGTAGTCCTCAGCCATCGCCACGGTGCTGTCGGTCGACTTGCCGTCGATGATCCAGTGCTCCACGTTGGCGTAGTTCTGTGCCAGCACGCTGTCGAGCGTGGACTGCAACACGGGAGCCGCATTATACGTAATGGTGACAACGGTAAACCTGATCATATTCTGAATGTTCTTTGCGCGATGGCGTTACTGTAAACCTCTATATATTTCACGGCGACACTCTGCTGGCTGTAGTTGCGCTCCACCTTGTTCACAGCCTCACGGCTGAGCTGCTGATGGTCAGCCTCGTGGAGCGTCCAGTAGACGCCTGCCGCGAGATCGTCGGCCGAACGGTACTTGGCCACATAGCCATTCTTCTGGTGATCGATCATCTCGGGGATGCCGCCCACGTTGAAGCCTACGCACGGCACACCGCAGGCCAGCGCTTCCATGATGGTGTTGGGCAGGTTATCGCTCAACGACGGAATAACGAAGACATCCGCAGCCTGATAAGCCTGCACGATAGCCCGCGTGTTGTTGACATAGCCCAGGGGGTAGACAGGCAACTGGAACTGCTCTGCGATCTCGTCGGCATGTCCTCCCATGACCACCACGCCCCACTGCTCTTTGAGTTCAGGGTGGTCAGCGGCGAGTTTGTTGCAAGCCTCAACCATATAGTCCATGCCTTTGATCGTCTGGGTGACGCGCTGTGAGACAAAGAGGATCAGCTTCTTGTCGAGTGGCAGATGCATGCCCAGCCGAGCCTGACGCTGGTCGCCGGGACGGAACACCCGCGTATCGATGGGATTGGGAATGGCCGTGATGTCCTGTCCCACAAGCAGTCGGCTGCGACGGGCCTCGCCGGCAAGCCACCGGCTGCACGCCACGAACTTGATAGCGTGCTTGCCAAGGATTTTTGCCTTACGCTCCCATACCTTATAAGACAAGTCGTGCTTACCGCCACCACCGGGCAGGAGGCGGCAATGCTGGCAGTGCGTCGTGAAGTTGTGACACGTCAGCGCGTAGTGGCAGATAGCCGTCGCGGGCCACATATCGTGCATGGTCCATACCACCGGCTTGCCATCTTCCAGAATCGTGTTGATATCTTTCAGAGAGAGCATCCCCTGGTTGATCCATGCCAGATGTATCACATCCGCCTCTTTATATTCGGGCAGAGAGGTGATGTCGGTGCCAGAGTTGGCAGTATCAATCTCGAAGAGGTGGTCACGCTTGAAGTGGAGACGCCAGAAGATGCACCAACGCTCCCACAGAAAGTGAAGGCGGTGACGACCCGGATGGGGCAGGCCCACCACCGTGATATTGTCGGTCTGCTTGTCGGCCACAAGCATCTTAGCCTTCACCCCGTTGTTGTTGAGTGCCTCCATGAGCCGGTTGGCAGCCACAGCGGCTCCTCCGGTCTTTTCACTGGTGTTGACAATGAGTACACGCATAGTCTTATTCTTTATTACTAAGACAAAGTTACGAAAAGAATGCCCAACGACCAACGATTCTGCGATATTTTATTATGTGTACGCAAACACCCATTGATTTACATCAATAAAAGGCTTTTTCCTATTTAATTATAACGGAAAATGTTGTGAGAATAAGAAAATCACAGTACCTTTGCACACGTCAAAAGGTTAATAGATTGTTTAGGTTAGTAGTAATAGATTTAGGTTTTTAGTTATTAGGTTTAAGGTAGATTTGATAGATTGTTTAACGGATGATAACGGAGACCGTGAGGTCGACGTTTGATTTGAAAAGGATTTTTAGTTAAACATAGGCTATACGCTGGAGCTCGTTGAGAGTTTCAGCGTATTTTTTTTGAAGACCCTCCCCTCCCTAAAAAGGAGGGAGAAAGCAACGAACCAGTTTTACCTAAATAACATTGAGATTCCGCAACTTCTTCCCACAAAGGTAGCCCCCTAACTTTTAATGCGTAACTTCCTTTATAGTTGGTATTGGTTCCATCCGTTAAAGTACTGCGGCAACTCTCCTGATATTCTCAAGCTTTGACAGGAACCCTTTGTCCCGTTTTGCCATCTGCTTTGAATACTGCGTCTGCATGTTAATCCAGAAGTCTGCATCAATGCCCAATGCAGCTTCAAGCATCATGGCGTATTCAACGCTTATGTCACGTTTGCCGTTGATAATGTCGTTGAGAACAGAATAGGACATACCCATTTTTTTAGCAAGCTGACGCTGCGACATTCCTCTATCTTCAAGTTCATCCCGGATAACTTCTCCAGGATGAGTTGGCTCAAAAGGATCCACGTTGTTAGCTATCATATTGTCTTTAACTCCGTCTATGTGTATCATAATAACATCCTCCTATTTATAATGACTACTTAATTCCGTTATATTGCAGATAGTGGAAATATCTTCTTCATTCTGCTTAGTCTCCTCAAATTCTATACGGTACTGGTTATTGACCCTTACTGATGAAAGGCCTTCTTTGTCACCATGCAATTTCTCATAATGTAGTGAACCTATTTGGGTAAGTGTCAGGACGTGTTTCGCACTCTTCATTATATCAACAACCTTCTTGTACTTCTTTACGATTTGGGGTTGATACCAGTGCTTCATATCCGTTGCCTTACCATTCTCATACAAGTTCTGCAGGAATTCCTTTTTCAAAAGTGACAATCATAGCGTCCGTATATCATTTGTTTGCAAAGATAATAACTATTTTCAATATTCGTAAGTTTGCGGCCGGTTATTCTATTTCAGCACAAAATTTTGCCATGCCGGGCGTAGCGGAAAAGGCAGGAAGTGGCACTGACAAAATCATAAAAGAATGGAAAGAGGCTAACTGAAGAAACTCTTTCCAGGCACACTTACTCATCTTAAGCAAAAGTACAAAGCCTTAGATAAAAGACTCAGAAAATTCATGCTTGGGACTTGGGTATAGCATTTTCTCTTCCCCATCTTAGGGGGAAGAGGCTGGGAGAAGAGGGTCTGGAGCCCCCCTACTTTTGCATTGTTTGATCTATGCTCACCAACTTGTTGACAATGGCATAGATGGTCAGACCCGCTGGTGAATGTATTTGCAGTTTCTTGGCGATATTGCGTCGGTGGGTGATGACCGTGTTGGTGGAGATGCACAGATGGTCGGCTATCTCCTTGTTGGACATTCCCTGCACCAGCGCCACGATGACATCACGCTCACGCTGGCTCAGCGGGTCGTTCTCACCCTCGTGTTTCACCATGCCGGGGATGGCGCTGAGCTCCACACTCTGTTGCTTCCGCTGGTTTTCGAGATGCCGGATGACAGGAATGAAGATGTCGTTCTCCACATTGCAGTGGAGATGGAGCCACTCCTCATTATTATATATATCGTAGAGTGTGGCCATGAGTTTGTTGTTGTGGGGTCCGTCGGCAGGCAGATACTTGATGATGATGTTCTTGAGTTCCCTCAGCTTCGTGTCAAGTTGATTGTGGTGCTTGGAATAAGTGTCGATGTCATAGTTGTCAGACGTCTCACCGTCGAGCAACTTCTGCACGTAAGGGAAGACATGCTTCTCCTCGTAGCGCATGTGCACCGTCACGCCATGGGCGTATTCATCATACAGTTTGAGGATGAGGCGTGCGAGATTGTCCTTTTCGTCGAGCGCATCGGCGAGCTCACGGCGAATCAACGGCAGTTGGAAGTCGAGATAGTAATCGTGGCTGGCGCGCAGATATTTGAGCAGCGTAGGAATGGAGATTTTGTCCACACCGAGCTTATCTTCGTAACCATTGACCGTGTAGTTGATGACCGTCAGGAAGGTAAAGGTGTCCACTCCCTGCTCCTTGCACACCTCATCAACCGTCTTGTCGCCGAAGCCGAGGTAGATGCCAAAGGAGTTCATTGCCTGCAGGATATTATAGTTGTCACGGATGACCGATATCATCTTGTCGCCCGCCTCATACATCTTCACGTTTTTCATTGCCTTAGCTGATTCTTGTTCACTGTATGCAAAATTACACATTTTCTTTCAGTCACGCAATACCTAAAAATAGGGATGACAACAAAAGTTCGTTGCCACCCCCGTTAGCATTGAGAGATTTGCCAAAGGCTGATTACCGCCTTTAGCCCCCGATACGTGTCTGTGTGTATTCTCGTCTGTGTATATCCGCAACGATGCAGATTCGCTACAGCTTTATCTCCTGCTTATATTTTTCGCCGAAGCGGTTGGTAAACGTTACGGTCACGCTCTTGGCCTTCTTTCCCGGCTTGCATCGGAAGAGATGCCCGGTGGGCTGCTCGCCGGCATCGCGGTAGAGCGCGTTCTCCATGCGTATATACATCTCGTCGGTGGCTGTGAACTGTTCCATCGTCCCCTTGTCGACACCATCCTCCTGCCAGGTCACCGTGCACGCCGGATCATAGTCCCAGACGTTGGCCACAAGATGCTGACGATCGCGACGGAAGGTGCCCGGCACGTAGAGCCGCATCTGTGTAGTCACGGGTTCACCCGTCGGCTTGAAGTGCCAGCGCACGTCGTCACCGTTGACATCAACGATGAGATAGCCGTTGGGCGCACCGCACACTCCCACGCTGCCTGCCCACCAAGCGCCACACGCCGCCGTGATGTTGTGCTGATAGAGATGATCGTTGACCACGATATTCTGGAAATAATGGGTATGCCCGCAGAAGACATGCACGCGATAGTCCTTCAACACCTGCTTCAGTTCGGCTGCATTGCGGATGTTGCCGTCGCCCTGTACTGTGTTCCATGCGGCAGCATGCATGTTGAGGAACACGGTAGAGCCCTTCGGCACATAGCTCAGATCCTTTTCCAACCAGGCCAACTGCCCGTCGGTGATGGCCTCGATATATTTCTTATGACCTACATAATTGATGTTTTTCAATGTCACGACATGTATCTTTCCGATGTTGAACGAGTAGTCGGTAGGACCAAAAAAGCGGAAATAGTTCTGCTCGGCATAAACGGGCGTGCCCAGCCGCATGTTGTGCAAATCCTGATAGCGCTTGTCGAGATCGTGGTTGCCGATGGTCTGGAACATCATCAACCCCAGGTTCTGACACGAGGCAGCGTACGTAGGGAAGAGGTTAGGCGTGTCGAAGACCAGGTCGCCGAGCGTCATGCCGATGATCTCGCCCCGGCTCTTCAGCGAATCTACGGTGTGAGTGAGATCCTTGAGCGTCTCGTTTTTCCATCGTCCCACCTCTTTCTCATTGCGCATCTGCGGGTCGCTGATGGCAATATAGGTAAAGCGGTCAGCTCCTTTCTTGCGCTTGCGGAGTACGAAATCGTTGTTGTTACCGCTCTTTACTGCCTTTGCCATGGGAATATAGAACCGAGCCAGACCATGGTCGTTGTTGAGTTCATAGTCGGCGGGAGTGGAGATGGCGACAAACTTGCTCAAACAGGTGTCGCTGGTCAGCGTCCACCGTCCTTGTTCGTCGGTGGTGGTGAAGTGAAGTCCGTCGTTGACCACGACATGCGCGATACCTTTACCGGCAGGCGTTTTCACCTCACCTTTCAATACGAAAGAGGTTTGCTGCGCCATGGCAGAGAGCGTCATGGCAGAAAGGAGAAATAGAGTTGTTATCTTTTTCATTGTGCTTTGGAATTCTTGTTGATGAAGTTATTTAGCCGCTGCGCTGCCATAGCTCTCGGCCTCAGCGAGAGAGGTGGTAAACGCCTCTTGCGTGTAGGTGTTGCCATACTCGTCTACAGCTTCCACCTTGACCTTGGCCTTAGGGTTCTTGAGTTTGTAGACGAAGTCGTGATAGCAGGTGACTCCATAGTTCTTCTCATCGCGGTTGAGCACGCCAAGATGGAGTCCCACAGCCCAGGCGTCCTGCTTGAAGTAGCTCAGCGCAGAGGTCATCTCACCACTATACTTCCCATTTTCATAGACGCTCACATGCCATTGCGGGTCATAGTTGAACACGTTGGCTACGACATAGTCGGAAGGGAGCCCATAGGAATAGGTACCGTATTGTCCGCCAAAGAAGGCGTTGCCATGGAAGAGACGTATCTGGAACGACTTGTCGTAGCGCGTGGGCTTGTAATACTGGTTGATGATCTTGTTGCCTTGAATCTCATAGACAGCGTAGCCATTGGGCGTGCCGTCGGTACAGATGACCGAGTGCCACCAGGCTCCGCACGCTGTGCCGTGGATGCGCTCCTCAGTCTGGATGGGCTCCTTGACCTGATAGTTTTGCAAGTAGTGGGTATGTCCGCACATGAGCTTCACATTGGGGTAGTCCTTGAGCAGGCTGAGCATAGCCGCGCGGCCCGGTGCATTGCTGTCGCGCAAAGGGATGTGGTAGTAGACGATCACCAATCTGTCTTTGGGGACGCTCTGCAGGTCGGCCTTCATCCAGGCGATCTGATCATCAGAGATGCCGGTGGCGTAGTCCTCACTGTTGCTGAACACCACATCATCGAGACAGATGAAATGCACCTGTCCACGGTTGAACGAGTAGTTGAGCGGCCCGAACGCCCGCTCGTAGTTGTCGGTGGTTCTGGGCGTCGTGACGTCGGTCTGCCTCACCTTGTCGTGGTTGCCGATGGTAGAGAAGAACGGCGTGTCGGTAGAGGAGAGCACAGAACGCATCGAGCACATCATGTCTGGCTTGTCGTTGACAATGTCTCCCAAGGCAATGCCACACGTAGGCAGGTTCAGACTGGCAACGGTCTGCTGCAAGTCGGTCAGCGTCTCGTCCTTGAAGCGGGCCAGCTGACTATTGTTGGTCACCTGTGGATCGCCCATGGCGATGAGTGCGAAATGACTCACCGACGAGGTTTGCCTTGTGAGCGTGAAGTCATACTCCTTTGCTGTGTTCAGTTTCTGAAAGAACTGCGTGGGGCGCGCCTTGCAGTCCGACGGCGTAGCGTAGAACACATAGCGGGCTCCTTCATGGCGCTTCATCTGGTAAAAGCCACGGCTGTCGGTCTGTACGCAACTATAGCCATCGCTGACGGTGACACCCGTGCAAGGCTTTCCGCTGTCGTCGAGAAGCAGTCCGTAAAGGTCATTGCCGGCGTCGGGCTGAGGTACGGCTGGCGTGGATGTTGTCTTTCCACCGTTGTCCCCTCCCCCACTTTCTGAGGAAGAAGAGCAGGAACAGATGAAGAATATGCCTATGGTCATGGCGACCACAAAGTTGATAATCTCAAAAACTTGTCTTCTCATATCGCTTTATTTACCTTCAGAAATAACCACATCGTCCAAGCAGAAGCGTTTGTTGCCCTTCGTGCTGAACGCGATCTTTGTGTTCTTCGTCACGCCGGTCACCGTGAACGCAATGTCTTCCCAGGTGCATCCCGTCTTCTTGCCGGCATGCTGATAGGCGTAGGCCTCCATCGAAGGCGTGCCGCCACCGAGGACTTGAATGGTCAGCGTACCGCCAGACTCACTGAGATACTGTGCCACACGACAGGTCACCCTGACTGTCGTCACGCCATCGGACAAGCGGCTCAGCGCCGGAGTGATGATCGTACCGACGAGTTTTGCCGTTCCAATCTTCACGTAACCCGGATGCTCATAGATGCGTGCTCCCTCCCAGCCCTCGAAGCCGCGCAACCGTCGATAGCTCTCCGACATGGTGAGGATAAGGTCGTTGCTGCCGTCAGCAGAAGCCTTGCAGGAAGCAACAGCGACGCTGGGGTCGACAACCTTACCGCCGTCGCCCGCCATGAAGCCGCCCATGACGCCCGGCTGATAGTTGATGACGTCACCACCCCAAACCATTTGGTCGAAATGCTGTTCCAGGAGCACCTGCGAGAGCACAGAGGTCTGAACGACAACGGGACTGACATCGGCCGCATCAGCAGACACCTTGATGAGTACCGGCCCGGCGGACTTCGGGGCACCGATGACGGGTAACAGTATCGTACCCGTCTCGCCACCGAGCGTCACCGTGGTGTCGTTGACAACAAGGCCTTCGGCCCCTGCGCCCGACAAAGCGGTGTGCAACTTCAGCGTCATACCCCGATAGCCATAAGAGTAAGGCAACACGACACAGAGGTCAGCACGCTTGCCCATCTGCAAGGAACCCGAGAACTTGGCATTGCCAAAGGTGAAAGGAGCGCCCTCGTCCTGGCGGCAGTAGACGGTCAGGTCGCGTCCCGCTGCATGAAGCACAAAGGAGTCGAGACGCTCGGCACCGGTGTTGCGTGCCGAGATCACCTGTATCTTTTGGCGAGTAGCGCCGTCGCCCGTTCCGTTCGTCTTGTCGAACGACAGCCACGACGATTGTGTGGTCACCGACCAGTCGCCGTCGGTGCACACCGTGAAGTCACGCTCACCGGCCGCATAACTGAAATGGAGCTGTGAGTCGGAGCGAAGCACAAAGTTGCTGTCGTCGGAATTGCATGAGGAAAGAGCTTCTACTCCCATCAGGAGCAAGAGAGCAGCTATGAAGAATGATGCTTTCATTTCCATCCGTAGTTTTGTTTGAGATTAGGATTCTTGACCAGTGCGGCACGTGGTATGGGGTGGAGATATTTCTTGTCGCTCCAGTCGTTTTCGTTCTTGATATAGAGTCTTCCGTCCTTGAAAGAGTAGTAAGGCGACTTAGCGAGATTGATGTAATAGATACCGGAAACCGTCGAGGCGGGTTTGCCGTCGCAGACCTCCAGGTCTTTCACACCGTCGCCGTTGGTGTCATAGGCTTTGTTTTTCTCACCGATGTAGATGCTGTTCCACTCTCCGGCGAGCATCTCGCCCTCACCCCATCGCATCAGGTCGTCGTAGCGCAGGCCCTCTCCTTCAAAGAAAAGCTCAATGGCACGCTCACGTCTAATCTCCAACAGCCACTTATCCGAGCATTTTCCAAGATAGTATTTCACCAGATAGGGGTCAGCCACAGTGGGCGCGTCGCCATTGACACCGGCCCGCTCACGCAGTGGGCGGATGGTATTGTCCCATACCTTGCCGTCCATCTCACCAAGCTCAGCCTTAGCCTCAGCCTCGTTGAGCAGGATCTCGGCATACCGGAAAATGGGGATAGCGTTGCTACAGCGGCTGGTCTGCTCATAATAGGTGTCGTCCATGTTGAACTTAATGACTTGATAGCCAGTCATCGTCACCGACCAAGTAGCATTGTAGCGCTGCACAGTGCCATTGATGTTTTTCTTGTAAGAGGGTGTAATGACGCTTTGTTGCAGTCGGCAGTCGCGGTTAGTGCAGTTTTCCACAAAGGTCTTCTTGTCGTAGCCGGGCAGGTCGGTAAACCGGCTGCCGTCGCGGTTGAGGTAAGTGTTGACGAAGTCCTGCGTGGGTGACCAACGGCGCGTGTCGTTGCCGGCAGAGTTGAACTTCTGCGTGACGTTGTGCGTGGCAACCAGCTCACTGCTGTATTCCCGCGCCATGATCACCTCCTTGTCCAATGGTTTTTCTGACTGGAACAGACTGCGGTAGTCGGTTTCGGGATGTCCCGTGTTGACAATTCCGTACACGCCTGAGCCCATCAGTGCTTCCGAGGCTTTGACGCATTCGCCGAGCCATCGCCGTGAGCTATTGGTCTCTTTCCACGGTTCATTGGTAGATGGATTGACGGTGTGGTATTTGCGATAGGTGCCCTCGAAGAGACAGACGCGCGACTTCAGTGCCAAGGCGGTATAGGCCGACACCGGCAGCGTCTTGTCTGCTTTGAGGTGAGCGGCGGCAAAGTCGAGGTCAGCCAGCACGCTGTCCATGACGAGCTCGCGGTCGTCGCGGGTCTTATAGAGCTGCACGCTGTCGGCAGCGTCGATGGTGTGGCTGTACCAAGGCACGTTGCCATAGGTCTTCACCTTGTCGAAATAGAACCAGGCACGCCAGAAGCGGGCAATGCCACGATAGTGGTTGAGAGTGGCGGCATCAGCGCTGCCACTGGCCTTTGCGATGTTTTCCAGGAAATAGTTGCAGCGGAAGAGATTGGTCCACGCGCCGTAGGTCCATCCCGACATCTTGTCCACGTCGAAATCTTTTTGCAGCAGCGAGCTGGTCGTGCTCGTAGCCAGATAGTCACACGTGCCGCTGCCACTGCTGGTGAGATCCTCAGCACTGGGTATCATGTCGACGTAGAGACCATTGGCATAAAGCTCCAGCTCCTCAGCATTGGCGAAAAACTCGCGCGAGTCGATGTTGTTGAGCGGTTCCTTGTCGAGCAGGTCGCTGCACGCCGAAAAGGTCATTGCGGCAAGAGCGAGCCCGCATATCATCTTTCTATTCATTGTTTGCTATTTTTAGTTCAATCAGAATGTTACGTTCAGTCCAAAGGACACAGACTTCATCATCGGGTAGCTGTATCCGTCACCGGCCTCTCCCACCGGGCTCCATCCGTCGGGATCACCGGAGTTGATGACCTCGGGATCGAAGTTCTTGGCGTGTTTGTGGAGTGGCGTAAAGGTGAGCAGGTTCTCACCGGCGACGTAGATCATGAGCTTATGCAGTCCCAGCGGCTTGATGAGACTGACCGGGAAAGAGTAGCTCAGGTTGATGGTCTTCAGTCTGAGATAGGCGGCGCTCTGCAGATACTTGTCGTTGGGCTGCGTCAGCGTGCCCTTTCCGACCTCAGCGATATAGGAGCGCAGTCGTGGCCAATAGGCTCCGGAATTGGTGATATTGCCGTCGGCATCAACACCGGCCTGGGTGTTACTGTTTTGCCACGGCAGATCGAAGCCATAGGCACGGCCATACATGCCCCAGAAGAGCGACGACTCGGCATGAGGATACCAGTCGCGCTTGCCCACACCTTGCCAGAAGGTGGAGAGGCCGATGCCCTTCCAGTCAGCTCCCAACGAGAAACTATAGCAATAGCGGGGCGCGGTGTTGCCGATCTTCACCAGGTCGCCGTGGTTCTCAAGCGTGCCGTTGCCGTTGTCGATCTTCTTATCTCCGTTGACATCCTTAAACTTCAGATCACCGGCCTCCCACACCGTTCCGCCACCATTGTAGTTGGTGAACCAGCTCTGCGAAGGCGACTTGGCAACATCGTCTTTGCTCTGGAAGAATCCGTCAACATGGAAGCCCCACAGTTCGCCGACCTCCATACCTTTATAATAATGTGCGGTGTTATTGGTAGGCAGTGTGTTGGTTGTAGCTGTGTACTTGGTGATATAGCTGCGGCTGTCCCACAGGGCGGCTTTGGCAAAATACTGCAGGGGACTTCCGGCCAGCGTCACCTGGTCGCGCCAGCTCACGCTGAGCTCCCATCCGTTGGTCTTCATGTCGGCATTGTTGCCCTTGGGTGCACTGTTGCCATAGACGGCGGGCAGCTCGTCACCGACGACATACATGTCGGTGGTGTTTTTGCGATAGAGGTCAAAACAGAGCTTGAAGCGATTGCGGAAAAGGTCGAGATCAAGGCCAAGATCATAGGTGGTCACCTTTTCCCACGTCAGACTCTTGGGAACGGGTGCGGGCGCATTAGTGTAGGTGATGAATTTTCCGTCCTTGACCACACTGCTCTTTTTGATCGACATCGTGGAGAGATACTGGTAAGGGCTGACAAGTCCGTTACCAGCCTCACCGACAGAAGCCTTGACCTTGAGGTTGTTGAGCCACGAGTCGCGCAGCGCTTTCATCCACGGTTCTTCGCTCACCCGCCAGCCGACAGAACCGGAAGGAAAGAAGCCCCACTGCTGACTTGACGGAAACTTGCTGCTGCCGTCGTAGCGTCCACTGGCCTCAGCGAGGTAACGGCCTTTGTAGTTGTAGTTCAAACGATAGAAGAATCCGACAAACGCCCAGTCGTAGCTGCCGTTGTCCTGAATGTAATAGTTGTCACCATCGAGAAGATTGAAGTTGGGCTTGTCCTTGACGAGCAGTCCTTGCCGCATGACACGTGTAGAGCGGTTTTTCTCGCTCTCGAGGTTCCAGCCTCCCATGATCTTCACCTTATGGTCGGCACTGAGACGGGGCGTGAAAGTCAGCGTGGCATTGGCCGACATATATTCTGTGTCGTAGAAGCGCGACTCGAGATAGCTGAAGTTTTGGTGCTGTACAGAAGCCGACGGCGAGATGTAGCCCGTGTAGAGGTTGCCGACTTGATCGCGGTGGTTGGCAGTATAGCTATAAGTAAAGTCGGCCTTACCCTGCAGCACATCCTTAATGAAGTCGGCAGTCAGCCCGGCAGTGTTCTTCACCGTGAGTTTCTTCAGTTCGCGCCATGACGTACCCTCGTACATTCCGGTGTATCCTGTGTAGACAGCGGCCTCGGTCCACGTGCCGTCGAGGTTGCGCAAAGTGGCAACGGGGAAGCCCTGGGTCTCGATCTGACGCTGGATAGGGATGATCGTAGAGAGGTCGGTAGGACTGTAGGAGTACATCACGGCAGGCTCGTGATAGATGCGGCGCCACAACTCGATATTATCGCTCACAGTCAGCCAACTGTTGAGTCGCAGCGTGCCCTTGGCGCGGAGGTTGAAGCGTTGGAATTTCTCGTCTCCTATTTTATATATACCACTCGTGCCGTAGTATCCGCCGGAGAGAAGATAGGTAGCCCGGTTGGAACCACCCGAGAGACTGAGATTGTGTTGCGTGGCGGCATGACTGTTTTTATAGGTCTCGGCAAACCAATCGGTATTGCCGAAGTAGTCGTAATAGCCGTTGGCATTGATGCGGATCTTCTCAAGCGTAGGATCGGCATCGCGACGCTGCAGTTCGCTGTACCAGTCGTCCCAGCTGACGATGAACTTATTGAAGCGGTTGTTGATAGTGCTGGGCTCCTTGCCTTTATAGTTGACGTAGGCATTGTAGAAATCGGTGGTCCACTGTAGTCCGTTGGTCACCATTTCGGGTTTGACGGTGCGTGAGAGTATGGATACATTGCCGCTATATTGGATGGTAGGACGGCCCACCTTGGCTTTCTTGGTGGTGATGAGGATCACGCCAAAAGCGCCGCGAGCACCATAGATAGCCGTCGAGGACGCATCCTTGAGCACGCTGATGCTCTCCACATCGTCGGGGTTGACAGCATTGAGATCACCCTCCACGCCATCGACAAGCACAAGGGCGCCACCGCCGGCTCCGATGGAGTTGACATTGCCACGAATGCGAATGGTACCCGTGCGGATGGGCTTGCCATCGGCCATGGTGATGGTCAGACCGGGCACCTGTCCTTGCAGACTACGCGTGATATTGGGATTGCTGCGGTTCTCCAGCACGTCACCGCTGACCGACGACACGGCGCCGATGATGTCGCGCTTCTTTTGCACGCCATAACCGACGACGACCAGCTCGTCGAGGTTGTGCACATCGTCTTTCAGCTTCACGTCGAGCTGACTGCCATTGACCTGATGGTGCTGTTCCTGAAAGCCGAGATAGGAGAAGCGAAGCTCGTGTCCATTCTCCGTGTCAATGGCATACTGTCCTTTCTCGTCGGTGACAACACCCTGTCCGGAAGTCTTGTCATAAACGCTCACACCGACCAGAGGAGCACCCGACTGGCTCTTTACCGTGCCACGGAGCACATCGGCGGACGCAGCAGAGGGCAGTCCAGCCAACAACACAAACAGCAGCAACGGATTCATCTTTTTACCTTCTTTAAATCGCATTTTCATCTTTTTGTTGAATGACACTGCAAAGTTAGGTCACAAATATTAAGGATTTGTTAACAGCAAATGGCATTGGGACTACAACCGTGTGAAGAATGTGTTTCATCGTAAACACGGGAGTTACAGACAAAGCACAGCCTACCAACATCCCCAATAATGAGGATGCTACGACCATTTGTCGATTTCACGAATTTTAGGTATTGTCAACATTCCCTATACTCCGTAACTTTGCAGCCGTAAAAAAGAAGTAAATATCAACAGTAACACACGATGGAAAAGAAGATCTCAACAAGCCTGCTGTCTTTGGCGCTCGCTTTTGCAGCCCTGCCCATACAGGCTCAGGTCAGTGCCGCAGACTCGGTGATGGCTCACGCCGGCGGTCACCGTCTGAGCGTAGGCGGATACGGCGAGGCTGCCTACAGCCGCAATTTCTACAGCGACAACGTCTACCGCTATTCTCGCGTAAGCCAGTACAGACATGACCCGAGCCACGGACGTTTCGACATTCCCCACGCTGTCATCTATTTGGGCTACGATTTTGGCAAAGGATGGACGATGGGCTCGGAGATAGAGTTTGAGCATACCGGCACCGGCTCGTCGGTAGAACAGGAATATGAGGAGAGCGGTGAATGGGAAACCGATACGGAAAAAGGCGGTGAGGTGGAACTGGAACAGTTCTGGCTGCAAAAGAGTTTTGCTCGATGGGCCAACATCCGTGCCGGACACATCGTCGTGCCCGTGGGACTACTCAACGCCCACCACGAGCCGCTCAACTTCTTCACCGTCTATCGCCCGCAAGGCGAATACACCATTCTGCCCTCGACATGGCACGACACGGGCGTGAGTTTCTGGGGACGCGCAGGGAAGTTCCGCTATGAGGCTCAACTGCTTGCCGGACTCGACGGCTTCAAGTTCAGCCGCGACGGATGAATCAATGCCGGTGCGGGAAGCCCATTTGAATATAAGGTGGCCAACAAATACGGCTTTGCAGCCCGCCTCGACTACTACGCCATAGACGGTCTGCGACTGGGACTGAGTGGATACTACGGACAGTCGATGCACAATACTTTTCCCCACGACATGGAGGGTGACAACTACAACACCCAGGGAGAGAAGTTAGGCACGAAGACTTACGACAACATCAAAGGTAGCGTGTATTTCGGTTCTTTCGACTTTACCTTTCATAAATATAACTGGATCGTACGCGGCCAAGCTGACTACGGCTATCTGAGCGACGCCAAGACGCTGAGCACCGTGAAGATCAACCGCACGTCGAACAATGCCCCCTACGACAAAAGCTATGTGGGAAAGAATGCCGTAGCCATCGGCGTGGAAGCCGGCTACGACATCTTCTCACAGATTCAGAAACTGCACGCCGACCAGCAAAAGTTCTATCTCTTTGGCCGATACGACTACTACAACTCGTATATTCCGGCCAAAGGTGAGCCCTCCTATGAATATACAAAGAAGCAGGCCGTGACCTTCGGCTTCAACTATTACCCCATCAAGCAAATTGCCATCAAGGCTGACTACTCCTACCGCTTCCTCAAAAGCCAGTACAACAACGAACCAAGCTTGAACATAGGTATCGCCTACGAGGCTTTCTTCCTGTAAAGAAGTACGGGATATGTAACGAAAACATAACTAACAAAGACATAACAATGAGAAAATTTACCAAGTATGCGCTGCTCTTCGCGGCAGCTCTCCTTACTACAGCCGGACTGTCATCGTGCAGTGACGACAACAACGACAATGGCGATACAGCCGGGCTCACCAACGCACAGAAAGAGATGAAAGCCATCGGTGAGCAGTACATCGCCAACACTGTGAACAGCACCTACAAATATCTCGCCGAGGAGACGGCAACCCTCTACACCCAGCTCGACAACGACCTAACAAAGTTCCGCGCCGGTACGCTCACCCAGAGCGACATCGACCAGACTTGCGAGACCTTCAAGAAAGCACGCTCGTACTACGAGAGCAGTGAGGCCTTCCTCTTCGGCGCCGCTACAGACTTCGGCATCGACCCGCATATCGACACCTGGCCGCTCAACGTGAGCAAACTTGCCACCACACTGAAGAACAAAGATCAGGTGAAGCAGATGGAGGAGGACAACGACGTCACCGTGCTCGGTGAAACACAGTTAGGCTTCCACGGCATCGAGTTTGTGCTCTTCCGCAATGGTGCCAACCGCACTGTCGACGCACTGAAGGCCAACGAGACTGACAATGAATTCACAAAGATCAATGCCGATGTCACCGGTGAAGAGGAACTGGTCTTCGCTAAGGTCGTCGCCCTTGACCTGCGCGACAAATGCTGGCAGATGGAAGTGGCGTGGAACGAAAACGCGCCCAAGGAACACAAGGATCGCATGGAGGAACTCGAATACGCAACAACCGTCAACGGCGGCGACTATTCCTATGGTCAGAACTTCCTTGCAGCAGGCAACGCCGGAAGTACTTACCGCACATGGCAAGCAGCCATGAACGCCATCATCATCGCTGGATGTGAGAACATCTGCGACGAGGTCGCCAACACAAAGATCGGCAATCCTTACTCTGGCGAGGACGAGAACTATATCGAGTCGCCTTACAGCGAGCGCTCGTTCTATGACTTCCAGGACAACATCCGCTCTATTGAGAACAGTCTCTACGGTGGGCGTTCCGACGACAACAGCCGCGACAACAGCAAGTCGCTCATTCAGTTTATGAAGAATCACAACTATGAGGGACTTGCACAACTTGAGAGCGACTTGAAGGCCTCGATTGCGGCTTTGGATGACTGCAAGACGCTGAAGGGCGGCTTCGTCAACAACATCCACAACGAAAAGGTGGGCGTTGCTCAGAAGGCTATACAAGCACTCGACGCCGACCTCACCAAAGCCGGTGAGTGGATGTCGAAGCAATAACGCGTAAGCTCTTTCCTCCCCAAAAGGCGGGAGGAAAGAGAAAAATCAAATCACTTTCATGACAATGAACTACTGTACGAATAAATCTCTCTTAATCCTTGCAGGACTGATGGCCATGGGACTTTCTGCCTGTAAGGACAATGACCCAGATGTCAGCGTTCAGGGCAATGTGGAAGACGCTGAATATGTTGGAAAGTCTGTAGGCAACTTCTCTGCCGACGAATGGTATCCGGGTGGTAAACTCGGCACCACCAGTAACGTCACCGCCGGTTGCTACGAAGACGAAACGCCCGCGGTGGTAGACAACGAAAAACTGGAGCTGGCCTTCAAACTCGGTGAGGCTGTCTTTGAACGTAACTTCACCGACAACACAGCTCCCTTCAAAGGACTCGGACCAGCTTACCTGCGATCGTCGTGCATTGACTGTCACCCAGGCTACGGACACGGCAAGCGGCAGACCTCTTACCCATCGACTTACGGCAACGGCTACCTCTTAGCTATTTACCATCCCAAATCTGAGGGCAGCAACGACGGTGCCTATATCTCTGAGGTCACGGGCATGCCGCAGACCCTCGCCAATGCACCCTTCCTGCCACCTGTCGATGGCAGTCAGATAAGAATAGAGTGGAAGCACGTCACCGCCATGGAGTCAGGACTGCCAATGAAGTTTCCCGACGGCGAAACCTACGACCTTATCTATCCTGAGGTAACGATTCCTGAGAGTGCCTTCAACACCGACCCGAAGCCTACCAACTATGCTGTCAGACTGGAGTCGACCATTGGCGTCATCGGTACAGGCCTCATCGATGCCATTCCACAAGACTCTATCATCGCACAATATAAGAAAGAAGCTGCTGTCGGCGTGGAACTGAACCCAAGCTTTTGGGACAAAGGAGCCAACGACATGGCAGCCAGTGCCTGGTATAAGTTCACTGTTCCCGGCACCGACTCTAAAGGACAGCCTGTCGAGAAAATGCTCAAGCGCTTCACCTATGCCCTCACCCGTGCATCTCTGCAGGACGGCCCCGGTGCCAACGCCGTGTGGAATATCACCAACGTGATGCGTTCCGACCGTCCTTATCTCTACACCACCAATGCCTGGGCCAAAGCTATGTCGGAAAACGAAAGCGTGCTGAAGGCGATCATGGCCGACCCGACTTCACCCTATTATGGTGACGGCTCACGCGACAGCGTACAGCACATGGTCTACAACCTACTGCGACCCGGCACCAACCAGTTCGACAATCCCTGGCATAAGTTCCAGGCAGAGATGAGCGACGACCAGTTCTACAACTTCATGGTATGGCACCGCGGACTCTCCATTCCCCGTGCCCGCGATCTCAACGATACCGACGTACAGCGTGGCAAGGAGCTCTTCATCAGCATGGGGTGCGCCCACTGTCACCGTCCTCAGTGGACTACCGGCGATGACAACTACTGGAGTCCTAACAACATCAGCCTGAAGCCGCTACCCAAATATCCTCATCAGAAGATATATCCTTATTCTGACTTCGTACAGCACAAGCTGTGCATGAAGAACGACATCCATGGCAGCTGGTGCCGCACCACACCACTGTGGGGACGCGGACTCTCGCTGGCCAACACAGGTGCTGAAGACCGGTTGCACGACTGCCGTGCACGTAACGAGGTGGAGGCCATCATGTGGCACGCCTATAGCAAGAACAGCCAGGCTTACTTCGCTGCGGCGAAGTTTTATCAGCTCAGCAAGAAAGACCGCGACTGTGTCGTGAAATTCTTACGAGCAATATAACATCATGTTTTTCGTCATGCGGTCAGGGCAAGGAGTCGGGAGACCCTGAGTCGTGCCGCATGACTTCTCTTTTCCGAAACACATGATGCCCAACACAATATTAATACTATCATCGTCGTTTTAACTCATTATCAATAACATGGTGTTTATCAAGAAAGCTCTTCTCTCCCTTTACGTGCTTCTTATCAGTGTAATGGCGGCAGCCACCATCGTAGAGCATTGCACCAGCACGCCGTTTGTCAATGAACACATCTATGGCGCATGGTGGTTCACGCTGCTATGGGCTCTGTTAGCAGCAGGCGGAACCACGTATTTCGTTAAGCGGCACGTAAGGAAATGGAACATCTTGTTGCTCCACCTCTCACTCCTTATTATATTGTTAGGTGCCTTGCTCACTCATATCACCTCGTTCAGCGGTACGATCCATCTGCGGCAAGGCGAAGCGGTAGACAGCTATCGCGAGATGGTGTCGATGACTGAGAGCAAGAGTCAACCTCTTCCCTTTGTCGTCCGACTCGATCGCTTCGACGTAATCAACCATTCTGGCACCACAGCTGCCTCAGACTACATCACCCACTTCTCTATCGCCGACGGCAAGACCGTTACCCATGCCCAAGTGTCGATGAACAAGATCTTTGTCTACCACGGCGTCCGTTTTTACCAAGCCAGCTACGACACCGACAACCTCGGCTCTATACTCAGCATCAGCAGCGACCGCTGGGGTATCCCCACCACCTACACGGGCTACGGTCTGCTCTTTTTCTCATTGCTCTGGTTGCTCATAGACCCCAAGGGCACGTTCCGCCGCAGTATCCGACAGCTATCCCATTTGGATGACACCATTAATAGAAGCAAGGATAATACATCGCAAGCAAGGCGCAGTTCGGTTCTTACCCAGATTATATTCATTCTGCTGACGCTTGTCCCCTCCATCAGCCACGCACAGACCAGCGTGCCTCGTGAGACCGCCGACCGCTTTGGCAAGCTGCTTATGGAATACAACGACCGCATCTGTCCCGCAGAGACCTACGCGCTCGACTTCGTGCAGAAAATTCATGGCAGCCGCAGCTACAAGAACTACACCGCTGAGCAGGTGCTGTTGGGCTGGACTTTCTATCCCGAGGACTGGTCGGGCGAGCCGTTCATTCACATCAAAAGCAGCGAGATGCGCCAACAATTGGGCATCGGAAAATACGCCAGCATGAACGCTTTCTTCCGCAATGGAGAATACATTTTAGGACAACCTGCCTACGACTACGCCCACGGCACCAACAAAGATGCCTTCCACAAAGCCTGCGCCGACATCGACGGCAAACTGCAAATGATGATGACACTGCGTCAGGGCACCCCATTCACGCTCTATCCCTACACCTTCTCCCATCAACGCACACTGTGGTTCTCACCCTTTGAGCGCTTCCCCAAAGAGATGCCACGAAAGGATGCCGACTTCATCGGGCGTTCCTTTGCCACGCTCTTCGTCGTTGCCCGGCGCGGCGACTTCGCCACCGTCAACAGCACGCTGGACGCCATCGCCGAGTATCAGCAACACAACGGCGGCAACAGCCTGCCCTCAAAGTCAAGACTCACTGCTGAGAAAATCTACAACCGGCTGCCCTACACCACGATTCTTTTCATTCTCAACCTCACGTTGGGGATGCTGACCTTAGGCTTTATGGCACGACGCTCCACCAAAGCGACGCGCCCCCTTCGTGTTCTGCTCCTATTATCGTTCTTACTGTTGACCTTCGTGCTTGCTCTCCGTTGGATCATATCAGGCACCATCCCCTTGGGCAATGGCTATGAGACGACACTCGCCGTGGCATGGATGGCACAGCTCTTCGTGCTTATCTTTGCTTCTACGCAGTCTGCCGGCCACAATGGCTTGACCTTGCTGATGTGCGCCTTTGGCTTTCTCATCTCGGGCTTCTTCCTGCTTGTAAGCCATATCAGCCTCATGGAACCGGCCATCGGCCCACTGATGCCCGTGCTCAACTCTCCACTGCTGAGCATCCACGTGAGTTTCATGATGATGAGCTACGCCTTTCTCTCCATCACCTTCTTCTGCGGACTTGCCGCACTGATACGTCCCCGCACGGCAGAAGCCTTGCAGGTGATCAGCCGCGTGTTTCTCTATCCCGCCATCGTCACCTTAGGCATTGGCATCTTCCTTGGTGCCATCTGGGCCAATGTCAGCTGGGGCTGCTATTGGAGTTGGGATCCGAAAGAGACGTGGGCGCTCATCACTTTCATGCTCTATGCCATCGCCCTGCACACACAAAGCCTGCCACGACTGGCTCGTCCGCGCGCGTACCATATATATATGGTGTTCTGCTTCCTGAGCATCCTGATGACGTACTTCGGTGTGAACTATCTGCTCAGTGGCATGCACAGCTATGCATGAGGCTTTCTCTTATCACTTTTAGCCAAAATATCCTAAAACACGCACCGCCACAGCCCGATAATTTGCTTCTTCCAAAAAAGAATGTTATCTTTGTGAATGATATAAAGTCAAACAACATTTAACACAACAAAACATTATGGCAAAAAGAAACGAAGTATATAAGTGCGCAGAGTGCGGCAACATCGTAGAGGTTATCGTCCCCACCGACAAGGACGTATGCGGATTCAAGCAGCTCAAGGAGAACACTACCGACGCTGCCACAGAGAAGCACGTGCCCGTCGTAGAGAAGATTGAAGGCGGATACCGCGTCACCGTAGGTGAGGTGGAGCACCCCATGACCGAGGCTCACTACATCCAGTTCATCGAGCTTATCACCGACAACAATGAGGTGTTGCGCAAATACCTCACTCCGAGTGACAAGCCGGTGGCTGAGTTCAAGACCGACGCCAAGAACGTCTATGCCCGTGAGTATTGCAACCTCCACGGACTGTGGCGCTCTAAGTAAGCGTAAAGACTACGGCAGTGGCATGCATCAGCAGCCCCTCTGCCCATTCTATAGAAAGAAAGCCAGACTACTTCATCCGTGGTCTGGCTTTTTTATTAAGCATTGAGTATTCCACGTCCAACCTGTTCAACAGTCATCACTCAACATTCGACATTCCGTTCATTCAACACACCGTTAATTCATCATTCATCATTCAACATTCAACATTCAAAAATTGGTTATATGGCGGAAAATGCTTAATTTTGCAAGGTTAAAGTGATTCACAACTCATAGGTATCTATTATATGACCCGTTTACACCGTATAGCACAGTTTCTCTTGAAGCCTATTACACGCAATGGTGTATTTTTCTTCATGATGTACGCTCTTGGCATTGTCACCGCTCTGATAGCGCCATCGAGTGACCGTGTGGACTTCAACAGCGACCATTTTCTTTACGACAATCTCTTTCTCGAGTTGTTTCTCGACACCTATCTCGCCTGCGTGGTGCTGGCCCTTCTGCCCCACAAGGTACGTGTGTGGGTGCGCCGCCTGCTCTATGTAGTCCTCTACACCACCACCATGGCCGATGTCTACTGCTATTGGAAGTTCAGCTCCACGCTCAATCCGGCCATGCTCCTTTTGGTTGCAGAGACCGACAGCCGCGAAGCCGGTGAGTTTCTGAGCTCCTATCTCACCCCCGATGTGCTCTTCTCGCCGGTAGGCTGGATCGTGTTGCTCATCATGATCCATGCCCTCATTGCCTTGCGTCACCGGTGGTGCCGACTGTTCACCGAGCGCCAGCATCTGCTCTTTGAAGCATGGAAAGACCGTACCCGTCAGCGTTGGCAGCACGTGCCCGTGACGCTGATCAGTGGTATCGCCGTAGTTGCTCTGCTCATCACCAGCGCCATCACCAGCTGGCACAACAAGGTGGAGATGACTCGCATGATGACCGCTCCGACCATCGGCACCATAGAGCACAAGCTCACCGCTGCCGACCACGCACAGTTCTACTTGCCCATCTACCGTCTGGCTTTCAGCATATACAGCAACCACCTTGCTTCGATGCAAGTAGAGAAGTGCATTGCCGCCGCCAAGAATGCCAAGGTAGACTCGTGCAGTTACACCTCGCCAACCATCGTGCTCATCATTGGTGAGAGCTACAGCAAGGCGCACGATGCCCAATACGACTATTTTCTCAACACCACCCCTCGGCAGAAAAAGCTGGAGCGGACGGGGCTTCTCACCAAGTTCACCGATGTGGTGAGTTGTTGGAACCTGACCAGCTTTGTCTTTAAGAACGTCTTCTCCACCCACGTCGTGGGCGAGAAAGGCGAGTGGTGTGACTATCCCCTTTTCCCTGAACTCTTCCGCAAGGCCGGCTACCACGTCACCTTCCTGACCAACCAGTTCCTGCCACGTGCCAAGGAAGCCGTGTACGACTTCTCCGGCGGTTTCTTCCTCAACGATCCCACGCTGAGCGAGGCACAGTTCGACACCCGCAACAGCCAGCTCTACCGCTACGACGCCGGACTGCTGAGCGACTACGACAGTAAGGTGAAGGACGGACAGATCACCATCGACCGTGTGCGCCCCGGACATGAGACTCACCACAATCTGATCATCTTCCATCTCATCGGGCAGCACGTAAGCTATCGCCAGCGCTGTCCCGACAACCAGCGCGTGTTCACTCCCGACGACTACAAAGAGCACCGGCCTGAACTCGGACCGGGACGCCGACAGATGATTGCCGACTACGACAACGCCGTCCACTACAACGACTCCATCGTCACAGCTATCGTCAAGCGCTTCTCCAAGCGCAACGCCATTGTCATCTACATGCCCGACCACGGCGAGGAATGCTACGAGCCAGGCCGCAACATTGTCTGCCGCAACCACAGTGCCGAAGTAGACTGGCCATTGGCGCACTATGAATTTGAGGTACCCTTCTGGATCTATTGCTCGCGCAGCTATGCCAAACTGCATCCCGCCGTCTTCCAAGCCATCAAGGCGGCTCGCCGCAAACCGTTTATGACCGACGCTCTGCCCCACATGCTGCTCTGGCTCGCCGGCATTTCCACCAAGGACTATCACGCACAATACAACCTGCTGTCGCCCGAGTATGACGCCTCGCGACCGAGAATACTCAAGAACAAGGCTGACTACGACAAGTTAAGACCCAAAGAAAAATGAACGCAGAATTATTAACCCGTACGGAATGCAACGTGATGCGCGGACTGGCTATTCTGGGCATCTTCCTGCATAACTACTGTCACTGGCTCAGTCCGGTGGTGAAGGAGAACGAATATCAATACTTCCAGCACAATGTCGACTGGCTGCTGCAAGTCTGTGCCCGCCCCGACGCTCTGCTGCCGATGCACCTCATTTCGTTCTTCGGGCACTATGGTGTGCCCGTCTTCCTCTTCCTCAGTGCCTTCGGCCTGGAAAGGAAATACGGCAACACCAAACCCGGACCGCGCCTGGAACCAAAGGTCAATACAGGAGGCTTCATCCGTTATCACTTCCTGAAACTGTTCAAGATGATGATAGTCGGCTTCGTTTGCTTCACCATTGTCGACGCCATCACGCCGGGCAGCTGGCACTACACCGTGGTGCAGATTCTCACGCAATTAGGTATGGTCAACAACTTCCTTGCCCATCCCGACGACAACATCTGGCCGGGACCCTACTGGTTCTTCGGTCTGATGCTCCAGCTCTACCTTGTCTATCGTCTGTTGCTCTACCGCCACCATTGGGGTTGGACAGCAGGACTGATGGCTGTATGTCTCGGCATACAAATGGTGATGGGTCCTGAGAGTGAAGCCATCAACTATTATCGCTACAACTTCATGGGCGGCATGCTGCCCTTTGGTCTCGGCATTCTCTTTGCCCGCTATGGCGAGCGCATCATGCTGGTGCGCATGAACTTCGGCGGCGCGCTGATGAGCTGGGTGGTCTGCTCCTTCTTCATCGTGTCGATGAGTGCCAACTACTACGCTTGGGCTTTCGTTCCTGCAATGGTGTGCTACGCCACTGTCTACTTCGTGAAGGCCCTTTCGCTGCTGCCTATCCAGCGTCTGCGCGACACACTTTGGTACATCTTCTCTTGGCTGGGTTCCATCTCTGCGGCCCTCTTCGTCATCCATCCCGTGCTGCGCAAAGTGTTTATCCCCATCTCGCGCCACGGTGATTACTACACGGGTCTGCTGCTCTATGTCATCACTTCGCTGGGCGTTGCCTGGCTGCTGAAAGAAGTGATGAAGAAGATTCCAAGCCCAAAAGAAGCGAAGATTAAGAGTTAAGAGATAGGAGTCTGAAGTGAGAAGATTGGATTCTGAAGTGAGAAGATCGAGGCTTGGAGTTAGATGAATCAACTCTTCACTCAACATTCAACACTCAACATTTAATAAGTCAACACTCAACATTCATCATTCAACATTGTGAAACGTATTCCCGATATAGAGCTTGCTAACATCAGCCGCTTCCGTGGAGAGCTGATGGGAGCTGCCATGCTGTTTATCATGCTGTTCCATGTGGACCTTGCCCGTTCCGACGCATTCTTTGGTCTTCGGCGCATGGGCAACATCGGTGTGGACATGTTTCTTTTCCTCAGCGGTATAGGCCTGTGGTTCTCGTGGGCCAAGAATCCGTCTGTCAAGCGTTTCTATTTCCGGCGTTTCGTGCGCATCTATCCAGCCTGGCTCATCATCGCGGCACTGTTCTATCTGCCAAAGTTCCATGGCGGCTCAGCTTGGTCGTGGATCGATCTCATCGGTGAGCTGGGCTTCAACTGGGAGTTCTGGCTCCGCGACGAGTTAAACTTCTGGTACATTCCCGCCATTATGATGCTCTATCTCTTCGCCCCACCCTACATGGAGTTGATCCGTCGTCACCCCATCTATCGTTGGTTGCCCGTGGTGATGGTGATGTGGTGCATCCTGGTGCAGTGGGTGACGCCTATCAATCACGTAGTAGGGCACCTTGAAATCTTCTGGAGTCGCGTGCCCATCTTCTTCATTGGCATCAACATGGGCGAGATGGTACGACGCAAGCAGACCGTCGACGGACAAGGCATCTGGATGGTCTTCCTGATGTTTGTCATGGCTCTTGCCTCCAGCATCTTCCTGGAGCAGGAGAAGCACGGACAGTTTCCACTGTTTATCGAGCGCATGCTCTACATCCCGCTCACCGTCACAGCCATCCTCATCCTCAACCGCGTCTTCCGCCGGTTGCCTGCCAAGGTGAACGGTTGTTTCCGTTTCGTGGGTGGACTGAGTTTGGAATGCTATCTCATCCATCAGCATTTTGTGCTGGCCTACATCCCCAAGACACTCTCCTATTGGCCGACCTTCCTGCTCTGTCTGGTCATCACCCTGCCCTTGGCATGGGTGCTGCAAAAGGTGACGCAAGTGATCCAGAATGCAGTAGAGAAACGCTTTCAAAGAACACCAACAGAAAAATAAAAGAAATACACATGCACTATACCAGCCTACTTAAGCTCATCCGTCCGGCTCAATGGATGAAAAACGCCTTCGTGTTCTGCCCCGTGATGTTTGGCGGAAAACTCTTCGAGGCCCAGCCCCTACTGTCGACACTGATCACCTTCATGGCTTTCAGCTTCGTGGCATCGAGCATCTATTGCTACAACGACATCTGTGACCTTGCTGACGACATCCGTCACCCAGAGAAATGTCACCGCCCCATTGCCTCCGGTGCAGTCACGGTGGCACAAGCCTACGGCCTGATGTTCCTGCTGTTCCTCATGTCGATGGGTAGCTGTGCTCTCCTACTTACCGTGGGAAGCGACATGGAGAGCAATGCCATAAGCGTGGGCAGCGTCATCCTCTTCTATTGGCTGATGAACCTCGGCTACTGTGCCAAGCTGAAGCAGTATGCAGTCATCGACGTGTGCGTGGTGGCCTTCGGCTTTGTACTGCGCCTGTTTGCCGGTGGCTTTGCAACGGGCATCGTGCTGAGCAAATGGATCGTGCTGATGACCTTCCTGCTGACGCTGTTCATGAGTCTTGCCAAGCGCCGCGACGATGTGTTGCGCATGGAGCAGACTGGACAGCCGCCACGCAAGAACACCATCCACTACAACATGACGTTTATCAACCAGAGCATCACCATCACAGCCGCCGTGACCTTGGTATGCTACATCATGTACACCGTAAGTCCCGAGGTCATCGCCGCCTTCCACAACGACTATCTCTATCTCACCTCCATCTTCGTGCTGGTAGGTATCCTGCGCTATCTGCAGATAGCCGTAGTGGAAAAGAAGAGCGGCAATCCCACAAAGATCATCCTCCACGACCGCTTTATCCAACTCGATGTCCTGGCATGGTTTGTCGCATTCCTCGTGATCATCTATTGAGTATTAAAAGAGACCAACTATGCAAGTGTTTCTCTTCGACTTCGACGGCACGCTGACCACACGCGACACGCTGCTTGCCTTTATCCGCTACGTCCACGGCACGTGGCGTATGACATGTGGTTTTCTGCGCTACCTGCCTCAGCTGGTGCTGATGAAGTGCCATCTCTATCCCAATTGGAAAGCGAAGCAAAAGATCTTCACCCACTTTTTCGCCGGTATGCCACTGGACACCTTCAACGACTATTGCCGCCGCTTTGCCGCTGACAATCCGGAGCTTCTCCGTCCCCAGGGGCTCGCCACTCTTAGCCACGCCCTTGACAAGGGCGCACAGGTGATGGTGGTCAGCGCAAGCATCGACAACTGGGTGGCTCCTTTCTTCCGTCATTACCAGAGCAGTCACCGTCTCTCCATCGTAGGCACCCGGATAGAAGTCATCGACGGCAAGGTCACCGGCCGCTTCCTCACTCCCAACTGCTATGGTCCCGAAAAGGTGCGCCGTGTGCAGGAAATGCTGAGCGAGCCGCGCGACCATTACCGTATCACCGCCTACGGCGACAGCCGTGGTGACAAAGAAATGTTGCAATATGCCGATGAAAAACATTACAAGCCATTTAGATAAAGACAAACAAGAGAAGCTGGGCGAGGTACTGCGCTTCGGCATCGTCGGCGGCGTGGCCACGCTTATACAGTATGGTGTGTATCTGCTCCTGCTCCAAGGGACGAGTGCGGGCGTAGCCAACACCGTGGGCTACGCGGTAAGTTTCTGTTTCAACTTCTACGCCAGCACCCACTTCACCTTTCATGTCAAGGCCAACGTGAAGCATGGTGCCGGCTTCGCGCTGAGCCACGTGGTCAACTATTTGCTGCAGATGGCCATGCTCGCGCTGTTCATCTGGTTGGGCGTACCGAAGCGGTGGGCGCCCATACCGATGTTCTGCGTCTGCGTGCCTGTCAACTTTCTGCTGGTCCGGTTCTTTCTTAAACGATAATTGTCATGGCTGTGAACAAGAAAGAAATCATTCGTCGCGCGCTGGTCCTGGCTTATGTCACCCTGCTCAACGCGCTGGTCATCGTCCGCTACTGGCATCAGTTCAGCTATCTCAACGACAACTACCGCAGGCTGGTGCTGAACACCTTCCATATCTCCGGCTTCGATCCGCTGAGCTATATCGTCATCGACCGTTGGAGCACCGCCTACAACATCTACCGCCATCCGTTGCTGGCTTTCTTCATGTGGTTGCCCTCGCAGCTCAATGCCGCTGTGGAGTGGCTCACAGGGCGCAACGCCGCTCCGCTCATCATGGGTTGCATACTCGTAGCCTGCGCCTACTACACCTATATATATATGGTGCGTCTGCTCCATCGTGTAGTAGGCATCGGCGAAGGCGACGCCTGGTTGCTGACCACCTTCCTGTTCTCTTTCGCCTACGTGATGGTGACCCTCAGCGCTCCCGACCACTTCTGCCTGTCGATGTTCATGCTCACGCTGGTGCTCTATCTCTCCGGCATGAAGATGAAGGAAGGCAAGCTCATGCCCCGTTGGCAGTCGGTCCTGCTGTTCTTTCTCACTGCCGGCATCTCGCTCAACAACGGCATCAAGGTGTTCCTGGCCAACCTCTTCGTCAGTGGCAAGCGTTTCTGGCGTCCTGCCAACCTGCTGCTGACCGTTGTCCTGCCTGCCGCTCTCATCTGGGGCTTTGCCCGATGGGAATGGTACACCTATGAGCGACCTAACTTCATTGCGCGTCAGGAGGCCAAAGTGAAGAAACACGACAAACTCATTGCCAAGACCTATCAGCAGGTTGCTGACACCATGCACACCACCGACACGGCTCTCATCCGCCGCACAGCCCTTGCCATCGTAGCCCGACAAGACTCTGTCAAAGCCGCCAAGAGCAGCCGTCTCGCCATACATGCCCATGAGGGCAAGCCCATCGCCAACGGAGAGTTCTCGCAGTGGACCGACATCAGCACGCCACGCGGATGGAGTCTGATAGAAAACATTCTGGGCGAGCCCATCCAACTGCACAACGACCATCTGCTCGAAGACGTGCTGCGCAACCGCCCCGTCATCGTGCACTATCGCTTTGCCTTCAACTACATCGTGGAAGCCCTCATCTTCTTGCTCTTTCTTCTCGGCGTGTGGGCCGGCCGTCGTAGCCGCTTTCTCTGGCTCGCCCTCTCGTTTCTTGGCTTCGACCTGCTCATCCACGTGGTGCTGGGCTTCGGTCTCAACGAGGCTTACATCATGAGCGCGCATTGGCTCATCGTCGTGCCCATAGCAGTAGCGTACCTATTGAAAGATGCCGCGCACTCTACCAAAGAGTGGATAAGATTAACTCCTCGTCTGCTTATTGGAGTTCTTACGCTCTACCTCCTTATTTACAATGGAACGCTTTATGTCGGTTATCTGTATTGATTCTGAAATTGTCGACAGCCATTTTTCTTGGAGAATTATTTGCCGTTGCCGTTTATTTTATTAACTTTGCGGAAAAGGAAAAACTATGATACGTTATCCGATAGGAATACAGACCTTCAGTGAGATCCGCAAGAGAAACTACCTCTATGTAGACAAGACACAGTATGTCTACGAAATGGCAAACGACGTGAAATACGTCTTTTTGTCCCGCCCGCGCCGCTTTGGAAAGTCTTTGCTCGTCAGCACGCTCGATGCCTATTTCAGAGGAAAGAAAGAGCTGTTCAGCGGACTGGACATTGAAACGCTGGAACAGGACTGGACCGAATATCCCGTTCTACACTTCGACCTGAGCGATATCAAACTGGGAACGACCGAGCAATTTGACATCAGCATCAATGCCACACTCTCTTCCATGGAGGAGAGCTATGGAGTCACGACATCCACTGACCGAGACATAAGTACAAGGTTCAGGCTATTGGTTGAGAACATCTATAAGAAAACGGGGAAGCAAGTAGTCGTGCTGATTGATGAGTACGACTCACCATTGCTCACCGTACTTCATATTCCGGACCGTTTAGATGCCATGCGCACAGCCTTGCAGTCTTTTTTTTCTCCATTAAAGAAACTGGATCCGTATCTTCGGTTTGTCTTCATTACCGGCATCACGAAGTTTTCACAGCTGAGCATTTTTTCCCAACTCAACAACCTGAGCAACATCACGATGCTGCCGCAATATTCTACTATTGTAGGATTCACCCAAGAAGAGATAGAAAAGAATTTCAAAGACGGCATACAAAGTATCGCAGAGTCTAACCAAATCACTTACCAGGAAGCCCTGTCGAAACTCAAGGTTCTCTACGACGGTTACCATTTCTCCCGCAACTCCGAGGGCGTCTACAACCCATTCAGTGTCCTGCGTGCCATGAATACGAAGCAATTAGATAACTTCTGGTTCGAGACCGGCACACCGTCCTATCTGATAAAAATGCTTCAGTCTTACGACACGTTTATCCCAGAACTGGAAGAGTGCAAAGCTTTCTCGTCAGACTTCGACGCACCTACAGAAGCCATGGTCAGTGCACTTCCGCTGCTGTATCAAAGCGGTTACTTGACCATTAAGGACTACAATCCCTACAGTATGGAATACACTCTTGGATTTCCAAATACTGAGGTAAAGGTAGGACTGCTGCATTCGCTTATTCCTTATTATGTAAGCAAAGAAAATACAAAAGCCAGTAGTGCCTTAGGCAGTATGTGGCTGGCTCTGATGCATGACGATCTTGACGGAATGCTCCGTATAGCACGCAGTTTCTTCGCCTCCATCCCTTATCAAGAAGGAACCCTAAAGGATATGAAAACATCAGAGGGGCATTATACGGCCATGCTCTATGTGATGTTCTCGCTATTCAGTAACTTCTGCTATTCGCAAGTGAGAACAGCAGAAGGCAGAATGGATATACTGCTGAAGACTCCAACCACAGTCTACATAATGGAACTGAAGATGGACGGCTCTGTTGACGATGCTCTTACTCAGATAGACGACAAGGGTTATCTCATTCCTTACGAATCAGACGGTCGTCGCCTGGTGAAGGTTGGTATCAATTTCAGCAGTAAGGAACGTACCATCAAAGAGTGGAAGATAGCGAAAGGATAAAAGCCGATAATCAAAACAAGACCGGCAAAGCCTTGTCAACTTCAGATATTTGTATTATCTTTGCCGTAAAGAAAACAGACGCCACTATATGAACTATGCACTCATCATCGCCGGCGGGTCCGGCAACCGCATGGGACAGGACATTCCCAAGCAGTTCATGCACGTAGACAACTGCCCGATCATCATCCACACGATGAAGGCGTTTCAACAGCATCCCGACATCCACGGCATCGCCGTGGTGTGCCTCGCAGGATGGGAAACGGTGTTGCAGTCCTACGCCAACCAGTTCAACATCACCAAGCTGAAGTGGATCTTCCCCGGCGGAAAGAACGGGCAGGAGTCGATCCACAACGGCATCTATGGTCTCCGCGAGGCCGGATGCAAGGACGACGACCTGGTGCTGGTGCACGACGCCGTGCGTCCGCTGCTCTCACAAGACATCATTTCGAGCAACATCGCCATCTGCCAGAAATACGGCTACGCCATCACCGGCATCAAATGCCGCGAGGCCATCCTCGAAAGCGACGACGGTTTCACCACCTCCACGAGCATTCCACGCGACAAACTCATCCGCACGCAGACACCACAGACCTTCCGTCTGGGCAACCTCATCCAAGCCCATGAGGAGGCAAAAGCCAAAGGCATCACCAACTCGGTGGCTTCGTGCACGCTGATGGCAGAACTCGGCGGACGCGAGATGCACATCGTGCCGGGATCGGAAAAGAACATCAAGATCACGACCGTAGAGGACTTGGAAATCCTCAAGGCCCTGATGAAGGTACAACCGGAGACATGGCTGAAATGACACCTTACCAAGAAGACATCAGGCAACTCTATGCCCAAGGACTCAACCTCGACGCGCTGCAAGGACACTCCCTGCTCGTGGCGGGAGCCACGGGACTCGTCGGTGCCTGTGTGGTAGACATCGCTATGGCTGATCCTCACCGCAATCTTCGGGTCTTCGCCGCCGGACGCAACCGCCGTAGGGCCGAGAAGCGCTTTGCCGCCTACGCCAATGACCCTCGCTTCTCGTTCGTGGAGATGGACGTCACACAGCCTGTCATGGACGAAAAACCATACGACTATATCATCGACGCGGCCAGCAACGCCAGCCCAAACTTCTTCAAGCAGCAACCCGTAGAGGTTATCAAGGCCAACATCGACGGCGTGGCCAACCTGCTGGACTATGGTCGCCAGCACAGCCTGCGCAAGATGGTCTATGTCTCGTCGGGCGAGATCTATGGCGAGGGCGACGGTCGCGCTTTCACCGAGACCAGCAGCGGCTATGTCGACTGCGCCACGCCACGCGCCTGCTATCCCTCGTCGAAACGGGCCGCCGAGACGCTCTGCATCGCCTACGCCACGGAGTATGGCACGCCGGTGACCATTGCCCGCCTGTGCCACACCTACGGTCCGGGATTTACCGAGTCGGACAACCGCGTCTTCGCACAGTTCTTCCGTAATGTGCTCCGCGGCGAGGATATCGTGCTGAAAAGCCGCGGCGAGCAATACCGCAGCTGGCTCTATGTCGTAGACAGTGCCCATGCCCTCCTCCACTTGCTGCTTCACGGCGAGAGCGCACAAGCCTACAATGTGGCCGACGCCAAGGGCAACATCACCATCCGACAGCTCGCTGAGCAGGTGGCCGCGTGGGCCAAGCGCCAAGTGGTCTTCGACATACCCGCCACAGCCGACCAAGGCAACACCACGCCCGTGACACGCGCTACCTTCGACACATCAAAGATAGAGCACACGGGATGGAAGCCACTCTTCGACATCTCCACGGGACTGAGCCACTCGCTGGAGACGCTGAAAAGCCAATAATAGCACGACACGCCGTCAGGACAAGTAGCCAAGAAAGAACTAAGTTGTTAGGTTTTGTGACATTTTTCCGCCTCTGAGAATGCGTTCTTTGCCAGCAAACAGTACTTTGGTGGCGATTTCGCGAATTTTGAGCGCTTTTAGCAAAGTGCTGATTACCAACAAGTTAATAAAACTACCATATTTTGCTCATTATAAAAACGGTGGTTTGACCAAAAATTCTCTAGAGAATTTTTGGTCAAACCACCGTTTTCATCACCTCAGAAAGGCTTTTTCATCGAGTAAAATAACCTTTTTGAGGACGACAACATCGGTTTTTGATCGTTTCGTCTCGCTTTTTTGGATGAAACAACTCTCTTTTATCTCTTTTTGCCCTCGTTTTTCTCTCTAGAATGAAAGCTTAGGCAGACAGACTTTTGTCGGCTTTTCTTATCAGCAAAAGGAGTATTTTTCCAATCTTATCTATTCTTTTCCGTCAGTTACTTCTCGCCCTCATGAACCTTCAAATCGGGGATGATGAGGATCGCATGGAAGTGGCGCTTCTCCACGGGCGGGATGGTCATATAGTCCTTGTAGATGTTTTTGAGATACTGATCGGGATCGTTCGGAGCCGGGAACTCCGTGTCCTCGAAGCGTATCTTGCCCAAGGGCAGCACGGTGGATCGGTCGTGGGTGATGCCATAGCCGTTCATCGACGGGATGTCGGCGTAGCGTGTTGACTTACAGAACAGCATGAGCACACGCCACAGAGCCGTATAGAGCAACTTCTTGCCTCCGAACCAGAAAAACTCAGCCACGGCGCGCAGCGAATAGCGATGGGAGTGGTTGAGAATCGCCATGCTCTTGGTGATGCCGATGCTCAACCGTTTGATCCACGCTTTCGGTGCATTGGGATGGCGGTCGAAGGGGAAGATGTCGACATAGATGCCCTTCTCATAGTCGTCGATGAAGTTGTCGACTTTCTCGATATAGAGCGAGTTGAGGTCACGCACCTTCACGTTTTGCGCCCTCACCTGCGGATTGGTTTCCCTCGACTGTATCATCAGGTTCTGAGGCAGATAGGCCTGTCCCTCCTTGACAAAGCGGCGGAGATCCTGCACGTCCATGGCGATGTCGATGTCGTCGTCCCATGGGATAAATCCACCGTGGCGCACGGCACCCAACAGCGTACCGCCATCGAGCCAATAGCTGATGCCCATCTTCCGGCAAGCCTTGTCGATGTCTTTGAGAATCTCCAGCTGTTTCAGCTGGCAGGCCCGCAAATTGGGCTGGTTATACTTATAGAGTTGCTCTTTGTAGTCCATGTCTTCCTTTTTGATTACAAAGGTACTGCAAACGAGTGGAAAGCCCAAATAAAATGGAATGAAAATAAATTATGGGAAAAAGCAAAGGATATTGAAAAAGAAAATGTATCTTTGCAATACATACATTACTACAAGCGTAAAGAAGAAACATGGCCACAACCGACAAGATAAATTCCCGAGCTATGCTCAAAGAGTTTCTCAGAGCTGACTCAAAAAACTATCAGAAACAGCTGCATCTGCTCAGCCGATGGAAAGAGCGCATCGCCACCAACCCCATGTCAGACCAGCACTGCATCTGGCAATACATCGTGGCGCTCCGTCATCTGGAATACTACAAGAATGCGCCACAACGTGGCTGGTACCTCATCGGCCATGTCTATTGGGCTTGGCGATTGCGGCGGCTGAGCTATAAAACCGGCTTTCAGATCCCACCCAACACCTGTGGCAAGGGCTTGACGATATGGCACTGGGGATCCATTGTCATAAATCCGAAAACACATATCGGCGAGAACTGCACTCTCTACCCGGGCGTGCTCATCGGGCACAAGACACCGGAGGAAGGAAAAAGCGCCACCATCGGCAACAACGTCTTTATCGCGGCCGGTACGAAAATCATTGGCGACGTGACCATCGGCGACAACGTGACCATCGGCGTAAACACCGTCATCGTCAAAGATGTGCCCAGCAATGTCGTCATCGCCGGGAATCCCTACAAGATCATCCGGCGGTTGGACGGCGAAAACAACAGATAACCTGACTGACCACAATACAACCATCATCCTCTATGCAAGCTTATAAAACCGATGTGGCGGTGCTGATGCTCTTCTTCAACCGCCCCGATAAATTCCAACAAGTGTTTGAGCAAGTGCGCCAGGCACGCCCCCGCCATCTCTTTCTCTATCAGGATGGCCCACGAGGCGAGCGCGACATGCCGGGCATTATGGCCTGCCGCAAGATAGCTGAAAACATCGACTGGGAGTGCGACGTGCGGCGCCACTACTGCGAGAAAAACCAAGGCTGCGACCCGTCGGGATACCTCTCGCAGCGATGGGCGTTCTCAATGGCCGACAAGTGTATTGTAATTGAAGACGACGTTGTGCCCTCACAGTCGTTTTTCCCTTTCTGCAAAGAGATGCTTGACCGTTATGAACACGATGAGAGAATTACGATGATTGCAGGCTTTAACACCGATGAAGTGTCAGAAGATGTCTCGGCCGATTACTTCTTCACTTCCGTATTCTCTATCTGGGGATGGGCATCGTGGCGACGTGTCGTGGCACAATGGGACAGTGGTTATTCTTTTTTGGATGACCGGGAGACAGTACAACGATTGCGAGACCTCATTCGGCAACGAAATTATAGAAAGAGCTTGTTGCCTATGTTTTTTTCACATAAGAAATCGGGAAAGCCGTATTTCGAGAGTATCTTTGCTGCCAGCATGATGCTCAACAACGGGCTCGCCATCATGCCCAAGCGCAACCTCATCAACAACATCGGCCTCACCGCCGACTCCACGCACTACTCCGCCAGCGAGAAAACGACGCCACACGGACTGCGCAAGATCTTTACGATGAAACGCTTTGAGCTCCAATTCCCACTGAAACATCCGCGATATGTCATCGACAACGTAGCATATAAGGAGCGATTCTACCGCCGCAGTGCTTGGGGACACCCTTGGATAAAAGTGGGACGCTCGTTGGAGGAGCTCTTCCTCAACCTGCGCTATGGCAACTTCCGCGTCATCGGTAAAGCCATTACCAACCGATTGCAGAAGGCCATAGGACGATGATAGGCCTCTTCGGCACGACGTGGAAAACCATGTCGCTTTTGCTTGTTTATATCAAAGATTTGTCTTATATTTGCAGGTAGTTACCATTCCACAAAGCTATGACAAAATATCCCATAGGCATTCAGACCTTCTCAAATATCAGAGAAGAGCAGTACATGTATGTTGACAAGACACAATATGTGTATGAACTTGCCAACACCAAGAAGTACATCTTTCTCTCGCGTCCACGCCGCTTTGGAAAGTCACTGCTCGCAAGCACGTTTCATGCTTATTTCAGTGGACGGAAAGAGCTGTTCTACGGACTGGCTGCCGAGCACATGGAAAAAGAATGGAAGAAATACCCGGTACTGCACTTCAGCCTTTCAACGGCCAAGAGAGGTACTGTGGAGGACTTGGATAGCGTCATCGCTATGCAGCTAAAATGGGCAGAACAGCAATATGGAATAGGAAACGACAGCCGCGATGTCACCGCACGTTTATCCTCCTTGGTCATGCGACTCTACGAAAAGTTGCATCAGCCGGTCGTCATCCTCATCGACGAATACGACGCGCCACTACTCACTGTCTTGCACGACAAAGAGCGGTTGGGGGCTATTCGCACTGAGTTGCAGTCGTTCTATTCTCCTTTGAAAGACCTCGACCCCTACCTCCGCTTCGTGTTTATCACTGGCATCAGCAAACTTTCAATGCTAACGACATTTGGACCGCTTAACAACTTCTTCGATATTTCTATGCTGCAAAAATACGCTACTCTTTGTGGCTTCACACAGCAAGAGTTAGAATCAAATTTCCAAGAAGGCATCAATAGTTTAGCCGAAAGATTAAAGACTACGAAGGAAGACATTCTTCACAAGTTAGATATATTCTATGGTGGCTATCGCTTTGCAGCCTATTCGACAAAAGTCTATAATCCATTCTATTTACTCTCTGCTATGAACAAGCAGCAGGTTGACAATAACTTTTTAGCTGCATGCGCCCCTGACCTCCTTGGTAAAATGAAAGAGGAAATCCATACCGATCCCATTAAAATTGACGGTAGTAATATTTTCGCACAGGATATCATGGCCACCATCGACAATACATGCTCTATTGTACCGCAGCTTTATCAAAGCGGTTATATTACTATAAAAGACTACGATCAACGTTCACAATGTTATACATTGGGGATTCCCAACGAACAGGTGAAGGTGGGCATCAACTTCTCCACTAAGGAGAGGACGATCACGGAATGGAAAACTGAATCAAAAAATAAGCAATAAACATACGATTATCACACTATGGCAAAACTGGCATTCCTTATTTCTGCACATAAAGATCCTATTCACTTGAAGCGGCTGATCGACAGTCTGCCGGAAAGCTCAGAGTTCTTTATTCACATCGACGCCAAAAGCGACATAAGGCTGTTCACCGAAGCTATTGACCAGCCCAACGCCCACTTCATCGAGCACCGCGTCAACGTCTGCTGGGGAAGTATCAATGAAGTAGAGTATCAAATGGAACTGATACGCGCCGCACTCGCCGCCGGCTCCTTCGACTACCTCATTACGCTCAGCGGCATGGACTATCCCGTGTGGAGCAACAGCAGGATCATGGAGTTCTTCGACAAGGCCAATGGCAAGATCTTCCTGCAAGGCATCTCCATGCTCCACCAAGGTAAGCTATCGCAACAATACGCTAAGCTGCGCTTCTTCAGCGATAAGCCGTGGGCCAACGGCACGCTGCTCAGCAAAGCACGCAACGGACTGCGCGAGGCTGTGTCGGCACTCGGCGTGCGCAAAACACTGACCATACACTGCCCCGACAAGGAATATACGCTCTACAAAGGAGCTGCCTGGTGGGCCATCACACCCGATCTGGCTCTCGACGTGCTCAACCAGTGGGACAACAATGAGCATCTCGTGGGATACTTCAAGACGAGTTTCTGCCCAGCGGAAACCTTCGCGCAGACCGTAGCCTTCAACTCGCCGAAATACGCTGACCGCTGTATGCTGGCACAAGGACGCTACAAAAGCCTGACAGTGCTGACGCCACTGACCTTCATCGACTACAGCACCAACATCAAAATCCTCGATGAGTTTGACTTCGACCGCATCACCAAGTCGGGAAAGATGTTTTGCCGAAAAGTCGTCACCGGTGAGAGCGACCTGCTCATGACGCTGATCGACGACGCAAGAAAAGAGCCGGGAACGGAAGCGTAAACTGCCGACGACTGTCAGTCGCTCAGCCGGGCCTTGAGCATCTCGCCATTGCGAAGCTTGCTGCCCATCTCACGGCAATGGGCTATGTAGTCGCGGTGCTCGGCCTCGGTGACGGCGGCGATGCGCTCTGGCAACTCTTCGAGACTGTCAACGACAAGGCCTAAGTGATTTTCCTTCACCCAGTCGGCCACTGCGGACTGACTCCACACGATAACGGGCAGTCCGGCAGCAATATACAAGGAGAGCTTGTGAGGAAGGTTATAGCGCAGGTAGTCACCGAGCACACCACTGCACGTGGTGATGCTGTCGCCGTCCCATACGAGTCCCCAACCACCATGGATGGTGCCGGTGTGGTCACCCTGGAACACACCATAATATTTAATATGTGGATAGGACGAAAAATCAATGTCGCTCTTCAAGCCATAGAGATTGAACGTCAAACCGCTGAAAGGATGACGGCACAAGGCGGGAAGGAACTCCGACTTCCTGAGATTTCCCGCAAAGACAATCTCGTTGTGTCTGGCAACAATGTCGTCGACGGGCAAGAAATCATCCTCGGAATAGTAGTCGAAGATATGAAGCAACACGATGGGAGTCTTCACGCCGTGGTCGATCAACCACTGACGCATCGGCTCGGTATGGGCGATGATGAGGTCGGCAGAGTTGAAGATACCAATGTCCTGACTGGGATCCCGGTGATAGCGCAGCGACTGTACATCGTGGATGATGAGGACGATGCGGTTGCGGAAAAGATGAAGCAGACGCGCCACAATGGGGAAACCGTTGCGAGCCGAAGTGGGATACTGATAGTAAAACTCGTTGTGTCCGCCCCGCCGGACCAGCATCTTCACGTGGAGCCACAGTCCTTGCAGGTTAGGAAGCAACGGCAACTTATAGTTCTTGCAGACGAGATCTTCCACAGGAAAGCCCAAGCGCTCGAATGTCTTATTGTTGTCTTGGCGTGCCTTGCCCAAAGCCACCTTGTTGGCCATGGTGCCTAAATAAAGCGTATAGTTGACGATAATCTTACTCATCGTGTGTGACGGTTAATTCTTGGATATATGTTTATGCGTACAAAAATACGACATTATTTCGACTTACGTCGCCTTTGGAACGAAAAGTTTTTGTAATTTTGCACCTTTATGAAGAATCCCTTTAATATCTTTGCCTTGCGCAATAAGCCCGAACGATGGCTTGCCCTGGTCTCAGTCCTCGTTTTCGGCGCACTCAACGCCCTGCTCGTCTATGCTCATTGGGGACGGTTCACCATGGCACGCCATGGTCACGTAGGAGCATGGTGGCTGTACAACAACCAGCTGCACTTCTCCGGCTACGATCCCTACGCCTACATGATGCTGACGCAGTACACTGCTTACTACGAGATCAACCGTCATCCAATCTACACGTTCTTCTTTTGGCCACTATATCAGCTCAACCACTGGATCATGGTGACCTTTGATTTCAACGCTGCTCCTATTATAATAGGTGTGCTGATCACGGTACTCTCTACCTACACGGCCCTGTTTACCTACCGCACACTCAAGGAGGTGATGGGCTTAGGAGTGAAGGACAGCCTATGGCTCACAGCCCTGTTCTTCTCCTTCGCCTCGGTACTCACGGCAGCCATGTCGCCCGATCACTTCATCATCTCAGCGTTTCTGCTCACGCTCACGCTCTATGTCTTCGGCAAATGTCTGCGTGACAACAAGCCCGTAGAATGGTGGAAAGGAGCCGTTCTCTATCTGCTCACAGCTGGCGTGACGCTCACCAACGGCGTGAAGACGCTGCTCGGCGGACTCTTCGTCGACGGGAAGAAGACATTTCAATGGAAGAATATCTTACTCGCTTTCTGTTTGCCTACGCTGCTGCTCGTGGCCGGGGCCACCGCACAATATTATGAGCTGGCTCTGCCGCGCGCGCAGAAATCGGCCATCATCGTGGCAAAGACAAGAGCAAAAGACCCTACTCTGGCGAAAAAAGATTCCATCAACAAGATTCTAAACAAGAAGATTTCAGGTGAACAACTCAGCAACAAGCCTTTCCTGAAATACATCAGTGTGTCGGCCCACCGCACTTATGGCATCGTAGAGGGGATCTTCGGAGAGTCCATTCAGCTGCATCGCGACTATCTCCTCGGCGACATCTACCTCGGACGGCCCGCCATCGTGCATTATCGCTCATGGTTCAACTACGTCGTCAACGCACTGGTCGCTATCCTTTTCTTTGCCGGCGTCATTGTGGGACGCAAGCGACGCATCATACAAATGTTGTTGTCGTGGTGGGCAGTGGATCTGCTGATACACATCGTCCTGGGCTTCGGCTGCAACGAAGTGTACATCAACGGCGCCCACTGGATGTTCTTCATTCCCGTGGCAATCGCTTGCCTCTATACTGATCTCAAAGACAAATGGCTACAAACGGTTAAGAACACGACCATGCTACTCACGGTCTATCTCTTTGCCTACAACGGTACGCTGATAGTAGAATATCTCTTGCACTAAGCACAACAGGCGCTGACGGCACACTACCCGTCAGCGCTTTTTCTTAAATCCCGTCAACGCTTTTTCTTAAATATAAAGTTGACACACTCCTGTAAGATCTTCACACGCGCCACACGCATGACGGCGTAGTAGAGCAATACGGCGATGATGATACGGGAGAACAGCAGAAGCCACAGATTACTGATGGCACTTGTGAGAAGATGAGTGGCCACCATCACGCCTAAAGCTGCCAGCGCAAAGGGCATGGTGTCCTTGAGAAACTGCCACAAGGAATAGCCCACCATACGGTTGACAAAGAAATGCCAGACAAACAGCCACACGATGTTGACCAGGACATAAGCGATGACCATCGTGCGAATGCCATAAGGATAGAGCAACAGCATCAAACCGATCTCTACTATTCCCAGTGAAGCTGTAATCCAAAAATAAAGTCCTGAGCGCCCTTCACTGATGACAAGACTGGAAAGCAACGACACCAACGGGAAGGTAGCTCCACTGATGACAAGCAGCTGAAGCAGTTCGGCTGAGGGCAACCACTTGGCTGTGATGGCCAAAACGATGAACTCGCGAGCCACAAGACCGAAGCCCAGCAACAACGGGAAAGCGATGAACGAGGTGAAACGCATCAGCTTGCGCAAGGCCTGTAACTGACGTCCCTGGTTGCTACGAAGGTCTACAAGCACTGGCTGAGCCACTTGGTTGACCATGCCCTGCACAAGATTGAAGCACTTCGAATCCCATTGATAGGCTTGGTTATAGTTGCCGGTATCGTGAGCGGAAAAGTAGTGACCAAGAAGAATGTTCAACACATTATTATTAATCTGTGTGACGATGGTCGTAGCAAGTATCTTGCACGAGAACTTAAACATGCGCATGGCAGGACGATAATCGATATGCAGCGTGGGATGCCAGGCCGAGTAGTGCCACGCCATAGCGGAACTCACGGCCACAAAGACCAGACTCTGTGTGGCCAAAGCCCAATAGCCGAAGCCAAGAAAAGCCAGCACAGCTCCCACGACGCTCGACGTCACCACGGCGATGATGCCACTCTTGGTCTGAAGCTTGGCCTGAAAGTTCTTAAAGAGATAGGCATAGGGAGCTGTGGCAAATGAACCAAACACAAAGCTCAGAAACACGTAGCGCGACAATGGCACCAAGGCAGGAGTGTGATAGAAGTCGGCGATAAGCGGTGCACAAAAGAAGAGAATGACATACATCGTCGTGCTCGCCGTCACATTGAACCAAAACACGGAGTTATAGTCCTCGTCGGTAGGATGGTCGAGATTGGTCAAGGCAGCACCGAATCCACTGTTTTGTATGGCATTGGCGATTTGAGAAAAGATTGTGATCATCGCTATCATACCATAGTCCGACGGCGACAGCAGACGGCCAAGTATGATACCAAACACCAATCCCACCACCTGCTGCACAAAGTTGTTCATGCCGCCCCAAAAGAGTCCTTTAGCTGTTTTCTCCTTTAATGTCTCTGCCATAGAATGCTGTTTTTACGATGAAGCAATCAATAAATCATGCTTCCATCTCTTTGCAAAAATCCTCAAAGATATATTGATCACTCATCAGCTGGAGACCTGTCTCAGGATTATTAAGTAGCTCGAAGGTATGGGATCTGTAAAACAAATCCATTGCCTTCTCCACAGGAATACCAAGTTGATCTTTTATTAGTATTATTATTCTGGCAATCTTACGCCATAACACTTGATCACGCATCTTACTCTATTTTAAATGCATCCGTAAATTTAAGATACTGTTCTACAATATTCTGAGAGTTAATACACATTTGGTGTGTCGGCTTCGCGAAACGCAAAAGTCCAAGAGCTTGCTCTATAGTAATACGACCAGCGAAATAATCTTCTACCGTATCGATTACTTGGTCATTTGCGATACCTCCTTCTATCACATCAAATCCTTTCCATGGCTGTTGACCTTTCCTGCTTGCCACAATAAAGTTAAGCCATTGTTCATCATAAGCATTTAAGACCAGATGTCGAGGAGCGTTAGCTTTGGTTTTAAGCCAAGTCTCGATGTCGAATTCGTAAGCACTGCCATAGGCGCTATTAGCATTTCTGATAGTTCTTACTCTGCGGGCCCATTTTTCTGCTTGGTCCTTTAGCTTGGTCACGTAAAAGCCGGGGCCGAAATCCAATGACCTTCGATCAACATAGACAAGTGGTTCTTGCACCACTACGTATGACCCATGGTATAATCTCATGATTCTCTGCTCTTTAATGCTTCTGTAATATTCCAAACTACACCCTCTATACTTTCAGCGTGCAAAGTGTCATAGCAGTCGAATAACAGTTCTTTTACCAAGTTATACTTCTTAAGTCTAAGATAGATGTCCGAAGGAGCCGTATGCACTGCTTTTGCTGTGGCTCCTATTGCTAACACCGCGAAATGAACTTTGTCGTAATTATTATTAGCTTCCAACATCATCGTTTCTTTTACTTTCTACTTCTGTAGCCCGTTTACTCGCTAAACATCTTCATCACCTTCTCGATGACCGGCGCCATGTCGTAGTACTTATATTCGGCCAGTCGACCACCGAAGATAACATTCTCTTCCTGGGCGGCTAATTGACGGTAAGCTTCGGCGAGTCGGTTGTTCTTCTCGTCGTTGACAGGATAATAGGGTTCCATGCCGGGTTTCCACTCAGTGCTGTACTCGCGGCTGATGACCGTTTTGGGATTGTCGTAGACAGCCTGTCCGAAACTCTCAAAGTGCTTGTGCTCGATGATACGGGTGTAGGGCACGCTGGCTTCGGTGTAGTTCACCACCGCATTGCCCTGGTGATTGGCTTCATTGAGCACCTCCGTCTCGAAGCGCACCGTACGGAAATCCAGATGTCCAAGTTTATAGTCGTAGAAACGGTCAAGCTCGCCTGTGAACACAATCTTTGCCGCCAATCCTTCCCAATGGGCACGATCGTCGAAGAAGTCTACACTCGTCTTGGTCTCTACACCGTCCAAAAGAGAGTTGATGAGTTGATTGTAGCCTCCGATAGGAATGCCCTGATAGGTATCATTGAAATAGTTGTTGTCAAAGACAAGCCGTACGGGCAGGCGCTTGATGATAAACGCCGGGAGATCAGTACACTTCCGTCCCCACTGCTTCTCGGTATAGCCTTTGATGAGCCGCTCATAGATGTCGCGTCCGATCAGCGTCAAGGCTTGCTCTTCAAGGTTGCGCGGCTCGGTGACGCCGTCAGCCCTCATCTTCTCTACCGCCTCTTGCCTCTGGCTCTCGATCTTCGCCGTGGCCTCGGCTGGTGTCGTCACGCCCCACATCTGATAGAACGTATTCATATTGAACGGCAGATTATAGAGCTTGCCCTGATAGTTGGCTACGGGAGAGTTGGTGTAACGGTTGAACTCCACCAAGGAATTGACGAACTGCCACACCTGCTTATTAGAGGTGTGAAAGATATGAGCGCCGTACTGATGCACATTGATGCCTTCAATGTTTTCACAATAGACGTTGCCGCCAAGCTGAGGACGCTTGTCTATGACCAGACAACGCTTGCCCTGCTTATGAGCAAAATATGCGAACGTGGCACCGAAAAGGCCGGAGCCGACTATGAGATAATCGTAAGCCATGAATTATAGGAAAATTAATTATATGTATAACGCTCGATACATACGCTATATATCTTTATTAGGATTAGGGAATTCACCCCCATATAATATGGTATCTTTGTCTGAGAGCTTGATCTTTAGCAATATTCTTCTTCTCGTTCTCGTTGAAATTACCAGAGAGACAACGAGCCAATGCCTCCCTCACTTCTTTTACGAACTTACCTTTTACAGGCGTTCTTGTTGACACAAAGCCTATCATAATCAAAGTGTTTATTGTTTAATGCAAAGTTAATCTTTTATTCCATATCTTCCAAACGTTTTCGGGAGAATAATCCATCAGCAACCATTGAAGCGCAAAAACCGTAGTTAATAATCAATAAACATGTTAATAATCAATAAACAGAAGCAGAAAAGAACGCTCCACAGACAAGCGTCTCAAATAAAAGTGGTAACTTTGCAAACTGATTGTGGGAGTGCATCTTAGAACTTCCGCAGCCGTGAGGTGTTAATAGTCTGTCTCATTTGGCCGAGACACGACGGTTAGTGAATCTTCATCGGCATCAGAGATAATGCTGTGGATGGTCTCTTTTAGACTGGAGGCGCCGCGAGGTCTCTGTTATCACAAAGTGTAATCATAAGTTTTTTAGTAGTAATTCAATTTTTAAAATGGACACTTTAAGTTACAAGACTATTTCCGCCAACAAGGAAACAGCAAAGAAAGAGTGGGTCGTTGTCGACGCCACTGACCAGATTGTGGGTCGTCTGTGCTCCAAGGTCGCCAAGCTGCTCCGCGGAAAGTACAAACCCAACTTCACTCCGCACGTAGACTGCGGTGACAACGTCATCATCATCAACGCTGCCAAAGTCGTCTTCTCCGGCAAGAAGGAGACCGACAAGGTCTACACACGCTATACTGGCTATCCAGGCGGTCAGCGCTTCAACACACCCGAAGAGCTGCGCAAGCGCAAGGACGGCATCGACAAGATGATCCGCCACGCTGTCAAAGGTATGCTGCCCAAGGGTCCCCTGGGTCGCTCTCTGATGGACAACCTCTATGTTTTCGATGGCGCAGAGCACAACAAAGAGGCTCAGCAGCCTAAGACTATCGACATTAACCAGTATAAATAATAAGGAGTAAGATGGAAGTTATTAACGCAATCGGTCGCCGTAAGAGCGCTGTAGCTCGTGTTTACCTCTCTGAGGGTACCGGCAAGATCACTATCAACAAGAAAGACATCAAGGATTTCTTCCCATCGGCCATCCTGCAGTACGTGGTTAAGCAGCCGCTGCAGCTTCTCGAAGCCGCTGAGAAATACGACATCAAAGCCAACCTCGACGGTGGTGGCTTCACAGGCCAGAGCCAGGCTCTCCGCCTCGCCATCGCTCGCGCACTGGTGAAAATCAACGCTGAAGACAAGAAGGCTCTCAAGGACGCTGGCTTCCTCACACGTGACAGCCGTGCCGTTGAGCGTAAGAAACCGGGTCAGCCAAAGGCTCGTCGTCACTTCCAGTTCAGCAAGCGTTAATCTGCTGCTGGCTGTTAGCGCATAGTTTAGCATCTAAACGGTGCAGACTCCGGACTTGGATTACTGCACCGTTGATTCTGAACAACATCAAGAATTAAAAAGAAAGTAAACAATTAAAAAGACAAAGACACTATGTCAAGAACATCATTTGACCAGTTACTTCAGGCTGGCTGCCATTTCGGCCACCTCAAACGCAAGTGGAATCCAGCTATGGCTCCTTACATCTTCATGGAGCGCAATGGCATTCACATCATCGACCTCAACAAGACTGTAGCCAAGATCGACGAGGCTGCTGAGGCACTCAAGGCTATTGCCAAGAGCGGCAAGAAGATCCTGTTCGTCGCTACTAAAAAACAAGCTAAGGACATCGTAGCTGAAAAGGCTGCCTCTGTCAACATGCCTTACGTCATCGAGCGTTGGCCGGGCGGTATGCTCACCAACTTCCCGACTATCCGCAAGGCCGTGAAGAAAATGACGAACATCGACAAGATGATGAACGACGGTACGTTCTCTAACCTCTCTAAGCGTGAGATTCTGCAGATCAACCGTCAGCGCGCCAAGCTGGAGAAGAACCTCGGTTCTATCGCCGACCTGACTCGTCTGCCGTCTGCCCTCTTCGTCATCGACGTGATGAAGGAGCACATTGCTGTCAAGGAGGCTAACCGTCTGGGCATCCCCGTGTTCGCAATGGTTGACACCAACTCCGATCCTCGCAGCATCGACTACGTAATCCCTGCCAACGACGATGCTAAGGACTCTATCGAGGTAGTGCTCGATGCTGTCTGCGGTGCTATCGCTGAAGGTCTTGAGGAGCGCAAGGTCGAGAAGGCTGACGAGAAGGCTTCTGCTGAGCAGGCCGAAGAGGCTGCTGAGGGCAAGCGTCACAGCCGTCGTCCCGCACGCCGCGAGGAGGCTGCAACAGAGGCTCCCGCTGCCAAAGCTGCTGCTGAGGAGCAGGCACCTGCTGCTGAGTAATTGAGCAAATCATTATCATAAACCAATAGATTTATATCCATTATGGCTGTTACAATTGAAGACATCAAGAAGCTCCGCGCTATGACCGGTGCAGGCATGAAAGACTGCAAGAAGGCTCTGGCCGAGGCTGATGGTGATATTAACAAGGCCGTAGAGCTCGTTCGTGAGCGTGGTCTGGCTATCGCTGCAAAGCGTTCTGACCGTACCACATCCAACGGCTGCGTGCTGGTGAAGAACGTCAATGGCTTCGCTGCCATGATCGCACTGAAGTGCGAGACCGACTTCGTGGCCAACGGTGCTGACTATGTCCAGCTGACACAGGACATCCTCGACGCTGCCATCGCTGCTAAGGCTAAGACCCTCGATGAGGTGAAGGAGCTGACACTGGCTGATGGTCTGAAGGTTGCCGAGGCTGTGACACGTCGCTCTGGCGTTGTTGGTGAGAAGATGGAGCTCGACGGCTACAACGTGCTTGAGGGCGAGAACATCTACACCTACGACCACATGGGTCGCCACACACTGGGCACAATGGTTCAGCTCTCCGCTGCCAACGAGGATGCAGGCCACAAGGTAGCCATGCAGGTGGCTGCTATGAAGCCTGTTGCTCTCGACGAGGCATCTGTTCCTCAGGCTACTATCGACGAGGAGCTTCGCGTGGCTGTCGAGAAGACAAAGGAAGAGCAGGTCGAGCGCCAGGTCAATGTCGCACTGAAGAAGGCTGGCATCAACCCCAACCTCGTTGACTCTGATGATCACATCGAGAGCAACGTCGCTAAGGGCTGGCTGACTCAGGAGGATGCTGACAAGGCTAAGGACATCCGCACAAAGGTTGCTGCAGAAGCTGCTGGTAACCTCAAGGAGCAGATGATCCAGAACATCGCTAAGGGCCGCCTCAATAAGTTCTTCAAAGAGAACTGCCTCGTTGATCAGGAGTTCCAGTTCGGCGACGGTGACAAGGCAAGCGTAGCACAGTGGCTCGCTAAGCAGGACAAGGATCTGAAGGTCGTTGCCTACAAGCGCTTCAGCCTCTCTGCTGACTAAGCCCACGTAAAATTGCCCATAGCAATTCAATTATACATACATTATCATTAATGAAGTCCGAAGTACGTGACGTACTTCGGGCTTTTTTTTGTGGCCGTACTTCTCAATCCTCAGTCATCACACTTTACGGCACGGAAATTTACAGCTGATGGGAAAGACTCCCTAAACAGAATGTTTCTGCACACTTGTTTTCTCAGTGTGCAGAGGGCATTGCACAACCCATATAGTTGTGCGCAACGATTTATGCTTTCTTTACAGTCTGAAAAAGAAATCTGTAAGATATGACTGCGTTTTGCTAAGTTTTTTGTACTTTTGGCTAAACAAAACGAGAGTTATCATGGAAGAATCAATCAAGCAAATCGGCGAGCGGCTCAAAGGCCTGCGCGAAGTTCTGAACATTCCGGCACAAGAAGTTGCCGACCTCTGTGGCATTTCGCTGGAGCACTATCAAAAGATTGAGTCTGGTGAGGCCGACCCTTCTGTCTACCGTCTCAGCAAGATTTCCAAACGCTATGGCATCGATCTCGATGTCTTGCTCTTTGGCGAAGAGCCACGCATGAGCAGCTATTTCATCACACGAGCCGGTCAGGGTCAGGAGATCGACCGTGGCAATGACTATCGCTATCAGTCGCTGGCCGCCGGATTCCGCGGTCGTAAGATCGATCCATTCTTCGTCACCGTGGATCCATTGCCCGACGGACGCAACCACAATAAGAACACACACGACGGTCAGGAGTTCGACTTCATGATTGACGGAACGCTCGAAATCACCATTGACTCCAAAGTTCTCGTGCTCAACGCCGGCGACAGCATCTATTTCGACAGCCGTCATCCCCACTGCATGCGCGCCCTCGGAGGAGAGCCCGCCACGTTTATCAGCATCATCATCTAATCAGTCTCCTGCGAGAGGCTTCCACGTTTATAGGTAAAAATTCATTCACCATCATGATAGAAAGATTCCTTACTCAGACGCATTTCACGTCGGAACAAGATTTCAAGGATCACCTTCACTTTATTATCCCCGAGAACTTCAACTTTGCCTACGATGTCATGGACGAGTGGGCACGCCTGAAGCCCGATAAGGTCTGCCTGCTGTGGACCAGCGAGCGTGGCGAGGAAGTGCGTACCACCTTCCGCCAGTTCAAGGAGCAGACCGACCAGACAGCCGCCTATTTCCAGCAGCTGGGCATCGTCCACGGCGATAAGGTCATGCTCATCCTCAAGCGCCACTACCAGTGGTGGCTGAGCATGATGGCCCTGTGCAAGCTCGGTGCCATTGCCATTCCGGCCACCCACATGCTCACCAAGGGCGACATCATCTACCGCAACAACCGGGCCAGCGTGAAGGCCATTATTTGCTGCAACGATGAGTATGTCACCACGCAGGTCAGCGAAGCCATGTCTGAGAGTCCCACCGTCAAGCAACTCGTGGCTGTGAACTCCTCTACCCAGCAGGACAAAGCCGTACCCGAAGGCTTCCACGACTGGCGCAAGGAATGGGCAGAAGCACCGCATTTCCGTCGTCCCGAGTTTGTCAACACCAACGAGGACACCATGCTGATGTACTTCACCAGCGGCACCAGTGGCGAGCCGAAGATGGTAGCCCACGACTTCCTCTATGCCATGGGGCATCTCACGACCGGATGTTTCTGGCACAACCTCAACGAGAACAGCGTCCATCTCACCGTGGCTGATACCGGATGGGGCAAGGCCGTGTGGGGCAAGCTCTACGGACAATGGTTTGCCGGTGCCACCGTCTTCGTCTTCGACCACGAGAAGTTCACGGCCGAAAAGATCATGCGGCAGATCGAGAAATACCGCGTCACCTCGTTCTGCGCGCCTCCAACCATCTATCGCTTCATGATTCTTGAGGACTTCTCCAAGTACGACCTCAGCAGCCTGGAGTACTGTACCACGGCCGGCGAGGCAATGAATCCCTCCGTGGAAGAGACTTTCTATCAGCGCACAGGCATACATATCTATGAGGGTTTCGGCCAGACTGAGACCACGATGACGCTTGGCACCTTCCCATGGATCAAGCCGAAACCCGGCAGCATGGGCAAACCCAATCCACAGTACGACGTCTGCCTGCTCCGTCCCGACGGCACTGACTGCGAGGATGGCGAGAAAGGCGAGATCTGCATCCGCATCGGCGACGTAAAGCCCATCGGCCTGTTCAAAGGCTATTACCGCGATCCCGAGAAAACCAAGGAAGCCTGGCACGATGGCATCTACCACACCGGCGACATGGCGTGGCGCGACGAAGAGGGCTACTACTGGTTTGTAGGCCGCACCGACGACGTCATCAAGAGCAGCGGCTACCGCATCGGGCCCTTTGAAGTGGAGAATGCGCTGATGACCCACCCCGCTGTTGTGGAGTGCGCCGTGACGGGCGTTCCCGATCCCATCCGTGGCATGGTAGTGAAAGCAACGATCGTTCTGAGCCAGGAATACAAAGCCAAAGCCGGACCGGACCTCGTCAAGGAACTGCAAGACCACGTCAAGCACGAGACCGCACCCTATAAGTATCCGCGCGTCATCGAGTTTGTCGATGAACTGCCTAAGACGATTTCCGGTAAGATCCGGCGCGTGGAGATCCGCGAAAACGACGAAGAGAAATATCAGGAAAAGAAATAACGCACGCACATGGAAAACGAATATGTCAAGCAGTTCCCTGAGCTGATGAAGGGAAAGAAGATCATGTATAACCACGGCTTCAGCTCCTCCGCCGCGTCAGGCACGGTGAAGCTGATCCGCCAGACTTTCCCCAATGCCACCGTAGTCGCCTACGACATCCCACTCCATCCCGCCGAGGGCCTGGCTCTCTTGCGCCAAAAAGCAGAGGAAGAGAAGCCCGACCTGATCATCGGCACGTCGATGGGTGGCATGTACACCGAACTGCTCTATGGCTTCGACCGCATTCTCGTCAATCCCGCTTTCCAGATGGCACAGACCATGAAGGAACATGGCATGACCGGAAAACAGGCGTGGCAGAATCCCCGGCAGGACGGCGAGACGGAGTTTATGGTCACCAAAGCCCTTGAGAAAGAATATAAGGAGCTCACCGACCAGTGCTTTGTGCAGCTGGAAGCCATGGACGAGGAGCAGAAGAAAGAAGAGCAGAGCCGCGTATGGGGCCTCTTCGGCGATGAGGATCCGGTGGTTCACACCTTTGATCTCTACCGCAGCCACTATCCCCAGGCTGCCCACTTCCACGGCGAGCACCGCATGGACGACAAGAGTTTCCTCAACGGTGTAGTCCCCGTCATCCGATGGATCGACGACAAGCAGGAAGGACGTGAGCGCCCCATCATCTACATCGACTTCTCGGCCCTGGTCGACAGCTATGGCAAGCCCAAAGCAAGTCTGGTCAAGGCCTACCGCATGCTGATCGAAAACTACCAGGTTTATATCGTCGCCTCAGCACCCACCAACGACCATCAGCACCTGGCCGACGCGGCAGCATGGGTCGAGCAATATCTCTCCACGCCTGCCCACGACCATGTCATCTATGCCAACCAGAAGGCATTGCTCTATGGTGATTACTTCATCGACATGCTCCCTGACGACAATTTCATGGGCACCGGCATCCAACTCGGCAGCGATGAGTTCAAGACGTGGGACGAGATCATCACGTATTTCGAGCGACTGGGAGGACAATAACGATGAAAAGAACCAACCTCATCATCGGTTTTCTGTGTTACGCGCTCCTCGCTCTGATTCTGATCGTGTGCGGATGGTGGTTAGCCGCCCTGTTGTTACTGCTTATCTATGGCGTTGTACTACTCCTCTACAAGCGCAACAAGAAGGCACAATGGCTGATCGACGGCGACCCAAGCGACAAAGAGACACTCGACACGCTCATTGCGCAATATGGTCAGCCCGACGATGTGGTGATCATCGACGCCAGCCGTGCCAACGAGCCTTTTGGCGTGATCCTCGTCTATCGCTCCGGCCGTTTCCTCATCGCCGCAGGCAAGCGCATCCCCTTCGACAGCATTACAAGCATCTCGGCCAAGAATTCTGCCACGCCTTATACCGTAGGACAATACCAGATTCTCATCAATACCAACGACAAACTGTTGGGCACGCTGCATCTCAACGCAGGCTATGACGCTCAGTTCGCTACAAATGCGGCAACACAAGTCTTACATGCGCTGAAATAGAAATTTCGGTTTCTGTGACTCAAAAGACAACAAACGATGGCTCACATCAGCCTCTCCTTCTGATCAAAGCAGGTATCTCTAATGATAAAAAAGACGTCGGACAATTGGCAGACGGCTGTTTACCATCTTCAAATCAGCTCTTTACACGACACATCAAGGTTGAAGAAATCAGCGATCACGAAAAAAGCATGGTGAGCCAACAGCTCATCATGCTTTTTATTTTAGTAGAGGGATCTCTTTTAGAATCTATACACAGCAAATGTCTTGGCAGGGATCGTCACCGTGCAGGTGTTTCCGTTGACATCCACAGAGCTTTGCTGCGGCACCACATTATTGGGTTTATCCAGCGTGTTCACCGCACGGGGATCGTCAGCGTGGAGCGTTGTGACCTGAGCCTGACCTGCAATCTTGGCGCCACGGAAGGAGAGTGTGATCTGCTGCGGCTGGTCGCTGGTGTTAGCAATCTTCACGATGTATTTCTTCATCGGCTTATCCCATACCGCACTGGCATAGAGGCCGTCCTTACCTTCTACGGGCAGACCATTTTCAGTGAGGTTAAGCACATTGGTGCCCTTATTGGTGCCATAGAGCATCTGCACGTACCAGTTGACCGAGCGCACAGAGCGCAGATTGTCAAACCAAATCAGATCGGGACGCCACTGCCAGCCTTCGACATGTGCGAAAAGCGGAGCATAGGTAGCCTGATAAACCACGTCGGCATTGCGCTCCAAGCCTGTCATGAAGGCAGCCTCGGAAAGAGCAGCCTCGAAATTGTTCTTTGCCACAGTAGGCTGATCGTCCACGCCCTTGACGTGTGAGGCGTATTCTCCGGCAAAGACCTTCGGACCCTTGCGTGAATAGTTGTCATATCGGCCTGCGTTCTTCAGGAACCAGTCGGGCGACATATAGTAGTGCTCATCGACAAGATCCACTCCTAACTTGCGCATCTGCTCCCAACCATAGTCAAAGTCCTTGCCGCTGGCAGAAGGTCCCGACGTTCCACAGATCTTGATATTGGGATATTTAGCGCGTATCTGCTCCACAAACTTCTTCAGGCGCTCGGGATAAAGCGGTCCCCACTGCTCATTACCGATACCGATCTGCTTAAGATTGAACGGTTGTGGATGGCCCATCTCAGCGCGCAACTTACCCCATTTGGTGGTTGTAGCACCATTGGCGAACTCTATCAAATCGAGGGCGTCGTCGATATACGACTGCAAGTCGTCGACAGCCACATGCGCGTTTTTGTCATTGTCCTTATTTTGGAACTGGCAAGCAAGGCCACAGCTCAGCACCGGCAACGGCTCTGCGCCAATCTTCTCCGACAGCAGGAAGAACTCATAGAAGCCAAGACCATAGGTCTGATAATAGTTGGGATAGAGACGATGCGGGAAGGTATAGTTCCAGCGGTTCTCGTTGAGCGGGCGGTTCTCAGCCGGTCCCACACTGTTCTTCCACTGATAGCGTGTGGCCAGATCGGTACCCTCGACGATACATCCGCCGGGGAAGCGGAAGATGCCGGGATGAAGATCTTCCAAGTCCTTCACGAGATCAGCCCGCAATCCGTGCCAGTTGTCTTCAGGGAAAAGACTGACATGATCGAGATCTACGCCGTCGGCACTCTCCAAGAAGATGCGCATCAAGCCTTTCTCAACAGTCTTGTTGGAGGTGAGCGTCACCGTTTTCTTCGCCCACTGGTTGTTTGCGATAGTGATCTCCTTCTTGTCGATAGGGTTGTCCTGGTCGTCGACAAGCTCTACACGAATCTTAGCTTCCTTGCCCTGCAAGTCGTGAAGGCGGGCAAAGACCGAGAAATCATAGTTCATACCCTTCTTCAGTCCCATGCCGAAGAAGCCACGGTTCTCCAGTCCGGTGAACTTCTGGTCGTGACCGGCGCTCTCCAATACCACGTAGTGGGGATTGCGGTCAAAGGCCGGTTTCACATCGCTGACGCTGACATTGCCGAAGGTGTTCCAGCCCATCAGCCGCTGCGGAAATTCAAAACTGCGGTTTTCGACCATCTCGGCATAGAGTCCGCCGTCGGCGCCGAAGTTGATATCTTCGAAGAAGATACCGTACATCGTTGGCTGGATGGGCGCACCCGGCTTGGCGTTGATGGTCAACTGTCGCTGAGCCGAAGCCCCCGTGAAGGAGAGCAAGCCAAGGGCCAGCGAGACAAACATTTTAGTAGTATGGTTCATAAGTAATGATTGTTGAGTCTTCCTCCTCCTCCCGGATATGCCGGAAGAAGGAAGAGAGACAAGTTAAATATAAGATGCTATGTTCGTAAAAACAAATTCTTGAGCGTATGTCTACGCGACGGACATCGGATTACTTCACCGGTGCGATCATGACTTTAAAGGTCATGTTCTGTGCATGCAGTTGGTATTCCTTCAGCGGACGGGCGCCCCAGCTGTTGATGCCGCCCACACCGTATTGTGCCAAGTCAAGACAGAGCTCCGTGTATTTGCTCTTTGGCACTTGGTAGGGATGGCGCTGATCCTTCTCCTGTCCTTCGTCGAGATCAGAAATATTGTAATGCAAAGCACTTGCATAGAATGGTTTGGCAGCTGTGAAGCGCAGTCCGATACCTTGTGCGTTGGTTTGTTTCCACCAACGGATGTCGCTCTTCGTCCCCGTCTCCTGTGGACGGATGTAGGGATAGAACTGCTGGTCGGCGGTCTGCGTATAGATACCGAGCCGCTCACTGCTCTTGCGGTCGACATAGTTCTCGATAGGTCCGCGGCCATAGAATGTGCTGCGATCCATGTCGTAAGCCAAGTCTATCTTCAAGCCGAAGCGGAAAAGATCGCTTACCTTTGCGCCCGGCGTCAGCTTCATAGCCTCTGTCACGGTCATCTTGCCGCAAGGCTCTACTTGGTAAGTCATGGTCAACTCAGCCTTCACGTCGGGCATGTCATAGACAGCGGTCACCACATTGTTGTCCTTATCAACGGCGATCGTCTTGAGGTTCATGGCCGGATTTCTCCAAGCAGCAAACTGTTTTTGCAGTCCGGCACCCATGTCGTTGTCGGTCACGGCGCGCCAGAAGTTTGGTTTCAGCGTACCACCGTCGGGCAGAAGATTGCTGCCGCCCACGGTGTACTCCTTGAGCCAACCGGTCTGTTTGTCAAAGACGATGTCGAGACCGGCCTTGTTGCTCAGAGTGATAGTGGCGGTCTTCTTGTCGTCCTTCACCTTGATCTTGCCGTCCTTGTCGGCTTTTCCTTCTTCCTCCATAGCGCAGCAGGCAGCCGGAGCCGTCTGTTCGCGTACGGTCATCTGACGGTAGGCGACGGTTTGTCCCTTTGTCATCAGCGGCTCAGCTTCCTTCAGTTGGAAATCGACGTTGAGCATCACCTCGCCCGTAGCCGGTACCTGATAGGGCAGTGTCAGCGTGGCGCGCTGCTGAGGAGCAACGTTCAGGTCAGCAACCTCACCGTTTTGTACGGCCTTACCGTCCTGGAGCAAAGTCCAAACAAGCTTATAGCTGCTCAGATCGCGGAAGAAGTTCTCGTTGTAGACCGAGATCTTTCCGGCTTTCAGATCCACGGGCTCAGCCCAAATGTTCTGATACTGATAAGCCAACTCATAAGCGTGGGGGTTGAGCTGACGGTCGGGACCGATGATACCGTTGCAGTTGAAGTTGTTGTCGCTGGCGTCTGTCTTGTTGTAATCCCCGCCATAGGTGTATTCGGGAGCCATGTTTCCGGTTCCGGGCTCATACTTTGCGGCGATAGCGTCGTAATCGGCTACCGTGCGGCCAGCCTTGAAGTCGGGATGACGGTGGAGTCCCTGGTCTACGAAATCCCAGTCATAGCCGCCCTGGAATTTAGGATACTTGCGGATAAGATCCCAATATTCCTTGAGGTTACCACCCGAGTTGCCCATTGTGTGGTTGTATTCGCACTGGATCAGCGGGCGTGTGTATTTCGGATCTTTGGCGTAGGCTTCACAATCCCACGGCGTGTAGTACATGGGGCAGAAGATGTCTGTGTTGGCTCCGGTTCTTCCAGCTTGCTCATACTGCACGGGACGGCTCTTGTCCTGACTCTTGATCCATTTGTAAGCAGCGGTGAAATTAGGTCCGTCAACCGTTTCGTTGCCCAAGCTCCACACGATGACACTGGGATGGTTGAAGTTGATAGCCACGTTGTGCTGGTTGCGCTGGAGGATCTGCAAGCCAAAGTTCTCCTTCTTAGCCTCAGAGTCGCTCTTGTAGCCAAAGCCGTGGCTTTCCTGATTGGCCTCAGCGGTGACATAGAGACCATATTCGTCACAGAGGTCATACCAGCGTGGATCGTCGGGATAGTGACAGGTACGCACTGCATTGATGTTCAGCCGTTTCATGACCTTGATATCCTGAATCATGCGGTCGAGGGTGACGACATATCCTCCGTCGGGATCCATTTCGTGGCGGTCAGCACCCTTGATGAGCACGGGCTGTCCATTGACGAGCAGCTGGCTGTTTTTGATTTCCACCTTGCGGAAACCGACTTTTTGCGGGATGACCTCCACGACATTGCCGCGGCTGTCCTTGACGGTGGCAAGGAGCGTATATAAATAAGGTGTCTCTGCCGTCCACTTCTTTACGTTGCGAAGCATGAAGCGGGCAGTGCCCTCCTTGCGTCCGACCAACTTAGCGGTAGACTTGGCTACGACGAGATCGTTCTCGTTGAGCAGTTGGAAGTCGATCGTCGGGTTGCCCTTGACATTGACATCGATGAGCAGCTCACCGTCGTTGTAGTCATTCTCCAAGTCCGGTGTCAGCCTGATGTCGTTGACCTGCACCTTACTGTCGCGTGCGAAGAGATAGCACTGACGGGCTACACCGCTCAGCCGCCAGAAGTCCTGATCCTCGTCGAGCGAGCCGTCGCACCAGCGGAACGTCTGAAAAGCGATGAGGTTCTTGCCGGGATGGACATATTTCGTAATGTCGAACTCAGCGGCAACCTTTGCGTCCTCGCTGTATCCGACATACTGTCCGTTGACATAGAGATAGATATTTGAGGTCACGGAACCGAAATGGGCGATGACCTGCTTGCCGTTCCAGTCGGCCGGCAAATCGATCTCCCGGCGATAAGAACCTACGTGGTTGTCCTTTGTAGGCACGTTGAGCGGATGCTTCCAGTCGAACTGATAGCGCCATGCAAAACCGATATTGACATATTCCGGGTCGCCGAAGCCGTTGAGTTCCCACATTCCCGGCACCTGCATCGTCTTCCAATTGGCGTCGTTCAAGTCGGTTTTGTAGAAGTCCGTTGGGCGTTGGTCGGCATTGGCCACCCAAAGAAATTTCCAAGGTCCCTCAAGTGACAGGTAGTTGGCAGATCGGGTAATATCGCCCGCAAGCGCTTTCTGCCCATTCTCATAGGCGAAGAAACTGGTGTGCATCGGGAAACGGTTGACCTCGTTGACCTGCTGGTCGTGCCATTCCGTCCACGTTGGCTCCACGCTCTTGGCCGCCAAGGGCTTCTGTGCGGCGCGTGCTCCCAAAGCCATCAGCATCATTGCGGATAGGATGATTGTTTTGTTCATAACGCTTTAGGTATTTATTAGTAAAGATGTCTTATGTTCTTACAAGTGCAAAAATACAATTATTTTTTCAGAAATAAAAATAATACATCTTTTCTTTTGGTTTTCTTATTATTTTATGTAGATTTGCAAATTATGAGACAAATAGTTTATGGATTTAGTGACTCTCCTTTCGGTCACATCATCGTGGCGCGCACATGGGAGGGCATCTGCGATTTGCAGTTCTTGGATTACAACCGGCTGGAGACCATCCACCAACTGGCTAAGCGATGGGGCGTCTATACGCCGACAACGCAAAACGACACTATGGCGCAAACCGTAGAGCGCGTTATCTTCGAGGGCTATGACCATCCCCTCAAACTCGACATCAAAGGCACTGACTTCCAGCTGCGCGTGTGGAATGAGGTTCAGAAGGTGCCCTTCGGTCACACCGCTACTTATCTCGACATCGCAAAAGGCATTGGGGAGCCAAAAGCCGTCAGAGCCGTCGCAACAGCCATCGCTCAAAACCCCATCGCCATGCTCATTCCCTGCCACCGCATCATCCACAGCGACGGAACCACCGGCGAGTATCACTGGGGAAAGGAACTTAAGCAGCAACTGCTCGACTGGGAGAAAGACTCTCTTTTGAACGCTCAGAAATAGAAACCACGAGAGGACTGCCACGATCCTGACACCGAGGCAGCCCCATCATCCTATCCACTTATGCTCTCTACCGAACACACTATCCACGCCACCACTTCCGCCGCACAGCTTGCCGGTGAGTTTTTCCAGCGCATCGAGGCGTTGCTCGCCCAGCAGGGCAGTGCCACGGCCAACAAACTCATGCATGAGACACTCGTCCTCGTCTGTGCCGAAGGGTTGAAAGACACACGCTACGGCTTCGGTGACCTCAATGCGCAAGTCGAAACGCTGTTGCGACAGCACCACATGCCCACCGACGAGGCGAATGCCGTCAGGCAGATGCGCCGCCACTCCAACCAAAGTCTGCCGCTGTTGCCCGAAGACTTGCTCCACGATGCACGTGCCCTTGCCGTCTTCGTCAGCCGTGTGCTCCATACCGACATACCACCGTCGCTCTCCATCCGACTGCCCCGCGACCTACAACCCAAGCAGGAGCACCTCCATGTCAACGCGCCCAACAAGCGTTGTCTCGTTCGATCGTGGGACAACAGCACCATTTCCGTTGTCGTTGATGAGGATGGAGCCGAGTCACCGATGACGGTTCACTACTGCGAGGACAACCAATACGCCGACATGGGCTACCTGGCTTCTATCCTCAAAGAAGGCATGCACCTCAATCTGCTGGACTGTCAGGTGGAAGGAGACGACATCTATCCGCGCATCATCATCGTAGAGCCGGACTTTCTGCTCGACATCAGCACGATCGCATCCTGCTTCATGGAGTATGGTCACTCGCCACTTCTCTACCTCGTCAGCCGCATGAGGCCCAAAGCCAACACCCAGCCGATCCTGCTCGGAAACTTTGCCGGCAGTGCACTCGACGACATCATCAACAATCCAAACTTCAACGCTTCTCAAACGCTGCGCGACAATTTTCGGGAGAAAGCACTGGAGTATAGCACCTGCACAGACTTCGACGCACGCCGCTTCAAGGACGATGCCGCCATGCAAATCCGGAACTTGCAGCAGGCCGTCGCGGAGCTGCGCCGCTACTTCAACATGGATCACGCGATTCTCGAACCTTCCTTTGTCTGTGAGCAACTCGGCATCCAGGGACGTGTGGACCTGATGACCACCGATCTGCAACTGCTCGTCGAGCAGAAGTCGGGACGCAACATGCTCATCGAACGGCCAGATACGACCAACGGCATCAAGGCCGTGGAGAAACACTACGTGCAGTTGCTGCTCTACTACGGCATACTCTATTACAACTTCCACGCCACGCGCACCGACATCCGACTGCTTTACTCCAAATACGCGCTACCCGGTGGACTGCTCAGCGTGACGCGATTGATGAAACTCTACTACGAGGCCATCCGCTTCCGCAATGAGGCTGTGGCCCAGGAATTCCAAATCGCGGAGCACGGCTTCGCCCCTTACCTGCCGCTGCTGACGGCCGACAACCTCAACGTGGCAGGCAGATGCGACTTCTTCTACAACAATTATCTCTATCCACAACTCAACGCACAGCTGCAGCCTCTGGCTTTTCTCACGCCACTGGAGAAGGCTTACTTTTGTCGCATGATGCAGTTTGTCATCAAGGAAAACCTGCTATCGAAGGTCGGCGTCGTCGAGGGCACGGGCAACTGCGCGGCTTCGCTATGGAACATGCCACTGGCTGAAAAACGCGAAACTGGCAATATCTACACAGGACTGAAAATCGTCAGCAAGGAGAAAAGCAACGACTATAACGGCTACGACCGCATCACGCTCGCCGTACCCGACCAGGGTGAGGACTTCCTGCCCAACTTCCGGCGGGGCGACATGGTCTATCTCTATGCCTATCCACAGGACGAAGAGCCCGACGTGCGCAAGGCCTTACTCTTCAAGGGCGGTTTGGAGGACATCCATACCGACCGCATCACCGTGTTGCTGACCGACGGACAGCAGAATGCCGACATCTTCAACCATCTGCCCTATCGCCGTACGCTGCGGCAGGGCGAGCCCATCAGCAAGGCCGGAAAGTCTTTTGTGTGGTGTGTCGAGCACGGCAGCAGCGACGCCGGAGGCAGTGCGGCAATCGGTGCGCTCTATGAGCTGATTACCTCCACCGCCGACCGCAAGGCACTGCTCCTGGGGCAGCGTACGCCTCAGGTCGACAAGAGCTTGACGCTTTCCCACTCTTATCTCCCCGACCTCGACGCCATGTTGACGCGAGCCAAGCAGGCGCGCGACTTCTTTCTCCTCGTCGGACCGCCGGGAACAGGCAAGACCAGCATGGCACTGCGCTTTATGGTGGAGGAAGCCCTCGCCACGCCCTCACCCTCAGGACAGCAGGCCGACCTGTTGCTGATGGCCTATACCAACCGTGCCGTCGATGAGATCTGCGGCATGCTCGTCAAGGCTGGCATCTTGTTCTTGAGGATTGGCAGTGAGCTGAGCTGCGATCCTCAGTATCAGCCTTGGCTGCTGCAAAACCAAATCGGCGACAAGCCTAAGCTCAGCGACATGCAGGAGAAGTTGCTCGCGGCGCACGTCATCGTCGGCACCACCTCGATGATGCAGTCACGCTCCTATCTCTTTGCCCTGAAACACTTCACGCTGGCCATCGTCGACGAGAGCTCTCAGATTTTGGAGCCCAATCTCATCGGACTCCTCGCCAGTCATCAAGGCGAGAACAGTATGGCAGGCAAACAGCATTCAAGCGATAAAGCCGCCATGAGTGTCTGCGACATCGACAAGTTTATCCTTATCGGCGACTATAAGCAACTGCCTGCCGTGGTACAACAAAACGACGGGAGTGCTGCCATCAACGAGCCGGAATTGCAGGCCATCGGCTTGACAAGTTGCAAGAACAGTCTTTTTGAACGACTCATCCGCCAAGAGTTGCGTGCCGGACGCACCGAGTTCATCGGCACGCTCCACCATCAAGGACGCATGCATCCCGAGATTGCAGACTTTCCCGGCAAGGCTTTCTACGCCGAGGAACATATTTCTCCCGTGCCACTGCCGCATCAGCAAGAGACATCGCTCAACTATCCCTCGCCCGCTCTCGACAGCATGGACGAATTGCTGAAAGCTCACCGCTGTCTTTTCTTCGCCTCTGCCGACTGCCGGCAACCTGAGATCTCAGACAAAGTCAACAGCTATGAGGCACGTCTCGTGGCACTGTTGTCGCAGCGCATCCGCCGTTTCTATGATCAAGACTTCGATGCCGACACCACGCTCGGCGTCATCGTGCCCTACCGCAACCAGATCGCCATGATCCGCAAAGAACTTGAGAAGCTCGATGATCCGCTGTTGGAGCGCATCAGCATCGACACCGTGGAGCGCTACCAGGGCTCGCAACGCGACGTCATCATCTATTCGTTCACGATTCAACAACGCTATCAGCTCGACTTCCTCACGGCCAACAGTTTCGACGAAAACGGCCGTATCGTGGACAGAAAACTCAACGTAGCCCTCACGCGCGCCCGCCGCCAACTGCTGCTTACCGGTCATCCCGACACGCTACAGCAGTCCCCGCTCTTCAACCGACTTATGGAATATTTCAAAGAAAAAAGCGAATACATTCCTACAGACTTTTTAAGTAATTATGTGAAAATAGATTAATTCCACCCACAGTGCTGTTACTTTTTCAATACTTCGTCGTCGTTAGATTTAGAAAGATAGAAAAAGTATAATAACAACAAATAAAAGACAAAACTAAATTTTAGGTATTATGAAAAAGTTACTTCTCATGGCAGCTGTCATGCTGTCTTCCGTGGGCGCTTTTGCTCAGCACGCAGTTGGTTCTTTCACACTGCAGCCGAAGGTGGGTATCAACATTGCCAACATCACTAACTACGGTGATTATGGCAAGGCACGCGTTGACTTCGCAGGCGGTCTGGAAGGCGAGTATCAGGCAACAGACATCTTCTCTCTGAGCGCCGGTCTGATGTACTCTCGTCAGGGCTTCAAGACAAAGGACGTGAAAGTAGCAGGCTACACCGTTTCTGGCGATTCCTGGAAGCCCAGCTACTTGAACATCCCCGTGCTGGCCAACGTATATGTTGTACCTGGCCTCGCAGTGAAATTGGGTGTACAGCCCGGCTTCATGATTGACAAGGACGATGCTGAGGATGTCAACACCTTTGATCTCTCTATCCCTGTAGGTCTGAGCTATGAGTACAACAACTTCGTGCTCGACGGCCGTTACAACTGGGGCGTAACCAAGATCAACAAGCACAGCATCAAGGGAGCTGACGACACTCGCAACTCTGTCTTCCAGATCACTCTGGGCTACAAGTTCAGCCTCTAATCATTCCATAAGCATAAGTTTCAAGCCACAGAGTCCAATGCTCTGTGGCTTTTTTCGTCGCTTTAGATAGAAAGCAAAATAAACATTAAAAAAGTTGCTCGTTAGGAAATAAATGCCTACCTTTGCAAAACATATAGGTAACGAGCAAACAGAGAGATGGAATTCCGACATTCTACGATGTTGGAATTCTTTTCTTTTTTGCCCTTTTGAAACGAAACAATTAAACAGAAACAATTATGGCTTACATGTCTCAAGAAGGCTACGACAAACTCGTGGCCCAGCTTCACGAACTCGAAGCAGTAGAGCGCCCAAAGGCATCGGCCGCCATCGCCGAGGCCGCTGACAAGGGCGACCTGAGCGAAAACTCAGAATATGACGCAGCCAAGGAGGCTCAGGCTCACTTGGAAGCGAAGATCAACAACATCAAGCTCACCATCGCTCAGGCAAAGATCGTCGACACCAGCCGACTTTCTACCGAAGAGGTGCAGATCATGTCTAAGGTGGAGATGACCAATCTCGCCACAAAGAAGAAGATGACCTACACGATCGTCAGCGAGAGTGAGGCTGATCTGAAGAAAGGCAAGATCTCTATCCACACGCCGATCGCTCAGGGTCTGCTCAACAAAAAGGTGGGCGACATCGCTGAGATCAAGATTCCGCGTGGCACCATCCGCCTGCAGATCGACAAGATCTCCATCGGCGAGTAAGTCCGGCAAGGCGGCAGACAACATCATTAACCCATTAACAGATAGGAGAACAAGACTATGGCTACATTGTTCAGTAAGATTGCTGCGGGAGAGATTCCCAGCTACAAGTGCGCCGAGGATGACAAGTTCTATGCTTTTCTCGACATCAATCCGGTGGTAAAGGGACATACCCTCGTGGTGCCACGCAAGGAGATTGACTATATCTTCGACATGGACGACAAGGACTTGGCCGACTTTGAGGTCTTTGCCAAGAAGGTGGCACGCGCCATCCGCGCTGCTTTTCCTTGTAAGAAAGTAGCTGAGGTGGTGCTCGGTCTGGAGGTCAACCACGCCCACATCCATCTGATGCCTATCAACAGCGAGGCCGACGTAGACTTCCACAAGCACGTGAAGTTCTCCGACGAGGAGATGGCGGCTATCGCTGACAAGATCTACACGGAGTTTAAGAAACTGTAGTAGAAGACTCTCCCCCTAACCCTCCCTGAAGGGAGGGAAAAAGCTCACCCTTGCACACAGCAGGAGGGAAGGCTCAACTAAGAAAGCCATCACAAGCGTATGGTAAACAAGCTCCCCGACTTTTCTCATTGGGAAAAGTCGGGGAGTTTTTTCACAACTATGCTTATGACATTGATAAAGAGTGATGAAAACGCTCATGAAATTATACTTTTATTTCCCCTTCAACTTCCTTATCTCCTTATCAAAATCAGAGTCAATCTTTTGCGTTTTATTGAAGATGTCGTATTCCTGCTCCGCTTTTGCCTTGGCTTCCGCCGCAGACACCTTGCCTTTATCTGGAAGGATGCGATAGTTGCGGAACTCAAGAAATTTGTTGACGCATGCTGAGAACTGATCCATCGTGAACGTATTCTCCCGTTCAATAAGATCCTCGACATAATCGAAGAAGCCAGTGACAGCACGCTCCAGACGTCTGATCTGTTCAGGTTGCAAGTAGTTCTTTGCTATGCTGACATCAGACTTCAACACTCTGCCGTCGGGTGCATTTTTCCATGTTGTCAATCCCATATGGTCTTTCGTGTGGTCAGCGTTCGTAAAGATGATCTCTGCAGCCGTCATACCTGTTATGGCAAAATGGAAGCGGTTTTGAATCATCGCATAGAAATCGCGGGTAGTCGGCGCGTTCTTGTCATAGTCTGTGCTGCACTCTGCATAGATATCTGTGATCTGTTGCCAAATGCGACGCTCGCTGGCACGAATAGAGCGAACGCGCTCCAAGAGCTCACGGAAATAGTCTTTTCCAAACACAGCCGTGCCCTGTTTGAGTCGTTCATCATCGAGTGCAAACCCCTTGGTAATATATTCCTTCAACACCACCGTGGCCCATTGACGAAACTTCGTAGCCTTGATGGAATTGACGCGATAGCCAACGGAGATGATTGCATCAAGAGAATAGAACGAAGTCAAATAGTTTTTACCATCAGCAGCAGTTATTCGAATTTTTTGAATAACTGAATCTTCTGAGAGTTCCTGACTCTTGAAGATCTCCTTTAAATGGTAATTGATCGTATTGACTTGCACTCCGAACAGCTGTGCCATCGCCTTTTGGCTACACCAAAGCGTGCCATCCTTAACGACGACCTGCACTTTACCCTGCTCATCGGGCATACTGTAGAGCAAAAACTGTATCTCGTTCTCCATTCTACACATATTTCTCGCCCTTCTTCAGCGCCACCTCATTGACATACTTGCGGATGAGGGCAGAAGAGTCTTCTTTCTTGCAGATGAGCAGCACATTGTCCTTTTCAGCCACGATGAAACCATCGAGACCGCTGATCACGCCCAAGCGGTCTTTCGGCAACTTGATGATGTTGTTACGACTGTTTTCAATCATCACGTCAGAGCCCACCACCACATTGTCGTCGCCAGTCTTCTGCTGTGACTCATACATACTATGCCATGTGCCCAGGTCGGCCCAGCCAAAGCTACAGCGCATCACGTGCACGTGCTCAGCCTTCTCCAGTGTGGCCGATTCAATGCTCAGGTTGGGATAAGAGGGGAAATGCTCGAGCATATAGCTCTCCTCCTGGTCGGGAGAGGCATAGAAGTTGATGTTGTCGAGCTGTCTGAGCACCACGGGCAGCTGCTTGGTCAGTTCTTCCCACGCCGTCTTCACGTTGACGAAGAACACGCCCGTATTCCAGTAAAACTCACCGCTGTCCATAAACACCTGGGCAAACTGCCGCTCAGGCTTCTCAGTAAACGACTTCACGGTGTAGAAGCCTTCCTCCACGGGATCGCCCAACTGGATATAGCCATAGCCTGGTTCCGGCCGTGTCGGCTTGACACCCATGACCAGAAAGCCCTCGTGCGCCGAGACAAAGGCAAAGCCGTCGTGGACATTGCGCTCGAAAGCAGCCTCGTCCATCACAGCCTGATCAGAAGGCACCGTGACTATATTGGCTTTGGCATCCTCGCGCGCAATGCGATAAGCAGCCCAAGCCAGGCTCGGTGCCGTATTGCGCTGCACGGGTTCTGCAAGGATATGGTCGCGCGCCACCTCTGGCAACTGCTTGCGCACCAAGTCGACGTAGTCGATGTTTGTACTGACAAAGATATGGCCGGGAGCCACCAGCCTGGCCATGCGGTCATAGGTCTGCTGCAACTGTGTGCGTCCGGTACCAAAAAAGTCAATGAACTGTTTGGGATAAGACTCTCGGCTGTAAGGCCATAAACGCTGTCCCTTACCGCCCGCCAATATCAAACAGTAGTCGTTGTCACTTCTTGTCGTCATGTTTCTTAGGGTATGAGATTTAAATTCTTGTACGAAATTACGATTAATCTTCGAGACCGCAAAACGTTTTACACTCTTTTTGTGTATTTTAATCATCGTGTCCATTGTGTTCGTTCACATTCTCACAACTCCTTTTCCTATCCTCGCCTCTCCGCCTTCAAGCGACAAGCCTCGTCATTTATCGGAATCACAGAACTTTTCGTGGCTTTTACTTTCCTATCTTTATAGTTTTTACTACCTTTGCACTGTATTTCATCGAAGATATGAACAAGAAACAGATACTTCTGATCAACGACATGGCAGGCTACGGCAAGGTGGCTACGGCAGCCATGCTTCCCATCCTCTCTTACATGGGGCTCCCCACCTATAACCTGCCTACCGCTTTAGTCAGCAACACGCTGGACTATGGCAAGTTCAATATTCTCGATACCACCGACTATATCCAAGGTGTCTTCCCCGTCTGGAAGGAGCTGGGCTTTAGCTTCGATGCCATCGCCACGGGCTTCATCGCTTCCGAGCGTCAGGCCGAGATCGTCTCGGCATACTGCAAGCAGGAGGCTGCCCACGGCACGACGATATTCGTAGATCCCATCATGGGCGATGAAGGGAAACTGTACAATGGCGTGACACCGGCCACTATCCAGAGCATGCTGGAGATGATCGCTGTGGCTGACCTGATCTTTCCCAACCACACCGAGGCCTGCTATCTCACGGGCAGCGAGTACCATGCCGAAGGCGTCAGCAAGCAAGAGGCACGCACGCTGCTCGACAAGCTGCACGCCACAGGCGCCAAATCGGTGCTCATCACCTCCATTCCCGTTGAGGGCCAGCACTGCGTGGCAGGATACAACGACAAGCTGAAAGAATACTTCCTGCTGCCCTACACCGAGATACCGGTGCACTTCCCCGGCACAGGCGACATCTTCTCGGCTGTGCTCATCGGCAACCTGCTCAACGGCAAAGCACTGCGCCTTGCCACCCGCATCGCCATGGACGCTGTCTACCGCCTCATCGATCTCAACAAGAACAATGCCGACAAGAACCGTGGCATACCCTTGGAAAACTATCTCAACGTACTGGATGAGTAATCTCCGCTGTTGTGAAATGCAAGAAGACTACAAGTATACAATGTTGTAAATAACATGGACTGGTTAACTTCCCTCTTTACTGTTCATTCTTCGATACAGACCGTTGTCATCATCTCTGTGATCATCGCTGCCGGTCTGGCTTTAGGCAAGATACGTGTCATGGGCATCTCGCTGGGCATCGCCTTCGTGTTTTTCGTGGGTATCGTAGCCGGCAACATCGGCATGTCTGTCGACAAGGTGACGCTCGACTATGCCGAGACCTTCGGTCTGTCGATGTTTGTCTATTGTCTGGGACTGCATGTGGGCCCCAACTTCTTCGGCTCGCTTCGCCACGAGGGCATGATGCTCAACGTGTGGAGTCTGGCCGTCATCGTCCTGGGCACCGCCTTTGCGCTGGCACTCTCGCCGTTGACAGGCATCAGCATACCGGTGATGACAGGTCTGCTCTGCGGTGCTACGACCAACACACCTGCCCTCGGTGCCGCCACGCAGGCACTGGCTCACGCCGGACTGCCCAGCAGCGACACGGCACTGGCCACGGCTGTCACTTACCCGCTCGGCGTGGTCGGCGTGATCATCGCCATGGTCCTGATCCGCAAGTTCTTTGTGAAACCGGCTGATCTCGAAGTCAAGAAGCTCAGCGACGATAACCATACCTATATCGCACAGTTCACCGCCATCAACCCGGCAATCATCGGCCGCACCATCCAGCAGATTGCTCTGATGACTCATGTGAAGTTCATTATCTCACGCATCTGGCGCGGCAAGCAGGTGCTTGTACCGGTAGCGACGACAGAACTGCACGTCAACGACAAACTGCTCGTCGTCACCAACAAAGAGGATGAGCAGGCCATGACGCTGCTCTTCGGAAAGAAAGAAAACGATCAGGACTGGAACAAGGAAGACATCGACTGGAACGCCATCGACGCCAACGTAGAGAGCCGCGTATGCGTCATCACACGTCCCTCGCTCAACGGCAAGCATCTCGGCGCACTGCACATGCGGCAGGCTTATGGTGTCAACGTCAGCCGCGTGATCCGTGGCGACATCAAGCTGTTGGCCAGCGACGACCTTCGACTGGAATACGGCGACCGCATCACTATCGTGGGCAAGCACGAGAACCTCGACAATGCTGAGCATTTCTTTGGCAACTCGGTCAAGACTTTGGAGGAGCCAAACATCGGCAGCATCTTCCTCGGCATCGTGCTCGGTCTCATCCTCGGCTCCATTCCACTCAGTCTGCCAGGCATGGAGTCACCGATCCGCCTGGGCATTGCCGGTGGTCCGATCATCATGGGCATCATCGTCGGAGCCCTTGGTCCCCGTCTCCACCTCATCTCTTATACGACACGCTCGGCCAGTCTCATGCTCCGCAAACTGGGACTAAGCATCTACTTGGCCTGTCTGGGACTCGATGCCGGCAAGGACTTCCTCTCCACAGTCATCAAACCTGAGGGCCTCGTCTGGGTGGGCATTGGCTTCCTCATCACGCTCGTGCCTGTCCTTATCATTGGCGTCATCGCTCTCAAAGCCCATCGCTACGACTTCGGAACCATCTGCGGCATCCTCTGCGGCAGCATGGCCAACCCGATGGCACTGGGCTATGCCAACGACACCCTCAAAGGCGACACGGCAAGCATCTCCTACGCTTCAGTCTATCCCTTGGGCATGTTCATCCGAGTCGTCATCGCGCAGATGATCATCATGTTCTTTGTGTAGAACCATATATACATGCCGGGAGGATTCCCGGCATACAGAATAATACTGACAAAAACACTTCATCCCGAACTCACAATCTAGAGAAGACAAAAACAGAAAATCGGCTTCTCTAACTCAGTTTTGAGGCGTGAAATGATGAAAACAGCCTGATGAGAGGGAGAAAGCAGTGGTTTGACAGCATCAAAACACTGAGATGACAAGGTAAAACAACTGAGATGACCATGAGAAAACAGTTGTTTGATGAAAAATTCTCTAGAGAATTTTTCATCAAACAACCGTTTTTATTTTATCAAAATACAATATTTTCTATAACTTGTTATGTATCAGTAGTTTATAAAATAGTGCTGAAATTCGCAAAATTCAGTCCAATGTGCCTCTCGTTTCTGAAAAACGTCTCTACGAGCGCGGAAAAATGTCAGTTTCGCGGACAAAAGATAGTATTAACAGCAAGGAGACTTTAAATACAGACCACGGCAAACTATAATGCGCGCAATAGGTTAATATACGTTAGAAAACTATTATTTTCCTTTGGAAATTTGTTACTTTGGAAAACAAGCATTACCTTTGCACTGTTTTCCAACGGAAAGTATATATATGAGTAAAAGTTCAACCCTGCTGTCGCTCTTATTTTTGCTTCCGATGACCCTCAGCATTTCGTGCACGGGCAAAACCACACACCCCGATGGTCAGAAGCGTAGCAACGCCTACGCGCAAGAGCAAACAGCAACAAAGAAAAAGGAGAAAAAGAATATGGAAGTAAAGGAGTTAACAACACAGGAGTTCAAGGAGAAGGTGATGAACTACGACGTGCATCCCAAGGAGTGGGTGTTTGAAGGTGACAAACCGGTGATCATCGATTTTTATGCCACCTGGTGCGGTCCCTGCAAGGCTACAGCGCCAATTGTGGCAGACATCGCCAAGACATACGCCGGAAAGATCGATGTATATAAGGTGGACGTGGACCAGCAGCAGGAGCTCGCTGCCACATTTGGCATCCGCTCCATCCCGACAATATTCTTCATCCCAAAGCAGGGCAATCCACAGGTACAGGTGGGCGCCATGAACCGTGCGCAGTTCGACGAGGCCATCAAGGAGATCCTCCTTCCCGAGTAATCCTTGCGCACAATGGAAACCGAATGTATCTGTAGACTCCGGAAGATCTACAAGGCCATCACGGCTTTTGAGACGCAGGTGGAGGCATCATTGGGCGTGAATATCAACGCGATGATGCTCCTCTGCCTGCTCTCGGAGAAAGAAAATCTATCGGCCGGCGAGATTGCCGACGAGATGGGGCTCACCCGCTCCAACGCCTCGAAGGTCATCGCCTCACTGGAGAAGAGCGGCAGCATCCGTCGCCGCATCTGCAAGGAGGACGGCCGCAGCATGCGCTTCCACCTCACCAAGCAAGGTCAGGAACTGCTGGACCATGTCCATTGCGACAGCCTGCAACTGCCGGAAGAGCTCAGGAAGGTGGTAGAGTAGAAATGAATAGAAAATAAAAAAGGCTCACTCGGGCAACAGACATCAGCGTCTGTTAGCTCGAGTGAGCCTTTTTTTATATTGTACTGGAAAGACTGCTTAGCACCCTCCTTTGTGCGTCATGATGTTGAGCACCATGTCGTCTGTGGAGCACATGGCTTCTTTGCCGATGCTGGTGAGGTTGTGGATGCTCTTGTCCACGTCCTCGTCGATGATGCCCTCGGCGGCGGTGACATGCTCGCCCTCCATGCTCAGCAAAGCAGAGAGCAGAGCTGAGGACACACCGGAACAGATCTTGATCGAGCAACTCGGCTTCGCACCGTCGCAGATCATGCCCGTGAGGTTGGCGATCATGTTCTTCACCGCATGGCAGACACGCGTGAAGTCACCACCCATCAGGTAGACGATGCCACAGCTCGAACCGATGCTTGCCACCACACAACCACAGAGCGCACTGAGCTTGCCAAGGCTCTGCTTGATGTAGATGGCCGTGAGATGCGAGAGCGTCAGCGCACGGATGAGTTCCTCCTCGGTATTTTCGTTCTCCTCGGCATACACGGCGACGGGATTGGTAGCGCAGATGCCCTGGTTGCCCGAACCGGAGTTGGACATCACGGGAATCATGGCGCCACCCATACGGGCGTCGCAGGCCAGAGCCGTCTCGGAGATGATATGCGAGAAGATCGTCTTGCCGAAGATGCCATGACTCAAAGGCCGGTCGATCGTCTTACCCAGGCAGTGGCCGTAGTTGCCCTTTTTGCTCTCCTCGGCCGCACGGATATTGTAGTCGCGCGTTTGCAGGATGAAACGAATATCGTCGAGCGGTGCCGTGGTGGCAAAGTCCCACACCATCCGCAAGGTCAGCTGCACGTCATCCTCCTCGGCACTGCCGCCAAGACAAGCCCGCTTGTCCAGAAGCACCTTGCCGCAGGCTTCCTCATAGACAAAATTGGTGTGGCCACCGGCAATGATCGCCGTAGCCTTGTTGCCGTCAGCCTCGCAGGTCACCTCGATATAGAGTTTCTCCGTGATGTTCTCTTTGAGTTTGATGTCGATATGATCGCCCTCGATATATTTCTTTCCCTCTTCCAGAATGTCCGGCGTCAGGTCGCGCAGCACCTCCAACTGGTATTTGCTTTTTCCGCAGAGCGCACCGAGTGCAATGGCAATGGGCAGTCCGATCATGCCCGTACCGGGAATGCCTACCCCCATCGCGTTTTTCAACATGTTGGCACTCAGCAGCACCGAGATATGAGACGGACGCTTGCCCAAGTCCTCCGTGGCCCTTGCGGTACAGAGGGCCACGGCCATTGGCTCTGTACAGCCAATGGCGGGGACAACCTCTTTTTTTATGAGAGAGATAATGGAATGATTGAGTTCGCTGTTGTTATTCATAGTAGACAGGGATCAATTTGCTGAAGAAAACTGTAGCCCCGAAGGGCCACAGGTTTATTTTCCTGCTTTGTAGTTGTCAAGGCCCTTCTGCAGGAAGTCGAGATAAGCGGGCACATCCTCTTTATAGCTGAACGAGCCACTGAGCGGATTGCCTTCGTTGTCGACCGTGACATAGAAAGGCTGGGCGTTAGCACCGAACTTATGGCTTTGGAGATAGCTCCACTTGTCGCCGACGGTGCGCAGCGTACGATGCTGTCCGTTGTCGTTGACCTCGATAGGCTTTGGCAATGGCGTCTTGTCGTCGACATAGAGCGAGATGAGCACATAGTCTTTCTCGAGCTTGTCAGCCACTTGGGGATCTGTCCAGACCGAGGCCTCCATCTTACGGCAGTTGACGCAGCCATAGCCTGTGAAGTCGAGCATCACTGGCTTGCCCAAGGCTTTGGCAGCCGCCATACCTTCCTCATAGTTCTTGTATTTAGCCTCGACGGTCTTCGTGTTAAGGTTGAAGTCCTGTGTGTTCATAGGAGGAGCGAAAGCCGAGACCGCCTTGCAAGGAGCACCCCACAGGCCCGGCAGCATGTAGATGGCGAAGGCGATGGAGCACAAGCCAAGCATCACGGCAGGGACAGGCATGGGACGGTTGAGCTCGCCACCGATCTCGTCGCTGCGAAATTTCAGCCAGCCGACCAGATAGCAGCCCAAAGCCAGGAAGATGACAATCCAAAGGGAGAGGAACACCTCACGGTCGAGGATGTGCCAGCCATAGGCCAGATCCGCCACGCTGAGGAACTTCAGCGAGAAGGCAAGCTCGACGAAGCCGAGCACCACCTTGATCTGATTCATCCAAGAACCGCTCTTCGGACTCTTCTTCATCAGTGTCGGGAACATGGCAAAGAGCGAGAACGGGATGGCCAAAGCCAAGGCGAAGCCAAACATGCCCACAGCGGGACCAACCCAGTTGCCCGATGTCACGGTCTCTACCAGCAGCAGACCGATGATCGGTGCCGTGCAGGAGAAGCTGACGAGCACAAGGGTGAACGCCATGAGGAAGATAGAGAGCAGCCCCGTCGTCTTGCTGGCTTTGGAGTCAACGCTGTTGGCCCAGCTGTCCGGCAGCTTGATCTCGAACCAGCCAAAGAAGCTTACGGCAAAGATCACCAGCAAGAGGAACAGGAAGATATTGAAGACGGCATTGGTCGAAAGCGCGTTGAGCGTGTTGGGACCGAAGATCGCTGTCACGCCAATACCGAGGGCGAGATAGATGACCACAATGGAGATGCCGTAAGTGACGGCGTCGCGAATACCTTTCTTCTTGTCGTCTTTGGAACGTTTCAGGAAGAAGCTGACCGTCATCGGGATGATGGGCCAGATGCAGGGCATGACGAGGGCGAGCAGTCCGCCCACGAGTCCCATGAGGAAGATATATAATAAGGAGTGGTTGGCAATGTCGCCCGTACCACCGAACTGCTGGAGTTGCTTGATCACCGGACGCCAGAGCATGTCCTTGTCAGCACTGGAGAGAGAGGCACTGGCAGCGGCAGCAGCCTGTGCGGCAGAGTCGGCTTGCAGCTTGGCAAGCGAGTCAGCTCTGAGTTGCTCCAAGGCTGCGGCAGCCTCGGGATCGCCTTCCTGAGCCTTGAGCATCAAAGTCTGCTCCTGAGCAGACATGGGGGCACCGGTCTGAGCACCGGCGGCTGTGGCTGAAGCGGCGGCAGTCTTCGCGGCAGCAGCGTCGACGGCAGGACTCTTGCCCGACTGCTTAATGTTTACATCAGTGGGCGGCAGGCAGTTCTGGTCGTTGCAGGCACCATAGGTCAGATAAGCGTCGATCGTGTAAGTAGGCTTGGTGAACTTGATCTTCTGCACAAACTGCACACTATTCTCGAAATAGCGCAGCTTCATGTCGAAGAGCTTGTCGAAAGAGGAAATCTCGTGTCCCACAGCCTTCAACTTGCCGACAAGCTGCACGCCGTCGAGCTTGTTGACATTAAAAGTGGCGGAGATAGGACCGTCAGCACCGAGTCCGGTGGAATAAACGTGCCATCCGCTCTCGATTCTTCCGGAGAACACAATCTCAGCCTCAGCCGATCCGTTGGTCTTCAAATGGGAAGAGAACTTCACGGGGTTGAGCATTTGTGCGTTGGCCAGCAGGGTAAAGACCAGCAGCAAGGCCAGTGTCATTGCTTTTTTCATTTGTAGTTTCCTAATACGATGAATATTTTCTAAATGTTCTATCTTCAATACGCTTTCACTGGTAACATGGCTACTGATCATCAGAATTATTGAGAGTTTTTAACGAATCGGCCAATAATTTCCACCGAACCAGTTAATATTCGACTTTATCCTTGCTGTTCCGCCACAGCTCAAACGCCTTGATCGCTTCCTGCGGCAACAGACGCTCCATAGCTTTATCGCGGTCTTCGGGACGCAGCGCGATCTCGTGATAGATGAAATCGTCGTCGAAGCCAATGTCAGCAGCGTCCTTACGCGTGTTGGCGTAATAGATCTTGTCGAGATGAGCCCAGTAGATGGCACCAAGACACATCGGACAGGGCTCGCACGAACAATAGATCTCACAGCCTTGGAGATCAAAGGTCTGAAGCTTACTGCACGCGATGCGGATGGCGTTGACCTCGGCATGAGCCGTCGGGTCATGGTCTTTGGTCACACTGTTGCTGGCCTCGGCGATGATCTCTCCGTCACGTGCGATGACGGCACCAAAGGGTCCGCCGCCATGCTGTATGCTGTCTATGCTCAGCGCGATGGCTTCATGCATCAATTCTTCTTTCGTCATTGTAATGTATAATGTATAGTGTATAAAGAATAATGTATAAATTAATGTATAATGTATAGTGTATAAATAATAATGAATAAATAAATGTCTGCTCTCCTCCTTTTCAGATTTTTCTTCTCCCTTTCCGCTTCTTCTTCTCCCTTCTAATCACTTTTCCCTCCTCCCTCTTGGGGGAAACAAGGGTGGGCTCATTCCCTCCCCCTTGGGGGAGGGTTAGGGAGAGGGCTCTTGATCTATTTCTTCTTATTGAGCTTCATCAGCCTGTCGTATTCCTTTTTGGTGATGCGCATGAACGAGCCATGCTGGGGAGCAGTGACGCCCTCGATGTCGACAGGATCGTGGAAGTTGCGCAGATGGCTGTCGACCTTGCAGATACGATAGTGCTTGGGCTGGTCGCTGTATTGGATGTAGGCCACGCGCCACGTGCTGTCGCCGATAAGTTGGAACGCCGAAGAGCCCTCGCAGTTCTTGCGGCCTTCAAAGCTCACGTAGTCGTTGTCAACGGGTTCGCCCCAGCCATAGGTGAGATGATCTGACGTTGCTGTATAGATGCCGGGCTTGCCGCCTTCCTTCTTGATGAGCATGTGGTACTTGCCATCGCTGAGCAGATTGATGTCGCAGTCGATGGTGGCATAACCCCAGTCAAAAAGCAGATGCGGTGTGGTGATGCGCCGGAAGTCTTTGTCGGCATAGCTGTAGTACATGCGATCGTACTTTTCCTCAGGACGGTTGAGCATGGAATAATAGACCATATAGCCGCCCTTGTCGCCGTTGGGCCACACATAGTTAGGGTCCCAAAAGATCTGTGGTGCCCACACGCGGTTGATGGTGGACCAGTCTTTATACGGTGAGGGAGCCGTAGCGCCGTCGCAGAAGATACTCATACCCTTGCGGAAGTCAAAGGTCACGGACGTCCAGTGGATGAGATCCTTGCTTTTGAGCAGGTCGATGCCATAGTTGTCCCACTTATGACTCTTGGCCACACACATGTCGGTAGTGACCATGAGATAGCCTTTGCCGTTGTAGGCTCGGGTGATGTAAGCGTCGCGTGTGCCGCCCTCTATGCGGGCATGCTCCTTGGGATCGAAGATAGCATTGCCGCCGAGGATGTCGGTGTAGTGGTATCCGTCGCGGCTCACGGCATAAGCAGTGTACTCTCCCCGGTCGCTCATGTGACAATAGAGATAGCCGTAGTCGCCTTTCTGCAGGTTCTGTGCCGAAAGGGGCAAGGACAGGAAAGTCAAGCCGAGTGCTAAAAGTAGGTTCTTCATGGGCAATTATTCTATGATTAGTTATATTTTATCCTATGATCTGTATTATCTTTGCAAATGTAGTGAATATTTTTGAAACGCCGCCCAATAATGATGCAAAGATGGAGAAAATTAGCTAATTTAGCCGTGGCAATCAATAAAGCTCAACTTTGCACATTCACAAGACTAACTATATATGACAGACATGGACAACAAACGCTATGGACATTTCGACGACGCGCATCGCGAATATGTCATCACTGATCCGCAGACACCGTGGCCGTGGATCAACTATCTGGGCAACGAGGACTTCTTCTCGCTCATCTCCAACACTGCCGGAGGCTACTCGTTCTACAAGGACGCGAAGTTCCGCCGCATCACACGCTACCGCTACAACGACGTGCCGATGGACAACAACGGCCGCTATTTCTATATCAAGGACGGTGACACAGTGTGGAACCCGGGATGGAAACCTTGCCGCACGCCTCTCGACAGCTATGAATGCCGCCACGGCATGAACTACACACGCATCACGGGCAGCAAGCTCGGTGTCGTGGCCAGCGTGCTTTTCTTTGTGCCGCTTCACACTGCCGCAGAAGTGCAAATGCTCTCGCTGGAGAACAACAGCAACGAGGTGAAGCATCTCAAGATCTTCTCTTTTGAGGAATGGTGCCTGTGGAATGCTGCCACTGACATGGAGAACTTCCAGCGTAACTTCTCTACCGGCGAGGTAGAGATAGAGCAGCAGACTTCGACCATCTACCATAAGACGGAATACCGCGAGCGCCGCAACCACTATGCATTCTACCATGTCAACACGCCCATCCAAGGCTTTGACACCGACCGCGAGAGCTTCGTGGGACTATACAACGAATACTCGGCACCGCAGGTGGTCGTTGAGGGAAAGCCGCGCAACAGCGTCGCACACGGATGGAGTCCCGTCGCCAGCCATTATATCGAGGTAGAGTTGAAGCCGGGCGAGAAGCGTGACCTCATCTTCCTGCTGGGTTATGTCGAGAACGAGCAGGACAAGAAATGGGAAAGCAAAAAGGTCATCAACAAGGAGAAAGCCCATGCGCTCATGAACCGTTTCGCCACACGCAGGCAGGTCGACAAGGCGTTTGCTGAGCTGAAAGCCTATTGGGATCAGTTGCTCGACATCTTTGTGGTCGACAGCGGCAACGACAAGCTCGACCGGATGGTCAACATCTGGAACCAGTATCAGTGCATGGTCACGTTCTGTATGAGTCGTTCTGCATCATTCTTCGAGAGTGGTATCGGCCGTGGCATGGGCTTCCGAGACTCCAACCAGGACCTCGTGGGCTTCGTACATCAGATTCCAGAGCGTGCCCGTCAACGCATTATCGACATTGCCTCAACGCAGTTCCCCGACGGCGGATGCTATCACCAATACCAGCCGCTCACCAAGCGCGGCAACAACGACATCGGCGGGGGATTCAATGATGACCCTTGCTGGCTCATCTTCGGTACTGTGGCTTACATCAAAGAAACGGGAGACTTCTCGATTCTCGACGAGCCTGTGCCCTTCGACAACGTGCCGGGATCTGAGGTCTCGCTCTTGGAGCATCTTAAGGTTTCGTTCAATCATGTCATCAATAACCTCGGTCCTCACCGTCTGCCACTCATCGGACGCGCCGACTGGAACGACTGTCTCAACCTCAACTGCTTCTCATGGAACCCCGACGAGAGCTTCCAAACGACGGAGAACAAGAGCGAAGGCTCTAAGGCTGAGAGCTTGATGATCGCCGGACTCTTCGTTGTCACGGGTCGAGATTACGTCTCTCTCTGCCGTCATCTCGGTCACAACAACGAAGCCGACCGCGCACAGAAGGCTGTAGACGACATGGTAGAGGCTGTGGAGAAACATGGATGGGACGGAAAATGGTACTTGCGCGCCTACGACTACTTCGGTCATAAGATTGGCTCCGACGAGAACGAAGAGGGTAAGATCTTTATTGAGAGCCAGGGATGGTGCACCATGGCTGCTATCGGCAAGGAGAAAGGCTATCCCGAGATGGCACTTGACTCAGTGAAGGAACGCATGGAGTGTGAGCATGGCATCGTGCTCAACAACCCTGCCTTCACCACCTATCACGTGGAGATGGGCGAGATCTCGTCCTATCCCGAAGGCTATAAGGAAAACGCCGGCATCTTCTGTCACAACAACCCGTGGGTGATCATCGGCGAAACGGTAGCCGGACGCGGCGATGATGCATGGCGCCACTATACCAAGATCCTTCCTTCCTATGTGGAGGAGAAATACCAGACGCTGCACAAGGTGGAGCCGTATGTCAACTGTCAGATGGTGGCCGGTAAGGATGCTGCACGCCCCGGTGAGGGTAAAAACAGTTGGCTTACGGGCACGGCGGCCTGGATGTGGTACACCGTGAGTGAGTTCATTCTCGGTATCCAACCCGATTATGAGGGCCTCCGCATCGATCCCTGCTTGCCTTCGACGGCAAAGGAATACACGGTGAAACGCCGTTTCCGTGGTGCTCTCTACCATATTCATGTGGTCAATCCCGACGGACATCAGAAGGGCGTGAAGCATATTTCGCTCGACGGAAAGGCTGTCACCGGCAACCTCGTCCCATGGTCTGAGGGTGAGCACCAGGTGGAAGTGATAATGTAAAATCAATAAGCAATAACAATCTTCTAAAGAATCCGTGCATACTTTTAATCGGTATGTACGGATTCTTTTTCTTATATCAACACTACTGACTGTATATAAAACATTGTTAAAAACGACAATCTCTCTGTTGAAAATAGAGGGATAGAAGCGTTATAGAAGTGTAAAGCAACAAAGAGATGGACAGTCAAGCATACATATCCCAAGCCACTACACTACGACAAAAAGCCGTAGAGAGTAGCCGCCGCTATGGGGCCCCAGCGGAGGAGGCTGAGGATATCGCGCAAGAGACGATGATCCGACTTTGGCAAGTCTGCCCCAAGATCGACACAAGACAAAAAGCTGAAGCCTTGGCGGTCTGCATCGCCCACAACTTAACCATCGACTGGCTACGACGCGAAAAGCGACGAGCTCCCCAAGATGAGATTCCGACAGAGTCATCAGACAGCCACTGTCAAGCCGACACACATTTAGAAGAGCAAGAGACAGACGAATGGTTGCGGAAGCAGCTGGCAGATTTGCCAAGTACAGAGTACACGGTACTGCACTTACGGCAGGTGGAGGGACTCGACAACCAAGCCATCGCCCAACGTCTGGGTATAGAAGAGCGGTCAGTGGCCACACTACTTTCCAGAGCGCGCCGACGCTTGTTGGAGGAGATAAGAAAAAGGAGGAAACAATCATGAAGGCATATACAAAAGCATACATACAGTCGTTGCTCGACAAATATCTCGACGGGCTTACATCGCTGGAAGAGGAACGTCTGCTCGGCGAATATTTCCGCACACAATCCGTTCCACCGGAGTGGGAGGACTACCGCGAGATGTTTGCTTGGTTTGACAATGGCATGAAGGGGGAGTACCTGCAAGACGACAATGGTATCAACAATGCAGAAACAGCTTCTACCTCAATACCACCCAAGCGTTCCAAAATGATACGTCTGACCCTACCTTGGCTCGCTGCCGCCTGTTTGGCAGGAGGACTGATATGGGGAATATGGCCGAAGCAACACAGTAGTCAAAGCCTCACGATTACGACAGACAATGCCAGCGGGCACCTAATACGTTCTTCTCTGAAGGAACATGCTGCCCTAAGGACTGAATCTAAGGAAAATGAGCGACCTGCCGTCACACCGGTTACTTCTGATCAGAAGTCTACCCCCCATGTGCTTGCAGCTACACATAGCTCGACAAAGATGACAACCATTCCCGAAGAAGCAACATCGATTGATCATCAAGATAGCCTTCTACTCGCTCAAGCACAACACGACATCGACCAGTGGCAAATAATAAATGACAGCGCCAAAGCTGATCATTCGCTGCTGATGGCCAATTTGCTCGAGACTAAGGCGATGATCGCACAGGCTCACGAGGAAGTTGCACAAGCCAAACGACTGATCGACAGTGAAGATAAACAGCAACATTATTCACCCTATAACATCATTGAACTATGAGAACAATTCATTGTATCGCAGCCTGTCTGTTAGCTATGACACCTCTCTTTGGGCAGGCTCAGGAAAGAATAGAAAAGATGAAGGATGTCATTATGCGCCAAGACGGAGTAGCGACAACCAATGAGACCGAGAAAGATCCTAAGACTCTGGATCTGCGATCGTCGCGGGAGACCTATGGGTTTACTGTGAAAAGAAACTCTCTCATCGTGCAGAATGCCATCAAAGCCTTCGACCAAGATGCTGCCAAAGCCTACAGCGTGTTCAAAGGCGATGGAGAATCATTGGCCACTACATACAATGTGGGCGGCATAAACATAGGGAAAGGCTATGACCACTTTGTGCTGGAATGCTTTGCCGATAAGAACAATTCCAACCGACGCTATGCCTATGCATTGGAATGGAACGAGGCTAAGAGAGGCAAGATAACCGGAAAGCTGACAAAGGTGTACGGACAAAGACCCGGCAGCGTGACTGTAACCAACGTCACTACTTCCTTGCCATCAATGTCAGATTATCAGTCTGTCGGTAAGGCGGTAAAGAAACACATAGTGACAGACGGCACGCTCTCCAATGAGCAAATCGACTCTATCATCAACTCGGTGATACGACGACTCAATAAAAAAGGCTACAAAGATATCGCATCCATGCTTCAACAGGAGTGGCAGACTGCTGAACAATCCGAAAAGAACGATGCAAGAGCCGTTCAGACGATTGTCTATGACAAAGAGAAAAACTTCATGAAAAGATATCGCAACGGTCAAGTACTCATCATTGACGGAGCGGGAAACATCGTCTTCACTGGTCTGAAAGGCAAACTCGTCATGGACGCTGCGGGAAACATCGTCGCGACAAACTATTCAGGAAAGACCGTCGTCATAAGCAACGACTGATCCTCGTCTCATGAGTTATCCTCACAACGGATTAATATCTCTCTTTAATTAAGAATACGATAATGTTATGTAAAAGGGGCGGCTCCGTGATGGAGCCGCCCCTTTATGGTTTTACTATGGATAATCATCTTATTGCATGACGCCTATCCAGCGCAGGATGTCGTTGAGATTGGCCACCACCATGAGGATAACCAGAATGGTGATGCCGGTGTACTCGGCATAGATCATGAACTTATCCGAAGGCTTGCGACGTGCAATGATCTCGTAGAGCAGGAAGAGCACGTGGCCACCGTCGAGGGCAGGGATAGGCAGAATGTTCATGAAAGCAAGGATGATGCTCAGGAAAGCGGTCATCTTCCAGAACATAAACCAATCCCACTGACTGGGGAAGAGGCTGCCGATGGAGCCAAAACCGCCCAAGCTCTTCGCGCCGTCAGCCGTGAAGACATACTGCATGTCGCTGACATAACCGGCCAACACATCCCAGCCATACTTGCATCCGGCGGGGAAGCTCTCCAGAAAGCTGTAGCTCTTATGCGTCATCTCCTTTTCGTAGAGCTGATAAATGCTTGCCACGGCAAAGCCAACCTTCAAGTCTGTAGTGAGTGTCGTGGCGAGCGTGTCCTGCTTACCATTTGCGGCGCGGCTCACCACAAGCGTCACCTTGCGAAGACGCAGGCTGTCAGCAGCACTCTTTGCTGCCGTGAGTTGATCGTTGATACGGCTGATCTCATCGGTAAACTCATTGTAGGAGTCAACAGCCTTACCATTCAACGCCAATATCTTGTCGCCCTTCTTCAGACCAATCTTCCAAGCCGGTGTCTCTATAGAGTCTTTGCTGCCCTCCGCCACAGGCAGGCGTTGCAGCACAGTATCAACAACAGCTGGAGTGAACGGAGTCACGAAACGAGGCGTGGACTTCAGCATGCCCAACAGATTGATATGGCCTGGCAGAGCGATACGCATCTTCTTGCCGTCACGGATGATGTCGGCATAGTGAGCTTCGGAAAGGTCGCGATAGACATCAACATTGAAGTCTTTGAACGGACGCTTGTCGGTACCCACCAGGATGTCGTGGTCGCGGAAGCCCAGCTGTTTGGCCTCTGTGTTGAATTTCATGCCCTGACTCATGTCTGCCACACGCACGTAGCTTTCGCCCCAGTGGAACATGATCATGGAGTAGATAAAAAGTGCCAGCACAAAGTTCACCGTCACGCCAGCCACCATGATGATGAGCCGTTGCCACGCCGGTTTGGTGCGGAACTCCCACGGCTGCGGGTCACGCTTCATCTGTTCGGTGTCCATGCTCTCGTCGATCATGCCTGCGATCTTGCAATAGCCGCCGAGCGGCAGCCAGCCCATGCCGTACTCCGTCTCGCTGTTCTTGGGTTTGAAACTAAAGAGTTTGCCGCTCCACTTGCCAATGGAGACGTCGAAGAAAATAAAGAACTTCTCCACTCTGACTCCAAAGAGCTTAGATGCCAGTGCATGTCCGCCCTCGTGAAGCAATACCAACAACGAGATGGACAGAATAAACTGGAGAAGCTTAATCAGAAAGATTTCCATTTATATCTAATAAATTACTAATTGCGAATTACTTGCCGCGGCTTTGCGCCCGCAAATAGCCTGCCGCGTCTCGGTCTGTTTCCATGCTTGCCTCTGCTTGTCAGCACCGAGTTATCCGTTCGGTTTGCCGCCCTTGTGCAGCGGTCCATTCTATTCTACAGAGCGCCCTCCAAAAAATGTCTTGCAATCTCCCTTGCCTCCTTATCTGTTTGCAGGTAAGTGTCGAGATCAGGGTTTTTGTCAAACGTTGTCTGCTCCATGGTCTTGCGGATGACGTCGGCCATACCGAGGAACGAGCAGCGACCTTGTCGGAACGCAGCGTTGGCCACCTCGTTGGCAGCATTGAGGATGCACGGCATGTTGCCGCCCTGGCGGATTGCCTCATACGCAAGTGCCAGACACTCAAACTTCTTTGTATCGGGCTCAAAGAACTCCAGCTTCTGTGCCTTGAACAGATCGAGACGATCACCATTGAGAGGCAGACGCTCGGGGAAGGAGAATGCATACTGGATGGGCAGCCTCATGTCAGGAACACCCAACTGAGCTTTCACGGCGCCGTCCATGAACTGCACACCGCTGTGCACGATGCTCTGCGGATGGATCAGCACTTGTATCTTGTCGGCAGGAACGCCGAAGAGCCACTTTGCCTCCATCACCTCAAAGCCCTTGTTCATCAGTGATGCCGAGTCAATGGTGATCTTTGCGCCCATGTCCCACGTGGGATGCTTGAGGGCGTCGGCAGCGGTGACATGCTCCAACTGCTCATGCGTGTAGAGACGGAAGGGGCCACCGCTGCAAGTGAGCAAGATCTTGTCCACCTCGTTTCTGTCCTCTCCTACCAGGCACTGGAAGATGGCACTATGCTCAGAGTCGACCGGCAAGAGGCTGACATGGTATTTTGCCACTAAGCTAAGGATAAGCTCACCGGCGACGACAAGCGTCTCTTTGTTGGCCAGGCAAATCTTTTTGCCGGCCTTGATGGCGTTGATCGTGGGTACCAGTCCCGCAAAGCCCACCATAGAAGCCAACACAGTATCGATCGGTCCGGCTGTAACGATTTCTTCCAAAGCTTTCTTCCCCGCATAGACTTTGATGTCGGGACGGTCAGAAAGAGCGGCTTGCAAATCCTCGTAGTGATGCTCATTGGCGATGACCACAGCGGCAGGATTAAACTGCCGGGCTTGTGCGGCCAGCTTCTCCACACTGTTGTTCGCCGTGAGGCAATAGACCTCATAGCGGTCGGGGTGCTGGGCGATGACGTCAAGAGCCTGTGTGCCGATGCTGCCCGTAGAACCGAGTATGCAAATCGACTGCTTGCGCGGCTGCTGATCATCGTGAAGAGTTACGTATTTTGTCATTTCTATCTTTAAGTGCTATATATATAATAAGGTGTAGCCATTGCAGCCTTAGCGACAACAACTACAAATCGAGCAGTCCGTCGGGAATGTCCAAGACGATCTGACGGCCTGCAATATCTACGTCGACGACCAGTTCTTCCGAAGCAGGAATGAGCACCTCGCTGCCGTCTTCCCGTTCTACTTCCAACAACGTGTTGACCGTAGAGACATCGACGCCTGCCACGCGGCCTACTACACGGTCGTCGTGTTGGTGGTCAAGAACCGCAAATCCCTGTAGCTGCTGCCACGACACTTCTGTCGACTCGCCATTGTCGGCAAGACTATGAGGGAAGTACACGTCGCAGCCCGTCAGTTCACGTGCCTGCTGCTCGCTGTCGATATCTTCCAGTTTCATCAGTACCACGTCGTCAGACCGGAAGCGATATTCCTCTATAAAGAACGGCACAAGGATGCCGTCGACGTCGAGCACAAGATAATCAGCGTCGACACGGTCAAAGACATCGTCGTCGCACTGCATGCTCACCTCGCCTTTCACGCCATGGGGTTTGCCCATGCGTCCGATCTTGAAAACATCCTCGCGTCGTATCATGGTCTTGCTGTCATTGTGTTAATCGTCCACTCGCTCGATATGCGCACCCAACTCATTGAGTCGTATGTCGATATTCTCATAACCGCGGTCGATCTGCTGAATGTTATCGATGCGGCTGGTGCCATTAGCACTCATGGCCGCGATCAGCAGAGCAATACCAGCCCGGATGTCGGGACTCGTCATACGGCCGGCACGCAAACGGATGCGATGGTCCTGTCCGATGACCACGGCACGGTGCGGATCACAGAGAATGATCTGTGCGCCCATGTCGATGAGCTTATCCACAAAGAACAGACGGCTCTCGAACATCTTCTGATGGATGAGCACAGAGCCGCGCGCCTGTGTAGCAACAACGAGAAGCACAGACAGCAAGTCTGGAGTGAGTCCCGGCCATGGAGCGTCTGCCAAGGTCATGATCGTACCGTCGATAAACGACTGCACCTCGTAGTGGCTATGGTGTGGAATGACGAGATCATCGCCTTCTTCTTTCACCTTCACGCCCAGCCGACGGAAGGCATCGGGGATGATGCCGAGGTTGCGCAACGACACATCCTTGATGCGGATGCCATTGCCAACCATTGCTGCCATGCCGATAAACGAGCCTACCTCGATCATATCGGGCAACACACGATGCTCAGCGCCATGCAGTTGGGATACTCCGACAATAGTGATCAGATTGCTGCCGATGCCACTGATGTTTGCGCCCATGGCGTTGAGCAGATGACAGAGTTGCTGGATATAAGGCTCACAGGCAGCGTTGTAGATCGTCGTCGTGCCTTTGGCCAGCACGGCAGCCATGATGATGTTGGCCGTACCGGTCACGCTGGCCTCGTCGAGAAGCATGTAGGTGCCCTTGAGATGCTGGGCACGTATCTGAAAGACGCTGCAATCCTCACTGTGCTCAAGCTTGGCGCCGAGCTTCTTGAAGCCAAGGAAGTGAGTGTCAAGACGGCGCCGGCCGATCTTGTCTCCACCGGGCTTGGCCACAGTAGCCTTACCAAAGCGACCGAGCAAAGGACCGAACATCAGCACAGAGCCGCGCAGAGCCGAGCACTTCTTCACAAACTCCAGGCTGTCGAGATAGTCGAGATTGAGATCATCGGCCTGAAACGTATAGTCGCCCGATGCATTGGCTGTCACCTTCACCCCGATGTCCTTGAGCAGTCTGATGAGATTGTTGACATCGAGAATATTGGGCACATTACTGATCCTCACCGCGTCGCTTGTGAGCAACGTGGCGCAGATCACCTCCAAAGCCTCGTTCTTGGCACCCTGCGGTGTGATGGTTCCACTCAGGGCATGGCCGCCTTCGATAATGAATGATGCCATAAGCTGTCGTTATTACTTTCTTTTGCGTTTTTTGGAAGAAGCGGGCTGCTGGCGCTCGCGCGTACTGATCTTCTCAAACTTAAACGTATCCAAGTCGAGCTGAATCTTTCCGTCGGTATAGCGCGCCAGGTCGTCGGCGACTTTCTCATTGTCGCTGTAGCCGTGGCTCCACTGCACGAGGTCGCGCTTCATCTGGTTGGCTGTCAGTGCCACGAGATGGTCGCGTTCGGGTCCGGGCTCCATCGTCTTCAGCTGATCAAAGAGTTCGAAGACCATCGAGCCATAGTGACGCACGGGAATACGCGACATCGGATAAGGTACCGGCTTGGGCTTGTCAAGGATCACGTTGGCCTCACTGACATCGTATGGCCAGTCGATATCCAGCTTGAAATCGGTCATCAGTGCCAGATGGTCCCACAGTTTCTGCTTATAGTCAGCGCTCTCGCGCACCTGCGGGAACATCCGCTCCATCGTTGCGACGATTGTATATGCACAGCGCAACCGCTCGGCCTTGCTCTTCAGTCCTACGGCGTAGTCTGCCATATTCTGCACTTCACGGCCATATTCCGGCAGGACGAGTTTCTCGCGCTGAGTGTTATAATCTAATCCTTTAATATTCATGTGTGGTAACGTGTGGCTTTCGCCATTTATTTGTGTGGAGTAGTAAGAGATCTGCTTACAGGAGTTTACGTGGCAACTTAGCCACAAAGTTCTTGAGATAGAACGGCACGAAATAGGCAACATCCTCAAACTGCTCCTGAGCCATGCGCTTTTCTGCCAGTGGCAGCATGTTCTTGGCGATCGGCTCAATGCCTTCGATGAAGTGTGCGTTGGGATGATTGATGGCATCCTTGCATTTCAGCGCACCGTTGCCGAAGAAGTAGACGGGATGCTCATCGAGATACTCTTTGTAGGTCTCGCCGTCCACCACATCGGCATGGATCGGCCGTACCTCATGAAGCGCGCGGTCGAAGAGCTGGGCATAGACTTCCATGCGACGGGCATCGAGCATCGGGCACAGCAGTGCGTCCTCTTCCTCTACCATCTCATGGAGCAATACCGGCACGCAGAGCAACTCCAATGTGGGCACGCCGATGAGCTTCAGCCCACGTCCATAGCAGATACCCTTAGCCATCGAAACGCCAATGCGCAAACCCGTGTATGAGCCGGGACCGCAACTCACGGCAACGGCATCCAAGGGGATGGCATGATTATCGGTGAAAGAAAGAGCCTCGTCGACAAACGATCCTAAGCGCTCAGCGTGATTGGGACCGCTATGGTCTTCTTTCTCAAAAAAACAGCTTCCGTCTTGCGTGACGGCTACGGAGCACACATTCGTGCTCGTTTCTATATTCAATATGCAAGACATAATCTAAAACTCTTAGTATATTCTCACTTGCTTATTATCAAGTATGTCTATTCTGTGCAAAGATAGCTAATTTGTAGCACTTAGCGAGTATTCATCCTGCTTTTTTAAGAAAATAAAGGAAATAGTCGGTTTGCAAGCACTTATATCCCCGATTTTTTGTATATTTGCACGAACTAAATTATTTCAAGTCGTTATGATACAGTCAATGACAGGCTATGGCCGCGCTACAGTGACCTTTCAAGCCAAGAAGATACACATTGAGGTGAAGTCGCTCAACAGCAAGGCCCTCGACCTTTCCACACGCATTGCTCCCGTCTACCGCGAAAAGGAGATGGAGATCAGACAGATGATCGCCAAGGCACTCGTCCGTGGCAAGGTAGACTTCTCTGTTTGGATTGAGAAAGACGACACACAGGCCTGTATGCCCATCAATGCCGCGATCGTGGAGTCGTATTATAAGCAGATCAAAGCAGTCTCAGCCAAGACCGGCATTCCGGAGCCGCAAAACTGGTACGACGTGTTGCTGCGCCTGCCCGACACGCTCGGCAAACCGGAAGAAGAGGAACTCAGCGAAGAGGAGTGGACTGCCGTGCGCACTGGCATTGAGGCTGCGCTTGCTGACCTGCAGGCTTTCCGCCGTCAGGAAGGTGCCGCGCTGGAGAAGAAGTTCCACGAGAAGGTCGACAACATCGAGGCACTGCTGAAGTCTATCGAGCCTTACGAAAAGAGCCGTGTGCCAAAGATCAAAGAGGCAATCGTCAAAGGGCTGGAACAGATCCCTGAGGTCGACTACGACAAGAACCGGTTGGAGCAGGAGCTCATCTACTATATCGAGAAGCTGGACATCAGTGAAGAGAAGCAGCGACTGACCAATCACCTGAAATACTTCCGCGAGACGCTCGCCGAGGACACTCCCAACGGCAAGAAGCTCGGCTTCATCGCCCAAGAGATGGGACGCGAAATCAACACTACGGGCTCCAAGAGCAACCAGGCTGAGATGCAGAACATCGTCGTGAAGATGAAAGACGAGCTCGAGCAGATCAAGGAACAAGTGCTCAACGCACTGTAGAAAACGGCCTCACCCCCGGCTCCCTCAAGCCTCACCCCCAGCCCATCAAGCCTCCCCCAGCCCCCTCCCCAAGAGGGAGGGGAGTGATATGCTCCAAGAGTCGTAGTGAAGCAAGGCTACTGGTTCGCAAAACAGCTGGCTCCCGCCCGGTTCTGCCGGTTTCCGCTTGGTTCTGCTGCTTATCGTTTGGTTCTGCCGGTTTCCGGTTGGTTCTGCTGTTTATCGTTTGGTTCTGTATGACGCTGCTCAGCAGCGTCCTCCTGGCTTGTCCTCCATTCATCATTGCATCAACTCATCTTTCATCCTTCAACATTCATCATTGTACAATGGGTAAACTCATCATATTCTCCGCACCATCAGGCAGTGGCAAAAGCACCATCGTGAGCTGGCTGATGAAAGAACATCCCGAACTGAAGCTGGCTTTCTCCATCAGTTGCACGAGCCGTGCGCCGCGTGGCACCGAGCGCAACGGTGTGGAATATTTCTTCCTTACCGCCGACGAATTCAAGCAGAAGATACAGGCCGGCGAGTTTCTGGAGTACGAAGAGGTCTACAAGGACCGTTTCTATGGCACGCTGAAATCGCAGGTAGAAACGCAGACGGCAAGAGGTGAAAACGTCGTCTTTGACGTCGACGTGAAAGGCGGCTGCAACATCAAACGACAGTACGGCGACCGCGCACTGAGCCTGTTCGTCCAGCCGCCATCGATCGACGAGCTGCGCAACCGGCTCGTACACCGTGCCACCGACGCGCCGGAAGTCATCGAGCAGCGACTGGCCAAAGCCTCCTACGAGCTGACCTTTGCTCCTCAGTTCGACCATGTGGTTGTCAACGACGACCTGAAGAAGGCCGAAGAGGAAACCTATCGTCTCGTCAAGGAATTCCTTGAGAAATAAGCTCACTACGCTATGGCTCGTATCGGCATCTTCGGCGGCAGCTTCAATCCTATCCACGTGGGACACATCGCCCTGGCGCGTCAGCTTCTCCGCTTGGCACGTCTTGACGAGATCCTCTTTGTTGTCTCTCCACTAAATCCCTTCAAGAAGCAGGCCACCGATCTCATGGCTGACGACTATCGTCTGGCCCTCGTGGAAATGGCATTGCAGGAAGAGCCGAAGATGAGAGCCTGCGACGTGGAGTTCCATCTGCCCAAGCCCTCTTATATGTGGCGGACGCTTGAGCATCTGAGTCTGTCGCGCCCCGCCGACGAACTTGTGCTGATCATCGGTGCCGACAACTGGCTGGCCTTTAACCGATGGGCGCACCACGAGGAGATTCTCAGCCACTACGAACTCGCTGTCTATCCGCGTCCCGGCTATCCCATCGACACCACTTCCCTACCAACCAACGTACATGTCTACTCAACCGTGCTCTTTCCGGAAAACAGCACGGAGATCCGGCGCCGTCTCGCTGCCGGCGAGTCGATCTACGGATTGGTTCCGCTAAAGATTGAAGCGGAACTGACAAAACATAAACAAATATTTCGCTCTTGATTTTCCTTGCTTAAGGAAAGTCATTTGCTGCGTAGCCTAAGATCATTTGCTACGCAGTGAACAATCTTTTTCTATAGGATTACAACATTGAAAACGCCATGATGGCCTCATCTGTCCGCCGTATTCTCCCCAAGAACGTCGCTTTCCGACCCCATGAGACGGCAACGTTTTCTTCCTTTCATCCGCATAGTTTGTTGATAAAACTGCTTGTCCTTATTCCTCGTCGAAGTCTATTTTCCACTCAAAGGTAACGTTTTTGCCACTACGGGGATGGCGGAAGGTGAGCTGCTCGGCGTGCAGACACAACCGGCGACCACGCTGACCATAGAGCTCATCGCCCAATATTGGATTGTTCAAACCATCGGGATGCGCACAGTGTACCCGCAACTGATGGGTACGACCCGTCTGAGGATAGAGTGCCACATGCCGGTCGTCAATCTTCTGAAAATAGGTTGTCGCAGCCTTGCCATGGAGCTTATCAACTATTTGTCGCGGACGATCGTCAAGGTCCGGACGGAGTGGCAGCGACAAAACGCCGTCTTCTGTCTCCATCTCATGGCTCAGCCGAGCCACATAGCGCTTCTTCACCTCGTGACGCAAAAACTGGTCTTGCAGGTTGTGATAAGCCGCCCATGTCTTTGCGATCACCATCAGTCCACTCGTCGCCATGTCGAGCCGGTGGACGATCAGCGGCCCCTCGGCTTCCGGGCAGTGGGCCTTCATCAGACTATAAACACTCTCCCGCGCGCTCTTCCCCGGCACGGAGAGCATACCCGCGGGCTTACACACCACACAGATATCGGCATCCTCATAGATGACGGGCAACTCTTGGTGACGCTCATCGTCAAGAGGATTCGGTGCCACATCCATACCCTTCAACATCCACCACAGCAGTGGTTTGCACTTGCCGTTGCAAGCCGGATAGCACTGAAGATGGTGCCTTACCTCTTCCTTCGGACTTTCGCCCCACCAAAACATCGCCATGCTCAGCGGCTGCATCCCCTGTTCAAAGGCATATTGCAGCAACTTCGGTTCGCAGCATTCGCCGCTGCCTGCCGGAGCCACCATCTTTCGCCCTTGTTGCTCGCCATAGTCACGAAAGATTGTCTCGATGTCTTTCACCTCTCCGCATGCGTTGCGCAGGCGGAACTGACGGAAGAGCCACGACTGCAAGTTGTCGCTCTTTTGTCGACGTTGCTGACGAAGACGACGGAGCGTATCTTCCAACTCGTCGACCGTGCTCAATGCCTGCTCCACCTGAGTGCGGTAATCTTTCCGCAAGCGGTGGAGCTCAGCGTTCTCGAATTGCCGCCGCCGGATATATGCTTCCTGGCTCTCCCCTACCCTCGCCCCGCTGGGATGATTGGCCTTAAAGTCTTGGACGGCCTGCTCCTGCCGGGCCTTCACGGCTTCCAACTGCCGATGGGCATCACGCAGATCCTGCCCCTGCTCCATGTCGCGGATGCGGTTGTTGATGTTCGTGATCTCAGCCTCATGCGTCTTGAAATAGCCGTTGGGCTGGAGATAGTCATAGACTGCCGGCACGAAGTCGGGCCAGTCGCTGCGTCCGACAATCTGTCCGCTGTAACCGGCTATGTAGCCCAGCTTGCCATCTTTCCGCACGATCACCACACCAAACATCTTGCCCTGGGCTATCTCGGCCTGAAAGTTAGCGTCCACCGCGTCCTTTGCAAAGGTCTGCTCTTTGTCGCCACGCAGATATGCCGCCAGTTGCGCAATCGCCAAACGGCAAAGCGCATCCGGCTCGTAATAGAACGGATTGTTCAACCTGACCGGCGGCTGCATAGTTGTATCGAGCGGATGGAATATCATAGTTTCGGAAATGTAATGTCGAAAACGGGAGAAACGAATGAGAAAAAACTGAGCCGACCCATAAGGCCGGCTTGTCGGTTAAGCGAGTAAGATGTCAAGCGAAAAGACGCTGCAGGAAGCAAATCAGAGCGAAAAACGTTTCTTCATCTCTTCGTAAAGCGGCAGGGCCACTGCCTTGGCATCGGGATGAGGAGCACCCGTAGTGCCTAAGGCACGCAAATCGAAGAAATGTTTCCAGTCGGAGAGGAAAGCTGTATGAATCAGCTCCGTGTTGGTATCCAGCGGCAACACCACGCGAGCTTCCTGAGGCTTACGCCCCAAAGCGGTCAGATTGAGGTAAGCACGCTCGGCAGCTAAGTTGGCGAAGAGCCAGTTGTCGGCAGCGTCGGCCTCACCCGCAACAACTTTCTTGGTCAAAGCCAGGAAAGCGTCATCGTCGAGACTTACCATGCCCTGCTTGACCGTCGACGACCACGCACCGTCGGGCAGTTCTTTCACCCATTGCGGCAGGTTGATGGTGATCTCAGCACCAAATTTCTCCTTAGAATAATTGCAGTAGCGTGTACTCTGCTCTGCCATGGAGTTGACGCGATGACGATTGAACTCGCGTGTGATCGCTACCTGAGTGGTGAAATGCACCGTGACGCGGCGTTCATGATGAGCCGTTGGCTCACAGAGTTCGTTGAGGTCGTCCATACGTCCGTTCTCCACCAGTACGCGCAGGTTGGTGGAGACGTAAGCCTTTCCGTCCACCATGTTGACATGTGTAAACCGATTATGGCAATAGAAGTCTGTACGGTCGTCGTGCTCGTCGAGCGTCAGATAGATAGTGGCATGCTCCAGCATTGCCGTATGCTTGCTGGCGATCATGCGCTCCACAAACGGGCGCGCCGAGTCGGCAGTCTGGTGATTCTCACTCTTGTAGCACACTCTGCCGCAGCGCTCCACCTGACGGTAGACACCGTCTACTCCGGGCTGCTGCTCCCATATCTCGAAAGAAGGTTGATTGATCTTCATGTTTTTGTCGTTTTGCTTTTGGCTGCAAAGATAAGAAATAATATCGAAACGCACCGGCATATTCCGTCTGAAAGTGAAAGTTTTCAGCCGTTGTCTGTCTCTCGCTTGATGTTTCTGGGATGATGCAAAAGGATTTCCTGCCGCAGCGACTCGTCGTCCATGTGGGTATAGATCTCCGTTGTGCCGAGGTCAGCATGTCCGAGCAGTTCCTGAATGATGCGCAGATCAGCCCCACCCTTGAGCAGTGCCGTTGCGAAGGAGTGGCGGAGCGTGTGTGGCGAGATCGTCTTTTTGATACCCGCAGCCTCAGCCTGTCGTTTCACCATAATCAGAATCATCGTACGCGTGAGGTGGTGTCCGCGTCGGTTGAGAAAGACGTAGTCCTCCTCACCGGGTTTGATTTTCATCTGTCGCCGGTCGTCAAACCACAACTCCAACTCATGGATAGCGCGTTCCGAAATAGGCACCAGCCGTTGCTTTCCGCCTTTTCCGTTGACACGGATGAAGCCTTGTGTCAGGAAGAGGTCGCTGAGCTTGAGGTTGGTGAGCTCCGAGACACGCAGGCCACAGGAGAAGAACACCTCGATAATGGCGCGGTTGCGGTGCCCTTCATTGCTGGTCAGGTCGATACTGTTCTCCAAAGCATCCACTTCCTCGGTGGACAGATACTCCGGCAAATGCTGTGGCAGATGGGGAGACTCCAACAGTTCGGTCGGGTCAACGTCGAGATATCCGTCCAAGACAAGGTAACGATAGAACGAGCGCACACCGCTGAGGATGCGCGCCTGCGACTTTGCGCTGATGCCATGATCGGAAAGCATCGCCGCGAAGTGCTCCAGATCTTCGAGCTTGACGCTTAGCGGGTCAACTCCTTCTTGCTCTAAGTAGCCCAGCAACCAGTCAAGGTCATGCTTATAGGCCTCGACGGTATTGGGCGAATAGCCCCGCTCCAGCTTCAGATAACGTAGATAATGCTTTGTTAATTCCACATTCGTTTCTCCCTAACCTTTCATCACTCAACATTGACCAAGTCATCATTCAACACTCTGATAATGGTCAGTCCATCACGTACGGGCACGATGACCTTTTCCACCCTTTTGTCGTCGCGCACGTGGTCGTTGAATGCCCGTATGCCGAGCGTCTGATGATCGTGGTCATAGGCCGGATCGATGACATGTCCGTCCCACAGCGTGTTGTCGGCGAGGATGATACCACCGGGATTCATCAGTGGCAGGATCGCCTCATAGGTTTCTACATAGCGTCGCTTGTCGCCGTCGACAAATGCCATGTCAAAGGTAACTCCTAATCGAGATGCCTCCACGCAGGCGTCGCCAATGCGGAAGTCTATCCACGGCGACACTGCGCTGCCCTCAATCCACGGGCGGGTGAAGTCCTCCATCTCGTCGTTGATCTCAAAGGTGAAGAGCTTACTGCCGTCCACGCCCGCCTCGCGCAGTCCCTCAGCCATACAGATAGCAGAGTAGCCCGAGAACGTGCCGATCTCAAGCACATACTTTGGGCGCTGCATCAGCACGAGCATCTTCAGCAGTCGCCCTTGCAGATGTCCGCTTTGCATACGCCCGTGGATGGTATGGATGTTCGTGGCACGATAGAGCCGATAGAGGTATTCGTCTTCCGGATCGCTGTGGTTGACGATATAGTCGTCGAGCTGTTGCGTGTCGGTCATGCCTTGTCGCTTTGGTGTGCGAGGATGCCACGGATCGCCAGCTCATAGCTTTGCAGGCCAAAACCACAGATGACACCAAGACAGCCTGCCGAGATCATCGAGTGATGGCGGTACTCTTCACGCTGGTGCACGTTGGAGATATGCACCTCCACCGTGGGACAGCGCAGCGAACGGATGCAGTCGAGCAGTGCGATACTCGTGTGGGTATAAGCACCGGCGTTGAGTACGATGCCGTCGTAGTCGAAGCCTACCTGTTGCATCTTGTCGATGAGCTCCCCTTCTATGTTGCTTTGGAAATAGTCGATCTGCACGTCGGGAAACAGCGCTTTCAGTGTGGGCAGATAGCTCTCAAACGAGTTCTTGCCGTAGATGCCCGGCTCGCGCACACCGAGCAGGTTGAGGTTGGGTCCGTTGATAATCTGTATCTTTCTCATAGTTTTCACTTTCAGTACTGCAAAGATACGAATAATTCTGCTGCTATACAAAACCTCCGCGCCACAAATGCAGCGCGGAGGGTTTGTTGTTTATCAGTCAGATACTATTGAACTACATTCCGAGTTTATAGGCCTTGAGATTCATGACTTTGGCGGTACCGCCTTTGCTATAGAGTTTGATGTTGTTGTAAGGTTGCGTGGGGAAGACGAGATTGGTCATGGCGATGCGACCGCCGTCAACAAAGATCTCGACGCTGCACTTGTCGACAAAGATGTCGAGATGATAGGTCTTACCGTTGCACAGACTCAACGGCGCCCACGTGCCGAGGGCGAAGTCGTTTTGGTAGTTGACGCTGTTGGCGGCGCGTGCCGGAATCTTCATCTCGCGGTGCTCATGGACGTCGGCCTCCTTCTCGATCTCGTGGATGCTCGACTTGCTGCCAAACGAAGTCAGTCCGCTGCGTGTGCGGTCCATGACGAGACGCATCTTGCTCATGTCGAGATAGATCTGCGAGAGCTCGCCCTTGTCGTTGTAGATGTCGATGCCGAGCGCGTTGTCGCTGCCGGGCGTGAAGTCTCCATCTATTTCAAAGGCTCCATCGTTGCCCTTGAAGAGTCCCTCCACCTTTTTCTCCATACCGTCTTTCAACTGCACGTTGGGGATGACGCGGGTCTGCTTGCGCAACTTTCTAACCTCGGGCACGACGTTGGCAGACATATACGTCTGTCCGTCTTTCTCGAAGAGCTTCAGTTCGCGCGGCAGGCCGTTGGCACCACGATACTGCTTGATGGGCGTAACGTTGGCATACTGCCAGTTGCTCATCCACGGCAGTGCGACCACACGTCCGGGCGTGCCATAGAAGGTGACGGTGGCATAGTGGTCCTTGCCATAGTCGAGCCACTTGACAAACGAGGGCGGGGTGTCGCACGTGAAGTGCGTACCGTCGAAGTCACCGACGAAGTACTCTGTGGCACTGCCGCCGAAGAGACAGCCGGGATTGATGTTGACGATCATCACGTATTTCGTCTTGCCGTTGAGTGTCAGCGGGAAGAAGTCGGGACACTCAAACTGGTTGGGCTGTGCGCCATAGCCACGACCAAAAGCCGAGACATAGGTCCAGTCTTTGAGGTTTTGTGACTTGTAGAAGCGCATCTCCTTGTCGGCCGAGACAATCATATACCAGCTCTTGCCCGGTGCATACCAAAACACCTTCGGGTCGCGGAAGTCCTTCAGCCCGTCGAACGGCCGCAGCACGGGGTTGTGATTATACTTAGTAAATGTAGTACCATTGTCGAGACTGTAGGCCATGCATTGTATCTGCCCGTTTTTGTCGCTGGCGGAAGTATAGAAGGCGATGATCGCATTCTTGCCATATCCGGCCGAGTTGTTGACATCAATGACCGACGAGCCGGAGAAGATATGGCCGAGCGTGTCGCGCGCAATAGCCGGCGGCAGCTCACGCCAGTGCATGAGGTCGCGGCTGACAGCATGTCCCCAGTGCATATTGCCCCACTTACTGCCATAGGGATTGTACTGGAAATAGAGGTGATAGACACCGTCTTTGTAGACCATGCCATTGGCATCGTTCATCCAGCCATAGGAGGGAGTGTGGTGGTAGATGGGCCGGTAATAGTCGGTATTGGCTACGCTCCAACGGTCAGCAAGGCGCATGGAGGTGAGCGCAAGGTCGCCCTTCTTCAGTCCGACAATCTTCACCACGGCGCGAGATCCCTTGCCCAGGGCGAAGGGCACGTCGTAGTCGGTCTTGCTCTCGGCGAGGCGAATGTCCATCCAAGTGTCGGCAGCGTTGCCCGTGTCGAGCAGCACCTTTTTCTCGCCAGTGTTTTCTTCAACTGGAAGAATCAGATATTTGGTCGGTTGGTCAACGGTCACCACAGCAGTGTCGCCACTCCAGCCAATACTCATCTTCTGAGCCGAGGCAGTAGAGACCGTCAAGGCCATAGCTGCCAACAATAACAATTTATGCTTCTTCATATCGGTATAGTTTATTGGTTCTGTTAGAACTTGAAGCTGGCGGTGAACTCCACAGTGAATGGGCGCAGGTAGGAGCCCGTCATGAGCGTGTTCTTGATGTTTTTTGCTTCGTCCTTGGTAATAAGCTCTGCACCGGCAATGCTGCCCTTGGCACCCGTCTGGTTGAGGAAGTTGACCACGTCGCAACCCAGTGCCAGCCGTTTGTTGACCTGCCAGTTCACACCGCCGAAGGTCTCCCAGTGGCCGTTGAAGTAGTAAGCCTCGTTGATGTTGGCATAGGTCTTACCGAAGTAGCGCCACGAAGTCCAAATCTTCAGGTCCTTGGTAATCATGTAGCTCGGGTCGAACTCTATGAGCACTTGCGGAATCTCAGCCACGATGTTGCCGGTAGCGTCGATCTTACCCTCATAGCCATCGGAGAACTTCACGCTGGTCTCATATTTCTTATACGTCGGTTTCTGATAGGTGAAGAGAAAGTGAACGTCGAGGCCTTTTAACGGATGCGCCACGACATCGGTAGTCCAGCCAATGGTCTTGATGTCATAGGTCAGCGGAGCGGCCATGATCTCGTTTTGTCCACTCGCTAACTTATGCTGGAGGTTCAGCGTGGAGTTGTTGTTGGTCTTGCTGATATAGGAGAAGAGCGAGGTGAGGCTCAGCCAGCTGTTGTTGAAGTAGATGCCGGCACGTCCCAATGGCACGGAGATCTTGTCGGTGTTGGGAAGCGTAGCTGGAGCAAAGGCCTCGAACTTTGGATGCTGCACGAGGTAGGTGAAGTCACCGGTGAAGCCAAACTCCTTGGTGAGTTTATAGGTGACGGCGGCCGTGAGGTCGTAGTTGAACCAGTGATAATCAATGCGCGTGGGACTGATGCGCGTGCCGTCGGGTGCCGTGGCACCTATATAATAATTGGTGAAGCGGCCCACATAGTCTCCGGCTGCGTTCTTCACTGCGGCATTGCGACCGCTGAGTGTCTGCCACTCCAAACGTGCACCGTAGTAGAGGTTAAGCACAGGCAGGATGTCCCAGTCGTGAGTAGCGTAGACCGCAAATTTGTTTTCATGGCCTACATAATACTCCGATGCGTTCTTGTTGTAGTCGTAGAAGATCGTCGACCGCTGGTTGGCATCCCACAGACGCACGGCATAGCTGCCGTCGCTGGGAACGCTTTGGTCATACATCGTCGTCTTGGAAGCATAGTCGATGTCGTACCACCACTCGTTGACACCTAATCGCACGGTGGAAGTGCGAAATTGCTTCTGCAACTCTGAGGTAAGGAGAATCTCATCGATGTCGCCCGCGTTAATACACGCCATACGGCTCTGCACATACTCGCCGGTATAGGCTTTGGCCTGTCCCTCTTCGTCGAGATACTTATAAGCATAGCCATTGCCGTTGTTGATAAGCGACATTGGGGTCTGATAAACCAGTGCGCCATGGGCATGGTCGTAGCGTCCCATGATTCTCCACGTCAGCCCGTTGTCCCAGTTATAAGTGTTCATCAGCGAGATCTGGCTCGACCGGTTCTCGATGGCATCATAGAGATTGGTGGAGGTGAGCTTGCCCGTCTTCATGTCGACATAGGTCATATTGTTGTCCACAGGCAGATACGATGTGGTGCCAAGTTTGAACTTGCCATACTCCTTTACGCTGCCGTCGCCGACATAGATAAACGGAGCGGACTGTGTGGCGTAGGTGTAGACAGGATGGCTGTTGGCGTATTCATACATAGCGGTGAACGAGCCACGGCCTTCAGCGTATTTCTTTGTCAGCGCGCCCTTGTAGATCTGTGTGCGGTCCTGGAAGGGCGTGGATTTCAGCTTAAACGTTCCCGGGTCAAAGTCCTGGTAGATGTTGGCACTGTAGTACCAGTCGTGGCCCATGTCACCGTTGACATTCAGCGAGAACTCACTGAGTCCGAAGTGGTTGCTCTTGTAGTTGAGTGTGCCGTGAAAGCCCTTTGTGCCGAGCTGCGTGAACGAGTTGACGGCATAGCCGATGTTGCCGGTGGTGATGGCTGTCTCGGAGATCTTCAACAGTCCCACATGGCTCAGGCTGGCATCGGAGCGCCACACCGAGTTGACCGAATGGGGATTGGTGGCGTAGGTCACGGGCAGCCCGTTCTCCAATACATTGACATCGGCCGAGGGTAGACCGATCTGGATCTCTCGTGGACCGTTGGCACTGGAGGCGTTGAGCATGACATTGCGGTTGCCCTCCTCCTTGGAGTTGCCCGAGCCTTTGCTCTGTGCGAAAACGGGGGATGCAGTCAGCAGCAATAAGGCTACTAACGCAGAAAAGGAAATAAAGGTTTTCATCATCTAAGCGTATTAAAAACACAGGTAGTTACATTCACTTAATTAAGTCTATACACCTTATTATATATATCCTAAAGATAAGCTATACGTACAGACTTCCGAAAGAGGTTGCACAGTCACTGGGGACTGTAGAGATTGTTTCACATCGTCGGCATATCTGCCTGACAGTGCCAAAGATACGAAAAATATCAATAGGTATACTCTTTTTTACGTTCGTTTTTTCGTATGCAAACGTTTTTTTAACATAGCACGTTCTAATAAGCACAAAAGTGTGGCTTGATTGCCGTGAACCTTGCTATAATAAGTCAAGCACGGAATGCTGATTTCAAAAATAGAAGATAGTATTACGTTGTGCAAACTTAGTATTACAGAGATATAAAAATTATGTTTAACTTTGCAGCGTGACAATATAGAACCGACATCATCAAGTAACAACCAAATATTACTAACATCGATTTGTATTATGAAGAAAATCTCTACTCTATTCGTCGCCCTGCTCGTTGCTGCCAGCATGAGCGCCAAAACTGAAATCACACTGGGTACATGGTCGCCTTGGGATGCCACTACCACCACCGTAAACGGCAACACACTCACCATGTCCGCGGCTTGGGCTGGTGCCGGCAACTGGCAGGCCAACGGTACGGAATGTGCTGACTGGTCTGACGGCGACTACCTTGAGCTCGATGTTTCCAACTGCACAGGTAGTTTCAACGTGGCTATAGAATATAATGATGGCAAGACCGTTGACGACAATGGCAACCCCACAAAAGTAGATGCACTGACTACCAAAGGCAGCGTTGCAAGTGGTGATAAAGTAGCATTTATTAAACTCAACCAAGACTACTGCGACAAGGTCGTCAATATCTGGTTACAGAGCACGGCCGCCAACATCGCCGTCACCGTAGACAAAGCCTATCTCGTAACAGAAGACGAATACCAAGACTATATCGACCAAAAGGCTAAAGGTGAGCAAGTAGTTTGGGAAGGCAGCAGCAACTTCGGTACAAGCTGGGACGGCTCTCTCGCCGTACAGATTAGTGCTGACAAGTTCGCCTCTGCCAAGAGTGGTGCAACTTTCACGTTCTACTATGATTGCAACAGCGATGCCGCCTACTCACAGATTGGAATCTGCGACGGCAGTTGGAAGACTCTTTCCAGCGCCAAGGACGCAGACCCTCAATGGGGCACCATTAACGTAGGCGGCACCCCTTCCTACACAACCACGCTTAGCGACGACGACATAAAGACCATCCAATCCGGCGGAATGGTAATCAAGGGCTACAACGCCACACTTACCAAAGTTACATTCACGAACCCGACAACGACTAACATCAACAGCATTAGTGCAGACAAGAAGATTCGTGAAGGATCAACCTTCAACCTCGCAGGTCAGCGTGTGGACAAGACCTTCCGTGGTATGGTTATCCGCAATGGCAAGAAATACATTCAGAAATAACAAAAGCACAATAGTCTGATTGTTTCGTTCTCCAAGAAGAGCAGGAGCGGCAAGTACCGCTCCTCTCTTTCTACTTTTTCGCAACTGCCTATAGTCAAAAAAGTATTCCTCACACATTATCTTAATTTTTAAAGAAGGTCTGCCTGTATACACATCATTGACATTATTATTGCATCATAGTATCTGATATTGCAAAAATAAGAATATTCTATGCAAGCATTTATCAGTAACTTTGCGCACAGATTATACCAATAGCACCATAAATAAGTCAAATCTACATACATTATATATCACAATCACATGAACAGAGCAATTCTTATCCTGGTAATGACGATCCTCTCATTGCCAATCTTTGCCCAGTCGAAGCTCACGGGTACCGTTGTCGACGGTGCTACCGGCGAGACGCTGATTGGAGCAAGTATTGTTGTCCAGGGAACGGGCACCGGTGGCGTGACCGACCTCGACGGACATTTTTCTATCGACTTGCCAAAGGGCAAGACCAAAGTCATCGTCTCCAGCGTAGGCTACACATCACAAACCATCAACGTTGCCGGCAAGAGCAACATCACCGTGAAGCTCGTCGAAGACTCTAAGGTCATGGACGAGGTCGTCGTTGTCGGCTACGGCACCATGAAGAAGAGCGACCTCAGTGGTTCGTTGAGCTCGCTCGCTGGCAAAGACCTGATGAAAGGCGGTGCCATGGATATCGCCCACGGCATGCAAGGTAAGATCGCCGGTGTGCAGGTCAACCAGAGCGACGGTGCTCCGGGCGGCGGCATGAGTATCGTCATCCGTGGTGCCAACTCGTTCTCCACGTCTTCCCAGCCTTTGTATATTGTCGACGGCGTGCCCTTTGAGACAGGCAGCACACCAAGCAACGGCGCTACGACCAACCAACAGAGCTCCAACCCGCTGAGTTTTATCAACCCACACGACATCGAGAACATCGAAGTCCTCAAGGATGCTTCCGCCACGGCCATCTACGGCAGCCGCGGTGCCAACGGTGTGGTCATCATCACCACGAAGAAAGGTAAAGCCGGCAAACCCAAGGTGGACTTCTCTGCCAACTGGGGCTTCTCACACATCAGCAAGAAGATCGACATGCTCGACCCGGTAACTTACGCCCGCTATATGAACGAGCAGATCGACAACGACCGCTACTACCTCGGCTCGCAAGCCACAGCTTATCCCTACCCCGGCACATGGGGCTACCAAGCCTACTCCGACGGACACATTAATTATAATACAGGCAAATACACCGGCAAACCCGAAGACTACGCTCATCCGGGATGGTACTACGACGAGTACGGCAACGCCACTGAGCTCGGCGTGGCCGACTGGCAGGACGAGATCTTCCACACCGCTTTCCAGCAGGACTACAACATCGGCGTGAGTGGTGGCGACGACAAGGGTTACTACTCCTTCTCGGGCAACTATGCCGACCAGGACGGTATCATCAAGAACTCAGGCTACAAGCGTTACTCTCTCCGTGCCAACATCTCGCGCAAAGTCTACAGCTGGTTGGAGATCGGTACCAACCAGAGCTTCACACGCAGCACGACAAACTTTGCCAACACGCTGAGCTACAACACCGGCGTGGTGCGCTCGGCACTGATCTTCCCACCGACCTACGGCCCGAACATGGATACCACGCAGGCCGACAACCTCAACTGGCTCGCTGCCAACCCGGCTGCCTACGTGCGCAGCACCAAGGATGAGCTCAACGGCATCAACTATTTCAGCAGCTCTTATCTTGAGATTCAGATCGTACCGAAATGGCTGAAGTTCCGTCAGAACCTCGGACTGGGCTACAACGACTCGCACCGTGGCTCGTACTACGACCGTCACACCCAAGAGGGCAAGTCACCAATCAACGGCAAGGCCAGCAAGGCCAGCAACATCTGGACGTCGACCACCGCTGAGAGCATCCTGACCTTCGACCACACCTTCAACAACATCCACGCCGTGAATGCCGTCGCCGGTTTCACCGTGGAGAGTGACTCTTGGAACAACAACAGTGAGGTGGCACAGAACTTCCCCGATGACCTCACCAAGGACAACGATATGGGGCGTGCCAAGGACCGTGCCACTCTCTCCAGTGACAAGGGCACACAGCGTCTCGTCTCCTTCCTCGGACGTGTGAACTACACGCTGATGAACAAATACCTCTTCACCGCGAGCGTCCGTTCCGACGGTAGCTCGAAGTTCACCGACGAGAACAAGTGGGCTACCTTCCTCTCCGGCGCCGTCGCATGGCGTGCCAGCGAGGAGAAGTTCATCAAGGATCTCGGCATCTTCTCCAACCTGAAATTCCGTCTGAGCTATGGCGAGACCGGTAACCAGGGCATCGGCTCTTACCGCACGCTGCCTCAGCTCGCCGTGGCCAACTATCCCTTCGGCGGTTCGCTCAACAGCGGCGTTGCTATGGTCAACTGGCGTGGACCTGTCGACAAGAACATCAAGTGGGAGACCACCGCACAGTATAATGCCGGTATCGACTTCGGATGGTTCAACAACCGTCTGACGCTTACCGTGGACTACTATCACAAGAAAACCCGCGACCTGCTGCAGGAAGTGAAGATTCCTTCTTCTAACGGTTTCTCCAACAAGCTCACCAACTCCGGCAATGTCACCAACGAAGGTTTGGAGTTCACCCTCGGCGCCACTCCTGTTGACACGAAGGACTGGCACTGGGACCTCAACGGCAACCTTGCCTTCAACAAGAACAAGATCGGCGGCCTCAACGGCGACCAGTTTGCCAACACACTGTGGTATGGTGCCGACAACGTCTTCATCCAGCGCAACGGCTGTCCTATCGGTGCCATCTACGGATATGTCGAGGACGGCTTCTACGACAACGAGGCTGAGGTGAGAGCCGACCCACAGTATACCTACTCCACCGACGCTACCGTGAAGTCAAAGATCGGTGAGATCAAGTATCTCGACATCAACCACGACGGCAAGATCACCGATGCCGACCGTACCATCATCGGCGACACCAACCCGAAATACACTTGGGGCTTGACCAACAACATCTCTTGGCGTGACCTCACCCTGAGCTTTATGCTCCAAGGCTCTCACGGCAACGACATCTTCAATGGTAACCTCATGGACATCAAGCTCGGCAACATCGGCAACATCACACGCGATGCCTATGACCATCGCTGGACAGCCGACAACTACGAGCAGGCTGAGTGGCCGAAGGCTTCCTCAGGCTATGAGCGTACATTCCTGCTCAGCAATCGCTATATCGAGGACGGCAGCTATATCAAGCTGAAGAACATCAGCCTGACCTATAACTGGAACCATCCCTTCAAGAGCACGGGACTGGAGAAGATCCAGTTCACCTTCGCTGCCACCAACCTCTTCACCATCACCAACTACAGTTGGTATGATCCGGATGTCAACGCCTTCGGCAGCGACTCCAGTCGTCGCGGCGTGGATATCTACTCTTATCCTTCTTCACGCACGTTTACTTTCGGCGTGAACATGACATTCTAATTATATAACGACAAGCAATATGAAATTCAATAAACTGTTCTCTGCTGCGTTGCTGCTGACAGTGGTCACTCTGCCTCTGACCACCTCCTGCGACGACTATTTGAAAGAGAAATCCGAGAGCTTCATCGGGCCTGATCAGGTCGAGGACTCCAAGGAAGGCGTCGACATGTGGGTCACCGGTGTTTACAGCAACTGGCTCGACGACATGTTCCGATGGAGCGAGTTTCCACGTGTACTCGAGATGGATGCTGATTACATCTCAGGACCCGACTGGCTGTTCAGCTCGCTCGGTGCCGGCAACTTCCAGGGCGAGAGCGCACTGGACAAGATGTGGAAAGGCCCTTACAACCTCATCAACGACGCCAATATGGCCGTGCGCTACATCAGCCAGATGAAGGGCGTCGACGAGGCCTATAAAAACAATGCCATCGGCGAATGCTACTTCCAGGAGGCCTTTGCCTACTTCCTACTCGTGCGTGCCTACGGACCTATCCCCTATATGGCTGAGGACGTGAGCAATAGCGGTGAGTTTATGCACAGCCGCCGTCCCGTGGCTGAGATCTACGATCACATCATCGACCTGCTCACCAAGGCTTCTTCCCTGATGTACACCCGCGACAACAGTAACTACAAGGCCGGACACGTCTCTGCCGGATCCGCTGCCGGACTGCTCGCCAAGGTCTACGCTACCATGGCCTCTGCCGCCATGCCCGCCGGCACGGAGGTGACCGTGCGCACCGGCGCACCTTATGTCACCGAGGACGGCAAGAAGCACTATCGCATGCCGACTGCCGAGACATTTAAGAAAACAGCTGTCGAAGGCTATGAAAACATGGACGCTCAGGCTCTCTACAAGAAAGCTGCCGAGTGGGCCAAGAAGGTCATCGACGGTGAATACGGGTCATACGAGCTCACTGCCTATGACGATCTGTGGAAGCACAGCCACTGCCACGACGCTGAGATGATGTGGGGCGTGGAGTCCACAACGGGCGACGCTACCTACTGCACCGGCGTGCACTCCTACTACTCCGGCTACAAGAAGAGCAAGGGCAGCCCATTCATCGAATCCGGCGGTTGGATCGGATGCACCAACAACTGGTACCATCTTTTCGACGACCAGGATTACCGCATCACCAAGGGCGTACGCCACGTATGGCGCTACTACTATCAAGAGGAGTACAACGGTGCCTTCTACTATCCGCAGAGCTGGAGCGTGAAGATCACCGGTATGGACGCTGACGGCAACTACGTGCGCGAGCCGGACGCTGAGTACAAGAAGACAGGCATGAACTACCAGTTCAACCAAAGTTCTGAGTGCCTCGCCTTCACCACAAAGTACGACGATGTCGACGACGACGCCACACAGTATGCCGAGTCGTTCTGGCCGTTCCTGCGCTATGCCGACGTGCTTCTCATCTATGCCGAGGCTGAGAATGAGCTGGGCAACAGTGCCGAGGCGATGCGCTATCTCAACATCGTGCGCAAGCGCTCCAACGCTACTCTGATGGAAACACCGGGTACCAAGACCGCCATGCGCAGCACCATCCTCGAAGAGCGCGCCAAGGAGTTTGCCTGCGAGGGCGACCGCCGTTGGGACCTCATCCGCTGGGGCATCTATCTACAGGCCATGAACGCTATCGGCGGACGCGACGATGCCAACATCAACAAGGCACGCACCGACCGCAACCTGCTCTATCCTATTCCTACCGACGAGATCAACGTCAACGACAGTATCAACAGCAACAACCCAGGCTGGAACTAATCGACGCTCTCGCAACTATAAAATCATTAAAGCAAGAATATGAATATCTTATCATTCAAGCATATCGGTGTAGCGCTCATGGCGGCTGCTCTGTTCTCCGCCTGCAACGATGTCGTGGATGTCAACTATCCCGACCGCTACACCAACCACGGTGCTCCCTCCATCACGGGCATCTATGATGTTCAGGACACCGGACACGTTTCGGCGCTGAGCAGCGGCACGCTCAACCAGATGCTCCGTATCGAGGGCGCCAACCTCGCCAACGTGAAGAAGATCACCTTCAACGGACTCGAGGTCGACGTGCGGCAGGTATATGCCGAGTCTGGCGAGAGCTTCGTGAAGATTCCGCGCAAGATTCCCGAGCACGTCACCGACACACTGGTCTATGAGACCAACGAGGGCAAGACAGCCCTGTACTTCCCCGTCTCGATCCCTCACGTAGAGTTAGAAAGACTCTCCAACGAGTTTGCCCTCCAAGGCAGTGAGGTACAGCTCAACGGCGACTTCTTCGATCTCTACAACTTCAACGACACCACCGACAATAGCCCGGTGTCTATCACCATCACCAACAGTGAGCAGGGATACAGCCAGAAGATCCATACCGACTCTTGCTCGGAGACCTTCACAAGCATCCGCATCCCTAAGGACTGTCCCGACAACTCGCTGATCACCTTCCGCTGGAAGGAGATGGGCAAGGACATGAGCAAGACTGTGCCTTACCGCATGACCAGCGCACTGCTCTTCGGCGACTTCACCGGCGATCTCGGCTGGTGGAACGACTGGGGAAAGAATCTCGTCACCGACGGTACCAAGAGTGGTGATCCCGAATCGCTCGGTATGTCGTTCCTGCGTATCAAGGGCACCTTCGACAGCTGGTCATGGAATTCCACCGGCATAGGATGCAACTGGCCCAACCAAGACTTCACAGACCATCCCGAGAACTATGTACTTAAGTTTGAGGTCTGCACCAACAGCTCTACACCGTTTGCCGACTATGGCGCCAGCGGTGCCAGCGGCTCGCAAAACGGAGGCTATTGCTTTGACTTCAACACAGCAGGCGTGTCCCGTCACCAGTGGGATCCCGTCTCCACTGGTCTGCGCAATACCTACGGCAAGTGGGTTACGGTCTCCATTCCTCTCGACAAGCTCTGTGAGGTGAAACAAGACGATGGCACTATCAAGCATGTGCTGCCGGCACAAGGCTCATGGGCTGCCATGGAGTTTGTCATGCAGCCCAACAATAATGAGGGCTGGACCGTGGACCATAGCTTCGGACAGTTCCGTATCGAACCAAAGAATTATTAATCGCAACTCAGCATGAAGAAATTAAATATCCTTTTGCTGGCCCTGACCGCCATGACGGCCTTCGCCAGCTGCTCCGACGACAACAGCGACTACCGTGAGCCACGGTCCTTCGCTGATCAGGACGCTCCACAGGTGGTCTCGGTGAACCCGGCTGACAACGCTGCCGACATCGACACCTTCGCCAACATCGTCGTGACTTACAATGAGCCTGTCGTCGCCACACCGCAGACTACCATCCGTGTCTACACCGACGACACCACCTATTATTATATAGACTCATTGGTGACGACCAGCGGCAAACAGCTCATCATCCCCTTCCACGCCAAGGCGGGTATGAACTACAAGGTCAACATCATGAAGCCGTCGGTGCGCGACAGTTCCTACAACTTCGCCAGCGACTACACCTTCTCGTTCTCGACAAAGGCTTACAACAACTTCGACCCGACACTCTTCAACATCGCCGACACTCCCGTCAACGCTGATGCTACCGAAGAGACGAAGAAGCTCTACGCTTATCTCAAAGAGAACTTCGGCAATCATGTGCTCTCCGCTGCCATGGCCGACGTGAACTGGAACACCCAGAACGCCGAGGCGCTCTATCAGCTCACTGGCAAATACCCTGCCATCAACTGCTTCGACTTCGTCCACTACTACTATAGCGCACCGCTCAATCCCAAGGGATGGATCGACTACACCAATACGAAACCCGTGGAAGACTGGGCCAACAACGGTGGCATCGTGGAGTGCATGTGGCACTGGAACGTTCCTTCATCAGAAGCAGACCTGACCAACTATGACTCCTGGACCTACAACACCGAAGGCTTCTCTGCCAAGAACGCCACACGCAGCAGCCGCTGGGAACATAAGTTCGCCATGAAGCAGATCGACATCATCGCCGACTATCTCCTCGCTTTGCAAGCTAAGGGCATCCCCGTCATCTGGCGACCCTTCCACGAGGCCCGCGGCAACTACGGTCGCTACGGCGGCACGGGCAAGGCATGGTTCTGGTGGGGCAACTCCGGACCGGTGTTCTTCAAGAAACTTTGGAAGATGATGTACGAAGAGTTCAAAGCCAAGGGTGTGAACAACCTCATCTGGGTATGGACCTCTGAGGGCTCCTATACAGAGGACGGCAAGACCTACGACGACGCTGACTGGTATCCCGGCGACGAATATGTCGACATCATCGCACGCGACTACTATTGCAAGACGCTCAAGACGCCTTACCAGGATGCCCATAAGGATCAGTTTGAGGCGCTGCGACAGATCACAGGTGGAAAGAAGATCATCGCTCTCGCCGAAGGTGATGCCATGCCTTCGGTGAAGAACATGCTCACCGATGGAGCCATGTGGAGCTGGATCATGCCATGGTACGGCCAGGACAGCGACGGCATGAGCTACATCAACAGCGACTACAACACTGCCGCCTTCCTCAAAGACCTCTTCAACTCAAAGTATGTCATCACACGCGATGAAATCAGCGGGCTGAAGTAATCCACAAGCTACAATAGTCCTATATATATAAAGAGGAGTAAGTTCCGTACGAGAACTTACTCCTCTTTTTTTGTATTCGGTATGGAAAAGGCATTATAAAAACATGTGACACGCAAAAAAAAGCATATGCCTTAATGTTTATATAAAAAAAAAACGTAACTTTGCGATGAATTCATCATTATCCTGTTTGACTATGAACATACGTATACCTAATCTATGTTCCGCGCTGGCTCTGTTATTGTCCACGGGAATACTTCAAAGTTGTAAAGACAACGATTTCAGCTTCGACAACATCGACGCTACAATGGGACTGGGCAGTGAACAACTTGAACTGCCAGGGAACAACGACACCAAGGAAATCGCTCTCGACGATGTCGTGAACCTGAACAACTCCGACTTCGTCTACATCGACGACAACGGAGACTATCAAATAAAGATGGACGGCAACAGTCAGGAAAAAGCCACCGTGTCCATCGACCCCTTCACCATCAAATCTTCTCCAACGACCGCAAAAACGATACTGATCTCTCAAGGTGATTTCGAAGGCAAACTGGCTGTTCTCACCATGAGTGGAACCACGCCCGCTGAGGTGGAAGACCTGAACAGCGTGACGTGTGACCAAAAGATCAACGTGACGATTAAAGTCCCTAATACCGTGCGGTGTGTGGACGAACTGACATTGTCACTACCCTCCTTCTTACTAATCGACCACGCCACCAACGACGGCACTAACCTATCGATCAGCAACAACACAATCACTCTTAACAATACAGTAGCAGGTAACCATACCATGGCTCTATATGTCAAAAGCATCGACTTTAAGACATCGAGCAATCTCGGATCCACCTCCTTCGACAAAAACAATCACCGCGTCCGTCTTACTGCCGAGATATATCTGAAAGGTAGACTTAGCAAAAACAATATCATCAACATGGGCAACCTGTCAAGCATCAGCGGTAACGCCACAGCTGACTTGACAATCACAGCCGCTACCGGCCGCTTTCACCCAGTGTTTAGATTCGACAGTTTCGGATCGGTAGCGCTTAACAATATTCCCGACTTCCTCTCTGACAAAAGCGTGAACATGAATCTCTATGATCCACACATACGCCTCGACTTCAACAACTCTCTGCCTATTGCTGCCAGAGTGAGCGGACGCATGATCGCACGCGACGCACAAAACCATGCCATCGCCACAGTAGATATTCCTACCTTCACCGTACCCACCGGCAACAGCGTCATCGTGCTCCACAAACAGAGCGAGACTGCGCCGCAAGGGCAGACCTACGTCCCAGTGCCCGGACTTGGCAATCTGCTCAAGACCATTCCAGACCATATCGACTTTGTCGACATCAAGGCCGAAGCCGACAACTCGCAGACTGCAACAGTGAAGCTCGGACACAACTACGACATGGCAGAACAGTACTCATTCTCCACACCGCTTCAGCTCGACGCCGATGCCGCTATCGCCTACACCGACTCTATTGACGACCTCAACAAAACTGTCAAGAAACTTAGCTTCAAAGAGAGCACTGTTGGTGATCCGACTTCCATAAACGGTTCTCTGAAATTGGAGGCCGACATCACCAACCGCTTGCCGACATACCTCACCCTCACTGCATGGGGTACCAATCTGCAAGGCGACTCTATACCGCAGTCGCAACTGAGCATAGATGTGGACAAGACTGTGGATGCGGCTTCTGACACGCAAACGCCTGCCACTACACACTTGACGATCACCATCAAACCACAGAGCAACGATGTTCTCCACAGCCTTGAGGGGCTGCAATTCCGCTTCCGTGCTACCGCAAGCGACGCTAACGGCAACAACGCCATCGTCGGCAAAACCATCAACGCCAAGAAACAAACCATCACCGTGAAGAACATCAAGCTCACGAAAACCGGAAAACTCATTGGCAACTTCAACTAATCATCAATTCTGTTAAGAACATAAGACAACGAACATGAAACACCATATTATATCACTTTGCCAGCTACTCCTCGTCCTGGCTCTTGCGCCTGTGTCCGCCTATGCCCAAGGACTCCGCTCAGCTTACTTCACCGACGGCTATCTCTATCAGCACACTCTCAACCCAGCCATGGGCAACGACCAAAACTATGTGGCCATCCCCGCACTGGGCAACATCAATGCCGAGGCCCACGGCAACTTCGGCTACGAGGATATCGTGCGCGACAACCCGCTCTACCCTACCGAAAGCGGCAAGAAGAAAACGTCCTTCATGAACCCTTATCTCAGCGACCCGCTCAAGGGCTTCAACAAAAGTTGGAACCGAGTGGGAGCAGATGCCAACATCACACTGCTCTCCGGCGGCTTCAAGGCATGGGGAGGATACAATACCGTGGAAATCAACGCCAAGTCTTCCTCAAACGTGAAACTGCCCTACGAGCTGTTCCGCTTTGCCGTGGACGCAGGCAACGATACTTACAACATCGGCGACCTCTACGTCAACTCGCAGAACTACGTGGAGATTGCACTCGGTCACAGCCGGAACATCAACCGTCAATGGCGTGTGGGTGCCAAAGTGAAGCTGTTGTTGGGTATTGCTGACGCAGACGTTAAGATGAAAGACGTGACCGCAAACCTCACCGGCGATACGTGGACACTGCACGGCGACGCGCAGGCTCACATGTCGATGAAGGGCTGGAAATACAAAACAGAGGAAAAGGAATACAAAGCACAGGCTGGCTCCTACTCCTATATTAATGATGTCGATGTGGACGGAGCCGGCATCGGTGGCGTGGGACTCGCAGCCGACCTGGGAGCCGTCTTCCGTCCCGACAAATACTGGGAGGTGAGTGCCGCTTTGCTCGACTTGGGCTTTATCCACTGGAGCAACGACTGCTACGCCACCAACCGCGACAAAGACTTCACCTTTGACGGTTTTCACGACACCGGCATCAAAAGCAACCAAGGCAACACCGCCGATGACCAGTGGGATAAGTACAGCGACCAAATCGCACAATTCTACAACCTACAGGACGAAGGCGACAAGGGTAGCCGCACCACCATGCTCTCCGCGCGGATGAACATCGGCGTGCGCTATACATTGCCCAGCTATGAAAAAATGCACTTCGGGCTACTCAGCGCCACTCGCTTCTGCGGTAAGCACACCTGGACAGAAGGCCGACTCAGTGCCAACTGGGAACCACTCAACTGGCTCGACGGCGGCGTGAACCTGGCCGCCAACACATTCTCCACCAGCATGGGATGGATCATCAATGTCCATCCCAAGGGTTTCAACGTCTTCTTCGGCATGGACCACCTCATCGGCAAGGTCAGCAAAGAGATGATTCCGCTGAGCAGCAACGCCTCGCTGAGCATGGGCATGAACGTCACCTTCTGAAAATATCCGCCGCAACGCACCTTTATCTCTTTGTTTTTTCGTAACTTTGCACATATATTATTATTTTGTCGACAAAATACCGGTATAAACGCATGAATATAGAAAAAGTAATCACTGAGGCCACCATCAAGGCCGTCAAAGAGCTCTACGGACAGGATGTGCCCGAGAAAATGGTGCAACTGCAAAAGACCAAGGAAACTTTCGAGGGCAATCTCACCCTCGTGGTCTTCCCTTTCCTGAAGATTTCACATAAGAAACCAGAGGACACCGCTCAGCAGATCGGTGAGGTGCTCCAGCGCGACTGTGAGGCTGTGGCACGCTTCAACGTGGTCAAGGGTTTCCTCAACCTCGTCGTGGCACCCCAGGCTTGGGTGAGCCTGCTCAACGACATCAATGCCGACGCTAAGTTCGGCGAGAAGCAAGCTACCGACGACAGCCCCCTCGTGATGGTTGAGTATTCATCGCCAAACACCAACAAGCCGCTACACCTCGGACACGTGCGCAACAACCTGCTCGGATGGAGCCTCTCCAAGATCATGGAGGCCAACGGCAACAAGGTCATCAAGACCAATATCGTCAACGACCGTGGCATACACATCATGAAGTCGATGCTCGCTTGGATCAAGTGGGGCAACGGCATCACACCCGAAACAGCACACAAGAAGGGCGACCACCTCATTGGTGACTTCTACGTGCTCTTCGACAAACACTATAAAGAGCAGTGCAACGAACTGAAAGCGAAGTTCATCGCTGAGGGCATGGACGAGGAGAAGGCTGAGGAAAAAGCCAAGAACGAGGCTCCGCTCATCGTGGAAGCTCACGAGATGCTCGTCAAGTGGGAGGCCGGAGATCCGGAGATCCGCGCACTGTGGCAGAAGATGAACAGCTGGGTCTACGCTGGTTTCGATGAGACCTACAAGGCACTCGGCGTGAGCTTCGACAAGATCTACTATGAGTCAAACACCTATCTCGAGGGTAAGCGCAAGGTGGAGGAAGGCCTTAAGAAGGGACTCTTCTTCCGTAAGCCCGACAACAGCGTGTGGGCAGACCTTACCGACGAGGGCCTCGACCAGAAACTGCTGCTCCGCGCCGACGGTACCAGCGTGTATATGACACAGGACATCGGCACCGCTGAGATGCGCTTCAACGACTATCCCATCGACAAGATGATCTATGTGGTGGGCAACGAGCAGAACTATCACTTCCAGGTGCTCTCCATCCTCCTCGACCGTCTCGGCTTCAAGTGGGGCAAGGATCTCGTGCACTTCTCCTATGGTATGGTGGAGCTGCCCAACGGCAAGATGAAGAGCCGCGAAGGTACTGTCGTCGATGCCGACGACCTCATCGCCGAGATGATCGGCGACGCCCGCAAGACCAGCGACGAGCTCGGCAAGTTCAAGGACATGAGCGAGGAAGAGAAAAGCGAGATTGCACGCATCGTAGGTCTCGGCGCTCTGAAATACTTCATCCTAAAGGTTGATGCCCGCAAGAACATGCTTTTCAACCCTGCCGAGAGCATCGACTTCAACGGCAACACGGGTCCGTTTATCCAGTACACCTACGCCCGTATCCGCTCAGTGATGCGCAAGGCCCAGGCCGACGGCATTCAGCTGCCCGCAGCCCTGCCCGCCGACGCACCGCTCAACGACAAGGAGATACAGCTCATCCAAAAGATGGACGCCTTCAAGGTGGCCGTCAAGGACGCCGGCGAAAACTACAACCCCGCCGGCATCGCCAACTACTGCTACGAGCTCACCAAGGACTTCAACCAGTTCTACCACGACTACAGCATCCTCAGTGCCGACACCGACGCCGAGAAGGTGACACGTCTCGTCCTCGCCGACAACGTGGCCAAGGTCATCAAGAACGGCATGGAGCTCCTCGGAATAGAAGTGCCGGAAAGAATGTAATCATGAGTAACGAGCCAGTCTCTCCTCCCGACTATCGCCACGACACCGTGCTGCCCCTGCCTCCAGAGGTGAGAGCAGACGCGTGGGCTGTGGACGCTGCCTGTCCCGGAAACCCCGGACCGATGGAATATCAGTGCATCGACCTGGCCACAGGGGCGCGGGTCTTCCACTTCGGCCCCGTCCGTGGCACCAACAATATCGGCGAGTTCCTTGCCATCGTACACGCCCTCGCCCTCATGAACCAGCAGGGCATACACGACAAGGCCATCTACTCCGACTCGTACAATGCCATCCTCTGGGTGCGCAACAAGCATTGCAAGACCAAGCTTGTGCGCGACGACTCCACTGCCAAAGCCTACGAGCTCGTAGCCCGCGCCGAGCGATGGCTCGCCACCCACCATGCCACCGTCCCTATCATCAAATGGGAAACCAAGAAATGGGGCGAGATTCCCGCCGACTTCGGCAACAAAAAGAAATAGTATTCGGCACATATAGAAATCCATTTCCCTGACGTGGCTTCTTCTTTTCATTTTCATAGAAGAAGCCACGTCTTTTCTTTTTAACCCTTGAAAGTAATTACTCCCCCTCTCCTTGGAGAGGGGCACGGGGGTAAGGCTACTTCACCTTTGGAGAGGGGCACGAGGGTGAGGCTACTTTGCACTCTTTGCACTCTTTGCACCTTTTGTGCAGAACGTGAGAAAAAAGATGGTCGTTAGGCATACACCTTCACGAAAAAACACTTATCTTTGCCAATGAAGCCATAGAAGTGATTCTTTGGCAAAAAAGATCAGTCAATAACTAAAGACCCTACGACTATGATGCAAGAATTGATAGACACGCTCAACGATAAGCAGGCCTCTCTCGTCATCCTGCATGAAGGAAAGATCCACTCCTTCGGTGGTCACGGCGTGCGCCACCTATATAATCTGATGAATGAAAAACCAGAACTCTTCCTCGAAGCCAAACTCGCTGTCAAAGCCGTGGGACGTTCCGCTGCCAAGATGATGGCCGACGGGGGCATCACGGAGGTGTGGGCAGAGTATATCAGCCAGCAAGCCTACGACCTGCTGCGCGATGCCGGTGTGGTGGTGAAATACGACCATAAAGTCGACCATGCCACCTTCCTCGACATCTGGCGTAAGCTCGGCGAAGAAGCAGCATGAGGCACAAACCAGCATTTTCGCCATATGTACGCTCACCACGCTTCTACAACACGGGAGCGTGGGCGATGTCATGACAGAAAGCGGAATCCTTCAGTTTAACACCCTCTGGCAATACAGATTTGATGAAGAAAAGCTCTTGACTATATTAAGGGCTTGACTGCTCATATGGCTTCAGCTAAGCAAGCTAACGAATCCAAGAGCACCCTTTACAAGCCGTCGGGGAAGTTGGCAATCCCTTATAAAAAAAAGAGATTAACATGAAGGGAAGTACAGTGGCAGATGCCGCGTGCCTTCCTTTGTCAGTTTGCCACCCTCCACAAACTTGGTGAGCCATTGATTCGCCTTGTAGTCGCTAAGGCCGAACTCGGAGCGCATCGCTCGGCGTGTGATGTAGCGGTGGGCGGAAAGATATTCTGAGATCTTTGCCCACAACGTTTCCTCCGTGTACTTAGCAGAAAGCGTAGTGTAGTCCGACTTGGTGAAACGGACGTTGCGCTGCACCTCCTTCAAGAATTTTTTCTCGGGTTTGAAGTTGATGTTGCGCAGATAGATGTCCTTGCCCGTCAACTTCCCGTTTGGTTTCTTCGACGGTGGAGTATTGCTCACGGCAAGGGACAGATAACCTATCTCCGGCAGATAGAAACGGCTGCCAGAGGACAGCTCGCGCTTGGCGATGTGGCAGATCTCCGACATTACCGCCTTCACGTCGGAGGCGGTGACGGAGCATGCCTCCTCTATGGCTCTTGCCAGCTCTTCGGCCGTCATTGCCGGAATGTTCCTCAACTGTATGAATGGACGGCTCTCGCCCGTACCTTGTGAGTTCTCTATGCTATGTACCTCGTATTTAATTTCCATATCAGTTTGTTGTTCAGTACAAAGTTAAACAATAATTCCGAAACAGCGAAATGATGATTCAATAAAAGCACAAAAAAGAATCTGTGACGACCGTCACGCGATTATGCGACGGTCGTTCTGTAATTACATGACGGACGTTGAATTATTATGTGACGGTCGGCACGCAATATAATACCAACCATTAAGCCCCACAGACTGGCAGTTGCAATGCAGCCCGTCTGTGGGGCGTGTCTCTTTATATGTGTTGATCCACTCGCTTAGTTCTTGGACAGTTATCAGCCGTCTTCAAAATTTTTGTTTGCCTAACAGAAAGTCGTAGATGTCGTTCAAATAGCATCGCTTTGGAATATATTTATGTGTCTTGACACAGATTTGTACGGCAAAGATAGTACAAAAGAGCGACTTGTCAAAGAAAAAATACAGTTTTTCTCTTTTCGTTGTATGTCCAAGTACTGCCATCTTATGAAAAGATAGTACAAAAGAGCGACATCACTATGGCAGAGACAAGAGGCAAGAACAAGAATCTCATTGAAGCCGGCAATCCCCGCCTTCTGAGAAAGCCCGTCAAGCAGGGCAAGGAGTATAGTCTGTATCTGGAGTACCAGATGGGCTATAACCACGACACCGGTACATCCATCCGCAAAAAGGAAACGCTTTCGCTTTATGTCTTGGCAAGTCCAAGGACAGTCGGCGAGCGCCAAAAGGTAAAGGAGACCATTGAGTTGGCGAAGAAGATTCGCTTCGAGCGGGAGCAGGAGTTTTTAGAGAACAAGGAGGGCTACCGCTTGAAAAAGGACAAGACGCTGAACTTCCTCGACTTCTATCAGGCTTACATCGAGAACTACACCAAGAAAGACTTGCGGATGGTGCGTATCGCATATAACCGGTTTGTTGATTTTCTGAAAGTCTATCATCCGTTGATGGCTGAGTATATCAAGCCCGATGTCATCACGCACGACATGATGGTGAAGTTTGCCGACTATCTTCAGACGCGCAGTGTCGGCGAGGGTGCCAAGAGCATACTGCAACGGTTCAAGAAGGTCATCCGCTTCTGTGTCTCGCAGGGACTGATGGCAAAAGATCCCTGTGAAGGTGTCAAGTGCATCGTTGACGACCAGGTGCTGAAGAAGGATATTCTCTCGCAGGAGGAGATTCAACGGCTCATAGAGACTCATTATTCAAGAGAGAAAGAAAATGTCTGCAACGCTTTCATCTTTTGTCTCTATACGGGCATGCGTTTCTGTGATGTAAAAGACCTGCGGTATGGCAGCATCGACTATGCCAACAGACTGCTGTCGTTTGAGCAGGACAAGACCAAGGGTCACTCCGCACGCAGTTGGGTATCGGTACCGCTGAACGACAGCCTGCTGACGCTTGTTGGCAAGCCCGAGGATTCCAACAAAGGGAAGGAGAACCTCATCTTTGACCTCCCGTCTTACGAGAGCTGTTGTAAGTCGGTGAGGCGGTGGGTGAAACGTGCCGGCATAGACAAGCATATCAGTTGGCACTGTGCCCGCCATTCCTTCGCTGTCAACATCCTCAACAATGGAGCCAACATCAAGACCGTTGCCAGTCTGCTCGGCCATAGCGGACTGAAACACACGGAGAAGTACACGCGTGCCGTTGACAAGCTGAAAGAGGATGCCATCAACAGTCTGCCGGAGCTGAAACTTTGAAGGAACGTTGGGAAAATGAAAATAAAATTGTACTTTTGTAGCATTCTATGGCTATACCTATAAATATAGAGAAGTTGCTCGGCGGGCCGATAGAAAACGAGCGAGTGAAGAATGTCGCATTGATGATGTTCTCCTATCATCCCGAGAAGTTCTTCCCTGGCACACAGATAGACATCGTCATTTATCCAAGAGGTAAGGATGACGACCCCGATAGAACTTATTTCATTATTTCTATCCCTTGCCACAGAGATTTTGTGACGGACGAGCTTATGGTGTATAAGAATGGCAATGTAGTAGGTAAAGTCTGGGTTACTAAGCTAGGTCAGAGCTATGTCGAAAGTGATGTAGAAGCTGCCATCGCATATATGGATAAAGCATTCAATACCAATATATTAGAATTGAATCCGACTATGTCGGAAGCTGGGTCAGCAGCTGGGTCAGTAACTGGGTTACTTGAAACTCTTAATGGTCGTGATTTATCATCCAGACTTTTACTTGAGAAGGCAGGGCTAACTTATCATAAATATAATAGAGACAGATATATTACTACGTTAGTAATCTGAATTTTCGATTAATTTGTAGCGATAACGCAAGCTGCAAAGCCAATTATCTATAAATCAGTTTATATTTAACTTATTATGTTTTGTCATTTCATTTATTATTGTTACATTTGTAGCGGTAATCAAAGATATAGCACAATGGCAAGGCCTATAAGCGATGAGACGGCTCACAAGGTGACGCTTCACATCAATAATGGATATAGATATGCTACACTACGTCCACGTGTAACGAATGAGGCAACCGGTAAGCGCATGAACAAAAGCATTCATTTAGGCACGGTGACCGAAAGCCTGAAGTTCATTCCAGGCAAGGCATACCTCTACATGCCTCCTGCCGAGCGAAAACAATTGGTATTCCCACAGGGATGGGATTTGAGTGAACTTGACTCTTTGCCAAGCACGAGGAAAGCAGGGAGACCCTCCTATAATGGAGACGCGCAGAACCGTCTGTATGGCGACGTGTGGCTTATGGAAAGAGTTGCAGAGAAGACCAAGATACGCGAGGACCTGGAGAAGGTGTTCGAGGGAAACAAGGAGAAAGTGGATGACATCATGACGCTTGCCATGTTCCCCTATATTTCCAGCTATTCTTACAGCAGGCTCGCTCGCTGGCAGAGATACACCAAGACTCCGTCCGCGCGCGTAATGTCTCCGGGAGACATTACCCGTCTTACGCAGTCAATCACTGAGAAAGACCGCCAGGCCTTATTGCGCCTTCGTTCAGAAAGAATTGGAAAGATGGAGCTCTGTGCTGTTGACTCCACAAGCAGGTCGGCTTACGGGAGCAGCCTGGCCGACATACGCTGGGGGCACAACAAGGAGAACATTGCCTTGGCGCAGACGAATGAAGTTGTAGTCTATACTCTCAGCAACCACATGCCCATCTATTACAGGTCGTTTCCCGGTAATATCCCTGACTCACGCACAATGGGTGTCATCCAGTCCGACCTGCGCTGTGCCGGTTTTACGAATTACGTAATGATAACGGACAGGGGCTATGGGACAGTGCAAATCCTTGAGGACAACATTCTTCATGACCAGTCCGCTATAATGTGTATGAAGACCGGCCACAAGTTTATCAGCGACAAAATAGACGGCCTTGGAGACTTCAATGTCCGTCCGGACGGAATGGAGATAGACCTTGACAGCAAGCTGTACTACAAGCAGTACGACATTGACTACAAGGTACATGGAAAGGGCAAGTACGAGAAGGCAGCAAGCAAGATGCGCCTGAATCTCTTCTTCAATCCGTCGTGGAGGAGCGAGGGGCAAATCAACATAGACATGAAGGTCGAAGGGCAGAGAAACAGTCTTCAGCAGATGATTGATGGCAAAGAGGAAGCCCCTGACGATGAGACACTTAAAAGGGACTTCTGCATGTTCGACGTAAAACTGGACAAGAAAAGACATGTCGTGTCGTTTGAGAAGAACGAGAAGAAGTACAACGACTCACTCAGACTTTTAGGGTTTGTCGCCATTGTAACGCTCGGGCTGGATCTGACGGCACCGCAAGCTCTGGCTCACTATAAATTGAGAGATGAGCAAGAGAAGTACTTCCAGCAGATGAAGACGGAGATGTGTTCTGACAGGCAAAGAAACTGGAGTGAAGACGGTAAGACCGGCAGGCTGTTCGTCTTGTTCGTCGGACTGGTCATCGGATCATATATCAGACACATCTGGAAGACGACAGGCCTTCACAGCATGTTCGCCTCTTCGCTTGACATGCTTGACGAGATGAGAAACATAAGATGTATCGAGCGGCAGGGGCATGCCACCAAGATAACGCCTTTTGTCGGGAAGCAGGTAGAGATTGCAAAGGCTTTTGGGATTGACATCCCAGTCGGGTGTGAACCGGGATACAAGTCGAAAAAGGTAGGGAGAAAAAGAGGAAGGCCAAAGAAAAACGAGTCGTAGTAGGTTATCGCTACAAACTAATTGAAAATTCAGAATATTAACGAATATCGAGAATATATTTTCTAAATATTCGGTTATCTTCTTTATTCCGCGTAGCGGAGCGTTAAACTCCAAAACAAAGTATGCACGTGAATGAGATAACTCTGTAATAATAATATGAACCAATATCCTTGAAGCTATACTCACACAGAGACACAGAGTCACAGAGTATCAGAGACAGACTCCTTATTATATACAGAGTTCACAGAGACGGCTTCACCGTAAAGAGTTCACGAAGCGAGCACATCGCAGGAGCTTCTATATTCTCTTTAAGGCGAAGCCGTCTCTGTGCTCTGAGTCACGAGTAAGTCTCCGTGGCTCTGTGTCTCTGTGTGAGCCCTACAAAAGCAAGCTAATTTGCAACATTAAAGTTTCTGACAAAACACCATCACCGCGGACTTCGCTTCCAGAAAGAACAGCGGCATAGAACAGACAGAAAAATGGAGTTTTTCGCAAAGAACAGAGAGACGAAACTGAGAAAACAGTTGTCTGACCCGATGAAATCGGTGGTTTGACCTCATCAAACAACCGAGATGACAAGGTCAAACAACTGAGATGATAAGCAGAAAACAGTACTTTGACGAGAAATCTACCCCTGATTTCTCCCCCAAAGTACTGTTTTTTATTTATCACGAAAGTCTGTATCTGCGTAACAAGTTATCCAACAGCAAGTTGCAGAAAACCGATCGAAATTCGTGATTTTCGGGCCCAAGGAGGACTTGCCGGCAAAAATCGCAGCCACGACAGAGGAAAATTGTCAGTTTATCCAACAAGACCGCTACGCCCCGACTTGCAGGAAGAAAAGGCCGGCATGGAGAAGTTATGTTACGAAAAAGCCATTGCAAGGTTATGCAATAAAACCTAATACTTGCATTTTAGTCCTATAATAATACATTATTATCACCATTTACTTTCATAACGAAACCGTTTTATCGAATATTATCATAATAAATCTTAATTAGAAAACACTTTTGGTCTACAAGCACTTATATTTGCAGTATGAACGATGCTTTACTTTGCAGTATAGCAAATACCATCAACCGAGTAATTAATCAACCGAAGTAGAAATGAATAGGAAAGTAATTCTAAAACTATTACCGTTATTGCTGCTGACAGTCCTGCTCTCAGGTTGCAATCGACAACCCAAATATGTCATAGGCGCCTCGCTGGCCGGAGCCGGCGACTGGTCTGCCAAGCTGTACGATGAGATCAAGACCGCCTGCTATCTGCGTCCCAACGTCACTCTCGACTTCCGCTCTGCCGGCGAGGACAACAAATTGCAGGAAGAGCAAATCGACTCGATGATCAACGCCCACGTCGACCTGATCATCATCTCGCCCGGCATCTTCCGTGACGACTCGCGCATGCTGCAACGGGCCAAAGCAGCCGGCATTCCCGTCATCGTTGTGGACCGACAAACCAATTCGCCGGACTACACAGCATATATCGGACGCAACGACGAGCAGTTAGGACGGATGATCGGAAACTATTTAGGCCAGGCGCGCAGAGGAAAACCGACTGCCATTCTTGAGGTTTCCGGCAGCCCAGGGTCTTCTCCGTCCATAGACCGCAGCCGTGGCTTCCGGCAGGCCATCGCCAAGTACCCCAACCTGCATATCGTGGCCACGGTGGGCGAGACGTGGAAACAGGATTCTGTCACCGAAAGAGGCAAGGAGTTCCTCAGAAGACACCCCAACCTGAAGTTTGACTGCGTCGTCGGACAAAGTGACAACTGCGCCATGAGCATGCGCAAGGCAATTGAGCAGACCGGCGGGCATCATGGAGTTACCTACTACGGTATCGACGGACTGCCAGGACCGAAAGGCGGACTGCAAATGGTGAAAGACGGCAAGATGGAGGCTACCGTCATCAATCCTACGCGCGGTTTCCAGGTAGTGGCCCTTGCAATGCATATTCTGAGCGGAAGTCCCTACAAACGCATCAACCTGCTGCACACCGCCGTAGTGGACAAAACCAACATTGGCGTGGTGATGAACCAACAAGAGCTGATAAATGACCAGGAAAAGCAGCTGAACAAGCAAAACAACATGCTTCTGCACTTCTATGAGCAATACAAGCACCAGCTGGTGTGTTTTCTGCTCAATGTCATCATCGTATTGCTAATTGCGTTTAGCTTCTATCTATATCACCGCATGACGGTACTCAGCCGACAGCAAGTCTTCAAGCTCGTCACGCTGCATCTGCAACACTATATGCAGGTGCAAGCCTTGCAAGGGCGGCTCACCATGTCGGACGCTTACGAATACGACAATGCTGAAAGCCACTTTATGTCAGTGCTGTTTGAAACCATTCTGAAGCATATCAACGACACCTCACTCAACACAAACACCATAGCGGAAGAGATGGGTATCAGCCCACAAAAGCTCACCGCAACGCTAAAAGGCATCGCCAACACAACTGTCGATCAAGCCATCGCCATCACACGAAAGTTCGTCGCGCTAAATAAGGTGAAGACAAACTTTGTATAAGACAACAACACAACCACGAAAAAAGCAGCGCACCTCTCCGGCAAACCGGAAGGTGCGCTGCACTTTTTTTACGAAATGAGCAGAGGTCTGTGCCTCTCACGGTCAGCCATCAGAACTGCCACCAGTGACGCTTGCGGGGAACGTCCTCGTAAGCCGCCTGGCCCATGCTCTCACGAATAACCTGCGCGTAGGACTTGTGCTCCGAGATCATGCGATAGATCTGCCCCCAGTCGGGCAGCCCACCGACGTTGCGGTCGTCGATGAAATAGTCGGCCTTGATCTTGCGGGAGAAGTGGTTGTTCTTCTCCCGCTCCTCCTCCGGATAATCACGGTTGACAGCCCAAAAGTCCACGCCACGCTCGTGGCACCAGTCCACGGCGTCCTGCAGGAGCTTGCCCTCGCGCACGCTCCACAGGATCAGCCTGTGATGGTCCTTTATCAGCATTCGCAACGTCTCGGTCGCGAACGGGCGCTCCTCGCCTATCTCTGGATAACGGTGCTCTACGATGGTACCGTCGAAATCAACTGCTATTGTTGCCATTGTATATCTTTATTGCTTGATGGAATCGTCCTTTTCGTTGCTGTAGTGGCTGTCCTTGTAGTCACCATAACTGCCATAGCTGCCGTAGTTGCCATAATTGCCATAGCTGCCGTAATGGCCATAGTGGCCGTAACTGCCGTAGCTGCCGTAGGTAGAGCGCAGATTGCGTGCATAGCGGCCATACTTGCCATACTTGCCGTAGCCGTAATAGTAGCCGTTTTTCTTCTTCGACATGTCGATGCCGTTGATGACTATGCTCATCTTTGGCATCTTCTTGCTGAAGGACAGTCCGTTGATCATCTCGAAGTTCTCCTTCGGAGTGTAGTCGGCACGGCAGACATAGACCGTGGTGTCGCACACCTTGGCAATCTGCAAGGTGTCGGTAACCAATCCCACAGGAGCCGTATCGACGATGATATAGTCGAAGTGCTGGCGCAGGAGGTCGAAGGTGATGCCAAGGCTCTTGCGTGTCACCAGCTCGGCCGGGTTTGGAGGCGTAGGACCGGCCATCAGCAGGGTCAGGTTCTTGTTCACCCCAGAGGGCAAGAGCTGCTTCTCCACATCCTCCCACGTCGGCGACTCCTTGACGAGCAGGTTGGTGATGCCATGGACGAAGTCGTCGATCTCGAAGAGATTGGCCAGACGGGGCTTGCGGATGTCAAGTCCCACAAGCAGCACACGCTTACCAAGCAGGGCAAACGACATGGCCAGGTTGGAAGCCACGAAGGTCTTGCCCTCGCCGGAGGTGGAAGAGGTGAACATGATGACCTTCTCGTCTTTCTCCAACATAAACTGTATATTGGTACGCATGGAGCGGAAGATCTCCTCCATCTGGTTGTTCATATTCTCGTGCACCACAATCTCGCCCTTGGTCTTGGCCGTATCCGACGACACGGCGATGTCGGCGATGATAGGCAGTGTGGTGAGCTTGGCCACGTCTTCGTGTCCCTCGATCTTGTAGCGGAAGAACTCAAGCAGGAAGAGAATGAGTGATGGAATGGCAAGGGCAAGCACCAATGCCACCAAAATGATGATTGCACCCTTCGGACTCACTTTCTTGCCGAGAGACGGGCCATCGATGAGTTTGCCCTTGTCGGCAGTAGCGGCCAGAGAGATAGAGTTTTCCTCGCGCTTCTGCAACAGCATCAAGTAGAGTCCGGACTTCACCTCCTGCTGCCGGCCAATCTGGGTGAGCATACGCTCCTGCTCGGGAGTCTCACCGACCTGTCCTTGATATTTGCCATATTCCACGGCGAGCGCGTTGCGCTGGATCTCCAGGCTCTTGCGTGCCTGAACGAGAGCACGGCGAATGGCACGCTCCATCTCAGAGATCTGTGATGTCAGAGGTATCACCGATGGAGAGTTCTCGCTGGCACTCTGCAACAGCAGGCTGCGCTTCTGCAACAGCTCGTTGTAGTTGCTGATAAGCGCTGTAGAGGCCTGGTCCTCCAGTCCCACGTTGGAAGGCAATGGCTGGAAGTGATTCTTAGGATTGTTCATGTAGCTCTGCATCTCAGAGATCAGCGCCACCTGCGTGTTGGCCTCGCTGAGTTTCTGCTGATATTCCGTAGCGTTGGTATAAGCTCCGGTAGCGTTGGTTTTCAACTCCACGACGTTGTTGCGGCGCTTGTAGCTTTCCAACTGCCCCTCGGTATTGCCCAGTTCGGCATTGATCTTCTCCAGTCGGCCGTTGATAAACTGCTCGGTGCGGCGGGCAATCTCGTTCTTGTCCTCATTGGCCTGCTGATTATAGCATATCGAAAGCTGCTGCACATAGTCCAGCGCACGCTGCGGATCTTCGTCGTTGAGGGTCAGCTGGGCGATGGTAGTGGTCTTGCTGGTCTGTGTAGCGGTGAGCTCATCCACATATTTATTCGCGGCCTTGAGAGGCGAATAGATAAAGACTCTTATACTTTCACCGTCCTTCATGGTGGCATACGTACTCTGCGTAAGGCTGATGGCGCCTACACGCGTATAGATGGTAGAGGGCAGTCCCTCTACGGTACGTTCAAAATCAAACGGTCCCTTGGACACCATCTTGTTGACAGGCACATAGCACTTGCCCAAGATCTTATAGCTGTTGCCCTCGCGGGTAATCTTCAACTCCACAGGCTTGTTGAGCTTGTAGAGATGGTTGGCATCCATATCCACATTGACAGGCTGCTGGCGATAGAGCAGCTCATCTTTCACCTTGCCGACAAAGTAATAGTCGACGTAGATCTTCATGTCCTTCACCACCTGCAGGGCAAGCGAGTGCGACGTGAGGATCTCCATCTCGTTGTCAAAACCATTGGAATTTGAGATCAAGCCCAGCGTCGCCGAGTTGAGCATGGCACTCTTGTTGGCAGAGTTGGGTGAGTCCTGGTTATTGTCCTTAATAAGAAGTTTGGCAGACACCTGATAGATAGGCGTGGCATAGCGCAGATAGGTAGCTGCCAAGCCCATACAGATGATGATAGAGAGTACAAACCATTTCCAGTTAAGCACAACAGCCGTGAAAATGGTGGCGAAGTTGATAGCAGACTTAGCCTCGTCAGGCTGCTGTAGCTGCTGCTGGTTGTCCAGTTCTGTTTCCGCGTTTAAGTTTTGTTCCATAAATCGTATGGTAAAAGAATCGTTGAATACAGTTGTCTATTAATTATCGTTCGCAAGCCTATTCGCCGGCCAGCTGCAACAGGTATTTGCCATAATCGTTTTTAGCCATCGGCTGTGCCACGGCCACGAGTTGCTCGCGTGTGATCCATCCTTGCTTGTAGGCGATCTCCTCCAGGCAGGCCACCTTCAGCCCCTGGCGCTTCTCGATGCACTCGATAAAGGTGCCGGCCTCTGACAGACTGTCGTGGGTGCCGGTGTCGAGCCAGGCGAAACCGCGCGGCAAGGCCTGCACGCGCAAGCGCTTCTGACCGAGATAGTCCTGATTGACAGACGTGATCTCCAGCTCGCCACGCTTGCTGGGCTTCACGGCCTTGGCGATGCGCACCACGTCGTTGGGATAGAAATAGAGACCTACCACGGCGTAGTTGCTCTTGGGATGCTGCGGCTTCTCCTCCAAGCTCAGGCAGTTGCCTTCCTTGTCGAGCTCGGCCACGCCATAGCGCTCCGGGTCATTGACATAGTAGCCAAACACCGTGGCCTTGTCGTGCCGCTCGGCTTGCTCCCTGCTGTGGCGCAGCAGTCCGGTAAAGCCCGCGCCATAGAAGATGTTGTCGCCTAAGACCAGACAGACGCTGTCATCGCCAATGAACTCTTCGCCGATGAGGAATGCTTGCGCGAGTCCATCGGGATGGGGCTGCTCGGCATACGAGATGCTCACACCCAACTCTGAGCCATCTCCCAACAGGCGCTTAAAGCCCGGCAAGTCGTAAGGGGTGGAGATGACAAGTATATCGCGAATTCCAGCCAACATCAGCACCGACAAGGGATAGTATATCATCGGCTTGTCAAAGACGGGAAGGAGTTGCTTACTAATACCTTTTGTAATAGGATACAAGCGTGTGCCTGAGCCGCCAGCTAAAACAATGCCTTTCATCACTTATCTTGAATTTGGTGTAATTAATAACCTTGGCACTCGGCAGACTTATGAACAAGCCACTTCACCCGCCTTGTGTTACGGATTATCAGTTGATATTACTGCGTTAATCGCTGCAAAGTTACGAAATATTATCGAAACATAGAGAGATTCATAGACTTTTATTTTGTCTTCTCGCTATATTATTGTATTTTTGCAGATGATTTACGACATACTCTAAAGTAATTTCAATAAATATGGGAATATTCTCCAAACTTTTTGGAAGGAAGGAACAAGAAAGCAAGACGGGCGGCATGGAAGACTACATGACGCTCGTGCGTGTATATTTTCAGGCTGCCTTAGCCGCTCAACTGGGCATCAGCAATCTGGCCATGTTGCCGGATCTCAGACTCTTTAAGTCGACGCTGCACGTGCCCACTCAGAACAACAAACTGGGTGTGGGCGAAAAAGGACATTGCCGCAAGATGATGATGGAGATCTATCACACCGACGAGCAGTTCTTCAAGGAAATCGACCAGAGCATCCGCCGCAACTGCAAGAAGTTGCAGGACGTGCAGGTGTATATGATCCAGTTCCAAAGTTTCTCTCAGGAACTGATGATGCTCATGGGCAACCTGATGAAGTTTAAGTTGCGCGTGCCCTCCATCTTCAAGAAGACCATCTACGCCATGACGGAGAAAACCGTCAGCGACATCTTCATGAAGAACGACTACAAGGATCCGAGCGTGATCAAATCGGTGCTGAATGTGCGCAAGCTCAACGCCCGCTTGAACTTCTCACAGAAGTGGGTGACCGACTTCACCTATCAGGTGATGATGCTGGCCAAGAAAGAGCCGCGCCCCAAGGATGAGGATGTGAAGAAGAAATAAATATAAGGAAAAGGCAAGCTCTCTGAGAAAAATGTTTCAGAAAGCTTGCTATTCTCACTAAAAATCTATAATTTTGCAGAAACAAGTATAGTCATGGATGCCAATGAGAAGATAATCAATACATTTGTGACACGTGTCAGACAACTGATGCTCCAATACGAGGAGCTGAAAAAGGAAAATGCGCGTCTGCACACTGTGATCGATGATAGAGATGCTTCCATCAGCCTGTTGCAAGAACAGCTGAAAAAGGCGGAGAGTGACTATCAGACGTTGAAAACCGCTCGTATGCTGCAAGTGAGCGATATGGACATGAGTCGCGCGAAAAAGTCTCTGTCCGCGCTCATCCGTGATGTCAACAAATGCATCACCATGCTGAGTAGCGAAAGTTCCGACAATGACAGAAGAAACTGATAAGATCACCATAAGGCTTCATATCTACGATACGGATATCAGCGTGACTGTGCCTCGGAAAGACGAAGCACTGTATCGCCGTGACGCGGAGTTGATCAATGAGCGTCTGAATGCTTATTACAACCAGTTCAAACGTTTCAAGAGCGATAAGGAAATCCACTACTTCGCCATGATCGACATAGGACTGAGGTTGCAAGAGATGCTTCAGCGCAATGACACCAAGCCATATAATGATTTGCTCACACAGCTTACTTCGGAAATTGAGGACGTTCTCGGGAGCGGGAAAGAAAACGATCAGGAGAGTAAATAATTATATGTCTAATCAACTAACAATATACAATTAACATACATGATAGTTACCATCATTACTGCCGTCGTTGCCCTGGCACTGGGCGCGCTGGCTGGTTTTTATTACTTCCGCCATATCGCGAAAGGTAAATATAATGAGATCCTGGATACTGCCCAAAAGGACGCAGACGTGATCAAAGAGAAAAAGCTCCTTGAGGTCAAGGAGAAGTTTCTGAATAAGAAAAGTGAGTTGGAAAAGGAAGTGCAGGCGCGCAACCAAAAGATCCAGCAAAACGAGAACCGACTGAAACAGCGCGAGATCTCCCTCAACCAGCGTCAGGAAGAATTGCAGCGCCGCAAACAGGAGGTGGAGCAAGGTCAGGTACGCATCGACAACGAGAAGAAGCTTATCACGCAGCGTCAAGCTGAGCTCGAAAAGATGCAGGAGCAGGAGCGTGCCAAGCTGGAGGAGCTCTCTGGACTCTCTGCCGAGGAAGCCAAGAAACGCCTCGTGGAGAGCATGAAGGACAAAGCCAAGATGGACGCGGCAGGCTATGTCAACGAGATCATGGACCAGGCGAAGCTCGACGCCAACATGAAGGCGAAGAAGATCGTCATCCAGACAATCCAGCGAGTAGCCACTGAGACGGCCATCGAAAATTCGGTCAGCGTCTTCCATATCGACAACGACGAGGTCAAAGGACGTATCATCGGTCGTGAGGGCCGCAACATCCGTGCCCTTGAGGCTGCCACCGGCGTGGAGATTGTCGTCGACGATACGCCTGAGAGCATCGTCATCTCGGCCTTCGATCCTATCCGCCGTGAGGTTTGCCGGTTGGCGCTTCACCAGCTCGTCGCCGACGGACGTATCCATCCCGCACGCATCGAGGAAGTTGTGGCTAAGGTCAAGAAGCAACTCGACAACGAGATCATCGAGACCGGAAAGCGCACGGTGATCGACTTGGGTATCCACGGACTGCATCCCGAACTGGTGCGTATCATCGGTAAGATGAAGTACCGCTCGTCCTACGGACAGAACCTGCTGCAGCACGCACGTGAGACGGCTAACCTCTGCTCCGTTATGGCTGCCGAGCTCGGACTCAATCCTAAGAAGGCAAAACGCGCAGGCCTGCTCCACGACATCGGCAAGGTGCCCGACGAGGAGAGCGAATTGCCCCACGCACTCTTAGGCGCTAAGATGGCCGAGAAATACAAAGAGAAACCTGACATCGTGAACGCCATCGCTGCTCACCACGACGAGGTGGAGATGCAGACGCTGTTGGCTCCTATCGTGCAGGTGTGCGATGCCATCTCCGGTGCCCGTCCCGGTGCCCGCCGCGAGATTGTTGAGGCTTACATCAAACGTCTCAATGACCTGGAAGCCATCGCCATGAGCTATCCGGGCGTGACGAAGACCTACGCCATCCAGGCCGGTCGTGAGCTCCGTGTCATCGTCGGCGCCGACAAGATGAGCGACGAGGACAGCACGAAACTCAGCAATGAGATTGCAGAGAAGATCCAAAACGAGATGACTTACCCCGGTCAGGTGAAGATCACCGTGATTCGTGAGACGCGTAGTGTAGCCTATGCAAAGTAATCATCATCGATAGAACGTACAAGCCTGCTATTGGTTTCAGAGAATACTCCGAAGCTAATGGCAGGCCTTTTTTTATTTCTTCAGTCATGGAACATCCTAAAGTAGCTGTAATCAATGAGGACACGCTTGCGCTGATCGGCATGAAGACATTGCTCGATCAGGTGATGCCAATCATGGAGACGCATACGTTTAACAACTTGGAAGAACTGTTGCAAGACGGTGAGGAACATTTTGTGCACTTCTTCGTTTCCCAGGCGGTGCTGCTCAACAACCGCGATTACTTCATGCAGCGGAGGTATCAGACCATCGTCTTCACGCCTACTGATGACCCGGCCGCACAACCGACAGGTTTTCATTGCATCTGTTGTCATCTGCCCGAAAAGCAGCTGGTCAGACGACTCTTGGCATTGGAGCAGCGTGCTCATGGACACGGACAGCATTTGCCACCGCAGTCCGTGCCTACGGTAGAGAAGAAATTATCGAAGCGTGAAATAGACGTGCTCAGACTTATTGTCAAGGGCTATATTAATAAGGAGATAGCCGACAAGCTCAACATTGGCCTGACGACGGTCATCACGCACCGCAAAAACATTGTCACCAAACTTGGCCGACGCAGCGTGTCGGCCTTGACGATCTATGCTGTGATGCACGGATACGTCGATGTCAGCAGCATCTAAGAGAGATAAAAAGGGGAAAAAGGAAAAAGGGAAAACGTAAGAGAGAAAAGAGGTAGAAAGGATAGACGATAACAGAAGAATATTGGAGAGTAGAGAAAGATGTCTATAGAAACTTTGCCAACAGGTGGGCAAACCATCCGCGGAACTTCTGCCAAGGCGTGCGCCAGGCGTTCCAGGACTCTTCTGTCAGTCGGAAAGAGTCCTTCTTCTCAGAGTTGAACAGTTGTATCAACTCGTTTGTTGTGCACGGATCAATGATCACGGCATTCTCCTCATAGTCCCAGGCCAGACTCCTGGCGTTGAGATTGGCGGAGCCTACCGTACAGAAGCGGCCGTCAACCATAATGATCTTGGTGTGATGAAAGCCGGGCTTATACATCCATACCGTGCAGCCATGCTTCATCAGCTGGTGGGCATTGTAGAAACCGCAGTCCGGAGTCAAGGGAATGTCGCTTTTCACGCTGAGCATGATCTCTACTTTCACGCCACGCTTCGCAGCGTTTTTCAGTGCCTTCTTGATTTTGTGGTTCAGCGTGAAATAGGGGTTGATGATCATGATGCTGTCCTGCGCATCGTTGATAGCGTGGGTGTAGAACTCCCTTATAATTTCGTTTGACGTGTGCGGCTCGCGGTTGATGATACCGACCATTTTGTTTCCGGCCGTGTCGCAGGTGTCGCGCTTGAGTCCATGGAAGTAGCTCACGTCGCCCAGTCCACGGTAGTATTGTGGTCCGTGGATGTTTTGTCCCGTCACCTTGTTCCATGTGCGCAGGAAGATCTCTTGCAGCGTGTTGACCTCTGTGCCCTCGATGCGGCAGTGCATGTCGTGCCAAGAACCCACCTGCTTCGTGCCTTTAATATAGTAGTCCGCCACGTTCATACCGCCGGTATAGGCGATTTTCCCGTCGATGACCACAATTTTTCTGTGGTCGCGCGCCCAGACATGGTTGACCCACGGAAAGCGTATCGGGTCAAACTCATAGATCTCGATGCCTTCCTCACGCAGCTTCTTGATGGGCTTACGGCGTAGGGGACGGTTGTTGCTGTCATTGCCAAAGCCGTCGAACATGGCTCTGACCTCTACGCCTTGTGCTGCTTTCTCGGCAAGTAAGTCGAAAAGGCAACGGGCTATGGAGTCGTTCCGAAAGTTGAAATACTCCAAATGTACGGAAGAACGTGCCTGTCTGATGGCTTTAAACAGGTCGTCGAATTTCTCCTGGCCGGTCATCAGCAGCGTCACGCTATTGTCGTGGGAGAAGGAAATACCGTCTTCTCTCAGTTGGCTGACCAGCATCGAGTCACTGCGCTGACACTCAGACTGGGACATATTGCTTTGGGCATGACAAGGCGTAATGCCTGTCAGCATGAAACACACTAATACCTTAAAGGATGATTCTCTCAAAATGATATAAGTAATTGATACTAAAACTACTGGTGTGAATACCGACTCTCATCGAGCCATTGTCATTCCGCGTGTTGGCTTCTTATGCTTTTACTGGTTGAGCAACGACGCGGCGTAGGAGTCTACAATCCCTAAGAGATGTTTCTCTTTGTCGCAGACGAGCACCGAATGGATCTTGTACTGGTGCATGACACGTTGTATCTCAGTTACCTTTGTCGATGGTGAGACGATCTTGGGCGTGCGGGTCATGATTTCGCTCACCGTATGATCGAAGAAACGGGCCTGCCATTTCTCCATGGCTCGGCGTATGTCGCCGTCGGTGATCAGTCCGACAACACGGTTGTCGCTGTCGAGCGACACGCCCATGCCCAGCAGTCCTTTCGAGACGTTGATGATGGCTTTGCCGAGGTTCATGTCTTCGGGGATGATCGGAAGGTCTTCTGTGCGCATGACATCCTCGGCTTTGGTCAACAGTCGCTTGCCGAGCTCGCCGCCCGGATGGAACTGCGCGAAGTCACGGGGGCGGAAGTCGCGCACCTGCATCAGCGCGATGGCGAGTGCGTCGCCCATCGCCAGTGCAGCCGTCGTGGAGGATGTGGGCGCAAGGTTGAGCGGACACGCCTCGTGATCAACAAACACTTTGATATGGATCTCTGAGTATTTGGCCAGCAGCGACTCGGGATTACGGCTCATACCAATGATGGGGACGTGCATGTGCAACAGAATTGGCACAAAACGCAACAACTCATCAGTCTGACCGGAATTGCTGATGGCCAGCACGATGTCGTCGGGTGTCATCACGCCGAGGTCGCCATGATAGGCATCAAGAGGATTGATGAAAAAGGCCGGAGTGCCCGTGGAGGACAGCGTAGCGGCAATCTTGGCGCCGACATTTCCACTTTTTCCTACTCCCGTGACAATGATCTTGCCACGGCAGCGATACATCATATCGACAGCTTTCTCAAAGTTTTCGTCGAGCTGGGGAATGAGATCAAGAACGGCCTGAGCCTCTTCACGCAGACAGCGTGCGGCATATTCTCTGGCATGATGCAATCGTTCTTCGGGCGTGGTCTTTACTTTTTCTGTTTTTATCTCTTTGTTCATCTGTTGTTCTCCTCTGAATGATGGTGACGCTTGTTGTTCTTGGTTGTTTATTTCAAAAGCGGCAGCAGAGTTGCTTCGAGCTTGTCCAGTTCTATCATATTGGCGGCGTCGGACAGTCCCTCATCAGGATTGGGATGTGTCTCGAAGAAATAGCCGGTGGCACCGAAAGCTTTTGCCGCAAGTGCCATGCTGGGTACAAATTTGCGGTCGCCGATCGTCTTGCCGTCTCCGGCAGAAGGGCGTTGCACGCTGTGGGTACAGTCCATGATCACCGTGGGCACGATGTCGAGCATGTCGGCGATGTTGCGGAAGTCTACGACAAGGTTATTGTAGCCAAAGCAGTTGCCGCGCTCGGTGAGCCACACCTCCTTGGCACCGCTGTCCTGTGCTTTTTCCACGGGATAGCGCATGTCGCGTCCCGAAAGGAACTGTGCCTTCTTGATGTTGACAATGCGTCCCGTCTTGGCGGCAGCCACGAGCAGGTCGGTCTGTCGGCACAGGAAAGCCGGAATCTGCAATACGTCACACACCTCACCGGCCGGCTCTGCTTGCCAAGCCTCATGGATGTCGGTGGTGATTCTCAACTGATATTTGCGCTTCACATCGGCCAGCATCTCCAGTCCGCGCTCCAGTCCCGGTCCACGGAATGAGTGGAGTGAGGTGCGATTGGCCTTATCAAATGAGGCCTTAAAAATAATATCGATGTCATATTTGGCGTTGAGTCTGACAAGCTCTTGCGCTACGGTGTCGAGCAAAGAGGCAGACTCGATGACACAAGGTCCGGCAATGACTACGGGTTTTTGCATGATCAACTGTCTTAGACTAAAACTGTGCAAAGTTACTAAGTTTTATCTGAAAGACCAAATTTATGGGAGAATACCTTATTATATATAAGGAATTCCAAACCGTAATCATGGCCGAGAAGGAGGCTATAAGTTGACAACAAGCCAAGAACTATGGTGTGAGCCTCCTGACGAGAAAAGAATAAAGCCGGTGATAATTTCAGTTTCTCGTAAAAACTCGCTACCTTTGCAAAGAGAAAAAATAGCAATGACGATGAACAAAAAAGATCTGAAAATCATATTCATGGGCACACCGGAGTTTGCCGTTGGCACGCTCCGCCGCTTAGTAGAGGATGGATACAATATCGTGGCTGTGGTCACGCAACCCGACAAGCCCGTCGGACGGCACCAAGATCACCTTCAGCCCTCTGAGGTCAAACGCTATGCAACAGAGCAGGGCATCCCGGTCTTGCAGCCTGTAAAAATGAAAGATCCCGCCTTTGTCGAGCAGTTGGCTGCTTATCATGCCGATCTGCAAGTGGTCGTAGCTTTCCGCATGTTGCCGGAGGTAGTCTGGTCCATGCCACGCTTCGGCACTTTCAATGTTCACGCTGCCTTACTTCCGCAGTATCGTGGCGCCGCGCCTATCAACTGGGCCATCATCAATGGCGAGACGATGACGGGCGTGACGACCTTTTTCCTTGACAAGGACATCGACACGGGACGCATTATCCTGCAAAAGAAATTCCCTATCCCTGACGACGCCGACGTGGAATACGTCTACGACGGACTGATGCATTTAGGCGCGGACATCGCGGAAGAGACGATCAACCTCGTACTCGATGGTGACGGACACGTTGACTCCACCGATCAAAACCAGCTGACAGCAACCGACTGTGAACTGCATCAGGCCCCGAAGATCTTCAAAGATACCTGCAAGATCGACTGGACGAAAAAAGCAAAGCAGGTCTATGACTTTGTCAGAGGCTTGTCCCCCTACCCTTGCGCCTGGACTACCATGCAACCGGCAAACGGAGAAACAGGCAAAGCCAACACTTACAAGATCTTCAAAACATCCAAGACCGGCATCGCCTGCACAGAGAAGCCCGGTACCGTCAGCGTGCGCAAGAACCAGCTGCTCGTCGCTTGCTCCGACGAATGGCTGTCGATAGAGGAATTGCAACCAGCCGGTAAGAAGCGTATGCCCGCCACCGCTTTCCTCAACGGTATCCATTCTGAACTGACCTGCATCTGATTATGCACTGCACAGCCGCCTTTCCGGTACGTTCTGTTCGTCGAATTATAATTCGACGCCGCCCGCAGTGCCCAATAGACAAAAAGAGCCGCCCCGTATGGAGCGGCTCTCTGTTTTCTGTCAAGCCTTGCTTAGATGTCCCAGCCCACAGCGGAAGCACCGAGCACAGCAGCTGAGCTGCCATCCAATCCGCTGACAAGGAACTTTGCCTTGCCCTTGAAGATAGGCAGTACATGCTCGTCGTAGCTCTTCTTGATAGGATCCATCAACAAATCACCAGCCTTAGTCAGACCACCAAAGAAGATGAAGGCCTCTGGAGAAGAGAAAGCTGCAAAGTCTGCACAAGCCTCACCAAGCATCTCACCCGTAAAGTCATAGATTTTCTTGGCCAACTTATCGCCCTTGCCGGCTGCAATGCTCACATCAAGAGAGGTGATGTCTTTCGGATTCAGATCACGCAGCAGAGATGGTGTGTCTGTTGTGTCAAGGAACTCACGTGCCGTACGTGCCACACCCGTTGCTGAGCAGTATGCTTCCAAACAACCATGGCGGCCACAGCCACAGAGACGTCCGTTCTCACGACGCATGATGACATGACCCAACTCACCGGCAAAGCCATCGCAACCATAGACCACCTTGCCATCAATGACAATACCGGAGCCTACACCTGTACCCAGCGTGATGTCGATGAAGTTCTTCATACCTCTTGCCACACCGTAAGTCATCTCACCGATAGCGGCTGCGTTGGCATCATTGGTCAGAGCCACGGGAATACCCAGCTCCTTGGAGAACATATCTGCCAATGGCACGATACCATTATGGCCCCAAGCCAAGTTTGGCGCAAATTCTATCGTGCCCTTGTAGTAGTTACCGTTAGGTGCGCCGATACCCATTGCCTTGATTTTGTCAATGCCGCCCACCTGATCAATGATTATATGAAGTGCCTCTACGGAAGCCTTCACATAGTCCTTCACCTTATCGTAACCCTGAGTCTTAATAGCTGTAGTTGCCTTGATGTCACCACGGCTGTCCACGATACCAAACACAGAGTTGGTACCACCGAGATCCAGTCCAATGACGTAAGGCTTCAATAATTCTTGCTCATTCATTGCTTTTGGTTTTATCGATTGTGTTTCTGTTGCAAAGATAATAAAACATTTGAAAACTCTACTACTTTGAGATGAATTTTAACTGATACCGCACAAAAAAGAGTCTTTTTACCATCACAGACACACACTTGACAAACGATTGAGACATATATTTTTCTAAAAACATTTGCATAGGACAAAAAGAATTGTTATCTTTGCTTGGAAAACGAACAACTATAAAATGACACAAGAAGAAGATATCAAAAACGCCGTGGAAGTGCTTCGCAGGGGAGGCGTCATCCTCTACCCCACTGACACGGTTTGGGGCATCGGCTGTGATGCTACGAATGCCGACGCAGTAGCACGCGTCTACCAAATCAAGCATCGCGACGATTCCAAGGCTCTCATCTGCCTCGTAGACTCTGATGCCCGCCTGCAACGCTATGTGCGCAACGTGCCTGCAGTAGCGTGGGATTTGCTCGATGCTGTTGTCAAGCCCACAACGATTATCCTCGACGGTGCCGTCAACCTGGCACCGAACCTTATCGCAGAAGACGGCAGCATCGCGCTGCGCATCACCAAAGAGCCTTTCTCGCACGAACTGTGCTATCGGTTCCAGAAAGCACTCGTCAGCACCAGCGCCAACATCAGCGGGCAGCCCGCTGCACAAAACTTTGCCGACATCGCGCCCGAACTTCTTGACGCTGTTGACTATGTCTGCTTCTCACGCCGCCAAGAGCATAAGCCACACACACCCAGTTCCATCATCAAACTTGGGCCGCAGGGAGAAGTGACCATCATCAGAAAATAACTTCGCAAAATACTGCTGATATATTCACGTCTGTAAAAACACAAATGAATATATGGCTACACATATTGTATAATAAGGTATAAGTTCTATAAAGTAAGAAGAAAGTGACTTTCAATCAAATCCTCGAGTGGAAAAACCACAACCTGACAGAGCGACAGATGACCAGCATACTGGCGTTCTTCATCGGCATATTCTCCGCTGTGGCAGCATACGTTCTGCATCAGCTCATCCACCTGATAGAGCGTCTGCTCACCGAGGATTTCCTGACCAATGCCGTCAACTGGCTTTATCTTGTCTTTCCAGTTATTGGTATCTGGCTCACCTCCTTATTTATAAAATACGTCGTTCGTGACAATATCTCACACGGTATCACCCGTGTTCTCTATGCCATCTCGACCAAGCGCTCATGTCTGAAGCGTCACAACTGCTGGTCGTCGGTGGTAGCCTCCGCCATTACCATCGGCTTTGGTGGATCTGTGGGTGCCGAGGCTCCTATCGTCTTGACGGGATCGGCCATCGGTTCCAATCTTGGACAGCTCTTCCACATGGACAAGCGCACGCTGATGCTACTGGTAGGCTGCGGTGCTGCGGCTGCTATCTCCGGCATCTTCAAAGCTCCTATCGCCGGTCTTGTCTTCACACTGGAAGTGCTGATGATTGACATGTCGATGGCTTCGCTGATCCCTATTCTGATTGCCAGCATCACTGCCGACATCTTTTCCTATGTCTTCACTGGCACCTCTACCCTCTTCAACTTTACGCTTCAATCGCCCTTCAGCGTAGAACGGGTACCGGCAAGCATATTGCTCGGACTGGTATGCGGTGTGATGAGCCTCTATTTCATGCGTGCCATGAATTTCTGTGAAGGACAGTTTGCCAAGATGAAACAGCATCCCTACCGAAAACTCTTCGTAGGAGGTATCACCCTGAGCACACTGATCTTCTTCTTCCCATCGCTCTATGGTGAAGGTTACACGACACTGGGGACATTCATTACCGGGAAAACTGTCACAGACTGGAGCCAAGTGATGAACGGCTCTTTGTTCTATGGTCACAACGAGCTGCTGCCTCTTTATATCGGCCTCGTCATGCTCACAAAGGTCATCGCCACGTCTTCTACCAATGGGGCAGGCGGTTGCGGTGGTACCTTCGCGCCGTCTCTGTTTGTAGGTGGCTTCGCAGGCTTTCTCTTTGCCCGGCTTTGGAACATGCAGCAGATTGGCGTTTATCTTCCCGAAAGCAACTACACGTTGCTCGGCATGGCAGGCGTCATGGCCGGTGTCATGCACGCTCCGCTGACCGGCATCTTCCTGATCGCCGAGATCACCGGTGGCTACCAACTCTTCGTTCCCTTGCTGATCGTATCTGTAGTCAGCGTGATGTTTATCAGCATCTTTGAGCCTCATTCCATCTACGCCATGCGATTGGCTCGTGAAGGAAAGCTCGTCACCCACCACACCGACAAGAGCGTACTCACGCTGATGAGTATGGACTCACTCATAGAGAAAGACTATGTCACCGTGCAACCCGACATGCTGTTGGGCAAGCTCGTCAACGTTCTTTCCAGCACCGACTATGATTTCTTGCCCGTAGTAGACACTGCCGGCCGGTTGATGGGAGAGATCGACATCAACAAGATTCGCCATATCGTTTTCCGACCGGAGCTCTATCAGAAGTTCCGCGTAGCGCAGCTGATGACTCCTGTACCCGCTATTCTCTATCGCAATGAGCCTATGGAGGATGTCATGCATAAGTTCGACGCCACCAACGCAGATGCCCTTCCCGTCGTTGACATCAATAACTGTCTGCAAGGCTACATCCTGCGCACACGCATGTTGAGAGCTTACCGACAACTGGTGGCTGACTTCTCTGCTGAATAACGGTAGGACAATAAAGCACACTGATTGCACGAAGAAAAAGACGAAATAACCTAATAGATGATGTTATATCGGATAAAATTCGTAACTTTGCAAGCTATATGATGCCGTTTTTACATATTGATCTGTTAGAGCTCATCCTGAAGGGACTACTCATCGGAATCATCGCCTCAGCACCTATGGGGCCGGTGGGCATACTCTGCATCCAACGCACACTCAACAAAGGGCGTTGGTATGGGTTCGTTACAGGCATTGGAGCAGCCGTGAGCGACATTATCTATGCACTCATCACAGGTTTGGGTATGAGCTTTGTCATGGATTTCATCACCAACCCTACCAACAAGTTCATCCTGCAACTCTCGGGTAGTATCGTCCTGCTGCTGTTTGGCATCTATTGTTTCAGAAGTGATCCACGGAAAAATATGCATAAGAGCAGTCAGAGCAAAGGTACATTATGGCACAATGCCCTCACCGCCTTTCTCGTGACCTTCTCTAATCCACTGATCATCTTTCTGTTCATTGCCTGCTATGCTCAGTTTGCCTTTGTTGTCCCGCACCACCCTGTGGAAATGACGCTTGGCTATATGAGTCTCATCTCCGGTGCTCTGCTGTGGTGGTACGGCTTGACATGGCTGGTAGATAAGGTGCGTGCTAAATTCGACATGAATGGCATTCAGATCATCAACCGCATCATCGGCGGTCTCGTCATCGTCTTTTCCTTTGCCATGCTCATCGGCACGGTGTTCAATCTCTACACCATACATTATTAGCTGCGACAACGACATGACGAACACCAATATCGGAGAATACGACTATAAACAGTATTTCAGAATCCCTCAACAGACATCTTTCATCAACAAAATCTTTCAAGCATGTATATCGCAAAGAAAATAAAGGAAAAATCCATTGCAGAATATCTGCTCTATATGTGGCAGATGGAAGACCTGATCAGAGCATACGGTTGCTCTCTGTCGCGCATTAGAAAGGAATATATCGACAAATTTGATTATACCCCCGAGCAAAAGGACGAAGAAGCCGACTGGTTTGGCAATCTCATACGCATGATGAACGAAGAAGGTTGCCGCGAGAAAGGGCATCTTCAAATCAACCAGGTGATCATCGGTGACCTCTTTGACTTGCATTGCCAACTGCTCGACTCCAACAAGTTCCCGTTCTATAATGCGGAATACTACAAGGTATTGCCGTTCATCGTGGAACTGCGGCAGAAAGGCGACAAAAATGTCAATGAGATAGAGACTTGTCTTGATGCGCTCTATGGCGTAATGATGCTCAGACTGCAACAAAAAGAAGTCTCACCCGAGACCGACCATGCCATCAAAGAGATTTCTACATTCATTGGGATGCTTTCCGACTATTACATCAAAGACAGAACTGAAGGCATCGACTTCGGAGAACAAGAATAAAAGATAAACACAATATGAATATTCTGGTAACAGGCGCTAATGGGCAGCTCGGCAACGAGATGCAGATCGTCAGCAAAGCAAGCTCAAAGGATAAATATATCTTCACAGATGTCTGTGACGGCTATACTCACCTCGACATCACCAACATTGATGCCATCCGCCAGATGGTGAAGGACAATGATGTGAAATGCATCATCAACTGTGCAGCATGGACAAATGTCGACAAGGCAGAGACAGCAGGCGAAATCGTGGAAACGCTCAACGCTACAGCTCCTGAGAATCTCGCCAAAGTGATGAAGGAAGTAGAAGGTCTGCTCGTGCATATCTCCACCGACTATGTCTTCGGCGGCGACCCTTACAACACACCATGCCGCGAGGATCAGAAGGGAACGCCAACAGGCGTCTATGGCCTTACCAAGCTGCATGGCGAGCAAAAGATTCAGGCTACCGGCGTCGACTACATCATTCTGCGCACCGCCTGGCTCTACTCAGAGTTCGGTCACAACTTCGTAAAAACAATGCTCAACCTCACGGCTACTCACCCTCAGCTGAAGGTGGTCTTCGACCAATGCGGCACACCAACCTATGCCGGAGACTTGGCTAACACCATCTTCGACATCGTAGAGAACCGTAAGTACAAAGGCAATAGCGGCATCTATCACTTCAGCAACGAGGGAGTCACTTCTTGGTATGACTTCACCAAGGCTATCGCTGCACTGGCCGGGCACAACGACTGCGACATTCAGCCATGCCACAGCGATGAGTTCCCCTCACCCGTCAAGCGCCCTGCCTACAGCGTTCTTGACAAGACAAAGATCAAAACAACCTTCCACACAGCCATTCCTTACTGGCTTGACTCGCTGAAAAAGTGTATGGCTAATATGAACGAAATCAAGAAGTAATCATTATATGAACGAAATACAACGTCGGCGCACATTCGCCATCATCTCTCACCCTGATGCCGGTAAGACTACACTCACCGAGAAGTTCCTGCTCTTCGGTGGTCAGATACAAGTAGCCGGTGCCGTTAAGAACAACAAGATACGCAAGACTGCCACCTCCGACTGGATGGATATTGAGAAGCAGCGTGGTATCTCTGTGTCTACATCTGTCATGGAGTTCGACTATCTGCCCGAAGGTCAGGAGGGCGAACCCTATAAGGTCAACATTCTGGATACGCCGGGTCACCAGGACTTTGCGGAAGACACTTACCGCACGCTTACCGCCGTCGACTCCGCCATCATCGTCGTAGACTCTGCAAAAGGTGTGGAGGCTCAGACTCGCAAACTGATGGAGGTATGCCGTATGCGCAACACGCCGGTGATCATCTTCATCAATAAGATGGACCGCGAAGGCCGTGATCCTTTCGATCTGCTCGACGAGTTGGAGGAAGAACTCCACATCCACGTGCGTCCGCTGTCGTGGCCTATCGGTCAGGGAGCTAAGTTCAAAGGCGTCTACAACATCTATGAGCAGCAGCTCAACCTGTTCAAGCCCAACAAGCAGCGCGTCACCGAGAAAGTCGCCGTGGACATCAACTCCCAAGATCTCGACCAGCACGTGGGTAGCCAAGAGGCCGAGCAACTGCGCAACGACCTGGAACTGATCGACGGTGTCTACCCTGAATTCGACGCAGAAGACTATCGCAAGGCTGAGACCGCACCTGTCTTCTTCGGTTCCGCGCTGAACAACTTCGGTGTGCAAGAGCTGCTCAACTGCTTCGTAGAGATCGCCCCGAGCCCACGTCCCACCAAGGCTGAGGAGCGCATGGTGGAGCCGTCAGAGCCGAAGTTCACTGGTTTCATCTTTAAGATCACAGCCAACATCGATCCCAACCACCGCTCCTGTATCGCTTTCTGCAAAGTCTGCTCAGGCAAGTTTGTACGCAATCAGCCCTATCTGCATGTGCGTTTGGGCAAAACCGTACGTTTCTCCTCTCCAACACAGTTCATGGCACAGCGCAAGAGCACAGTCGATGAGGCATGGCCGGGCGACATCGTGGGACTGCCAGACAATGGCATCTTCAAGATTGGCGACACGCTCACTGAGGGCGAGCAACTGCATTTCCGTGGTCTGCCTTCATTCTCACCGGAGCTCTTTAAGTATATTGAGAACGACGATCCTATGAAGTCCAAGCAGTTTGTCAAGGGCATCACGCAACTCATGGACGAAGGTGTGGCCCAGCTCTTTGTCAACCAGTTCAACAACCGACGTATCATCGGCACTGTGGGTCAGTTGCAGTTCGAGGTCATCCAATACCGTTTGGAGCATGAGTACAACGCCAAGTGCCGCTGGGAGCCGTTGCATCTCTACAAAGCCTGCTGGATTGAGGCTGATGATCCTGCCGAGCTTGACAACTTCAAGAAGCGCAAATATCAGTACATGGCCAAAGACACTGAGGGCCGCGACGTCTTCCTTGCCGACTCTTCTTATATATTGAGCATGGCCCAGCAAGACTTCCCGCACATCAAGTTCCACTTCACCTCCGAATTCTAATTGGCTTACAACAACGCTTAGCACCATGCAAACAGAGAACAACATAATGTATACCGAGGACGAGACCAGCCCTTGGTACGCCTTAAGATTATTCTCCCTGAAGCAGCAAGCGATAAATGACGAACTCAAGCGAAAAGGCTTCACGACATTCATTCCGATGGAAACCGTCGATGTCATTGATAGAGACAACAAACTCCATCACGAACTGAGACCAGTAGTGCACAACCTGATCTTTGTCAGAAAGGCAATGGAAGAATCGGAATTCCAGAAGATGCTCATCGCCATGCCCTACAAACTAAGTGTCATCAAGAAAGGACGCGACTCTAAAGAGATGGCAGAGATTCCCGCAAAGGAGATGCATGAGTTTCAGCTGATGTGCGACCCTAAACTCGCAGAAAAGAAGTATATCGCAGAAGAAAGTGCTAAGCTCAAGACAGGAACGACAGTTCTCGTCACCCACGGACCTTTGAAGGGACTGACAGGCAAACTCATTCGCATCAACAAGAAATACTATCTTCTGAAAGACGTGCCGGGAATTGCTGTCATGCTCAAGGTCACTCGCTGGTGTTGCCAACCATTAAACAATAAGACATAAGTGAGCCGACGCTTGCATATATGTTCATGCTCAAAGTAAGATACCTTCATGTACAAAGTAAGGTATCTTCATGGGCAAAGTAAGATATATGCGTAGCCCAAGGAACATATATTCGTTGTAGAACACAGTTAATGCTATTACATATAACAAAGAGCCGGACATCCCACGACGCGGATGCCCGGCTTTTACTATGTGCGAATATGATTTTTACTTCAGCTTCTTGTAGCCATATACAGCACGGTCACCAAGCTCTTCCTCGATACGGATCAGCTGGTTGTACTTAGCCATACGGTCCGTACGGCTCATGCTGCCTGTCTTGATCTGTCCAGAGTTGGTAGCCACAGCGATGTCAGCGATCGTAGTATCCTCCGTCTCACCGCTACGGTGACTTGTCACGGTGTTGTAGCCATGACGATGAGCCATCTCGATGGCCTCCAAAGTCTCGGTGAGTGAGCCGATCTGGTTGACCTTGATAAGGATAGCATTGCCTGCTCCCATCGTGATACCCTTCTCCAGGAACTTCGTATTGGTGACGAAGAGATCATCACCGACGAGTTGCACCTTCTTGCCCAGGGCGTTGGTCAGTTTCACCCAGCCTTCCCAGTCATTCTCGTCGAGGCCATCCTCGATAGAGTCGATAGGATACTTGTTGACAAGCTCTTCCAGATAAGCGATCTGCTGCTCATCGTTGAGTTCCTTGCCATTAGGATCCTTAGGCATACCGTTGCTCAGTTGCTTATAGTTGTAATACCACTTCCCATCACGCTGGGTAGCAAACTCACTGGCAGCGCAGTCCATGGCGATAGTCACATCCTTGCCCGGCTCATAACCGGCATCCTTCACAGCGTCGACAATGCTCTGCAATGCGTCCTCGATACCGTCGAGTTTTGGAGCGAAGCCACCCTCGTCGCCTACAGCTGTGGACAGTCCGCGCTTCTTCAGGTTCTTCTGCAACTGATGGAAGACCTCACTGCCCATGCGGATAGCCTCTTTCTCCGAAGCAGCACCAACAGGGCGAATCATGAACTCCTGGAAAGCGATTGGAGCGTCGGAGTGAGCGCCACCATTGATGATGTTCATCATTGGCACAGGCATCACGTAGGTGTTGCAGCCACCGATATAGCGATACAGGGGCAGTCCCAATGCCTTGGCAGCTGTGTGAGCCACAGCCAGTGAAACGCCTAAGATAGCATTAGCACCAAGTTTGCTCTTTGTCGGCGTGCCATCCAAAGCCAGCATCTTATAGTCAATAGCACGCTGGTCAAGCACATTGTCGCCCTTCAACGCAGGAGCGATCACGTCGTTGACATTGGCCACAGCCTTCAAGACACCTTTGCCGCCAAAGCGCTTCTTGTCACCGTCACGAAGCTCCAAAGCCTCGTTCTCACCGGTAGATGCACCTGAAGGTACGCTGGCACGTCCCATCACACCATTATCAAGAGTGACCTCTACTTCCACTGTCGGATTGCCACGCGAATCCAAAATTTCTCTTGCATGTACTTTTTCGATTACCATAATCTTGTTGTTTAAAGTTGTTCCGAATGCAAAGGTAATGCTTTCCACACATCCTTGCAATACTCAAAAATGATGAGATCTCTTCTCCTCTTCTTCTGAGCTTTCACTATCTTTTATTGCAAACGATATGCCAAGAAAAAGAAAAAAGACCCATGTTTTAATCTTTCTTGCATTTTATCAAACGATTTGGAAATTATTTAGTAACTTTGACCCAAGGCACGCCACACCGCCTGCCACAAATGTTACCATCGTTGTCATACAGAGAAACATACTATATATAATGAGTCGACTATGAACACAAAAATTAAGAAAACACTTCTGACAGTAGGATTGTCGTCATCTGTCATGCTGTCCATGGCGCAAACGCCGTCCGCCACAGCCACGACAACCAATCCGCTGCTCATTCCCAGCACACTGTCCTATGGTGCTCCGGACTTCAACCGCATCAAGGCCAGCGACTATCTGCCTGCTTTGGAGGCCGCCATTGCGCAGCAACGCAAAGCCATCAATGCCATCGCTGACAGCAAACAGACACCGACATTCCGCAACACGATACTTGCATACGAGAACAGTGGTAAGCTTTTAGACCGCGTCTCCAGCATCTTCTTCTGTGTCGACGAGGCTGACAAGACACCCGAGATTGCAGCGACAGAGAAAGCCATCATGCCTCAGCTTACCCAACTGGACAATGACATCTCGTTCAACGAGAAACTCTTCCGCCGGGTGAAATATGTCTACGACCATGAGTTCTCCAAGCTCAAGGGTGAGGACCGTCGGCTCTTAGAAGAGATCTATAAAGGCTTTGTCCGCAACGGAGCACTTCTCTCAAAAGAGAAGAAAGCCCGCGTCGAGCAGATCAACAAGCGCATCTCCGACCTGCAACAGCAATGGGGCACACAATTGCAAGAGGCTACCAACAACGCTGTCGTCTGGGTCAACAGCAAAGAGGAACTCGCCGGCCTCAGCGACGCTGACATCGCCCAATGCGAGAAAGACGCACAGAGCCGTGGCGCCAAAGCTCCTTATGCCATCGTCATCATCAACACGACGCAGCAACCCATCCTCACCAACCTCGACAACCGCGATCTGAGACGACGCGTCTATGAGGCTTCCGTCCATCGCAGCGACGGCACAGGAAAATACAACACACTGCCCATCGTCGTGGAGATGGCAAAGCTCAGAGCCGAAAAAGGCGAGATCATGGGCTATCACAACTATGCAGCTTACTCACTGGAGAAGACGATGGCCAAAACTCCGGAAAACGTCTATACCTTCCTGAACAACCTCATCAAAGCTTACCGCCCCAATGCCGATAAAGAGACAGCCGCCATCGAGGCGTACGCCCGTCAGACCATGGGGCCGGACTTCCAGCTCCAGCCCTACGACCGGTTCTACTATTCTGCCAAGATGAAGAAGGCACAACTCAACCTGTCTGAGGACGAGGTGAAACCTTATTTCAATATCGACAGCGTGCAGGTCAACGGTGTCTTTTACGCCGCCCACCGTGTCTACGGCTTAAACTTCAAGGAGCGTAAAGACCTTCCCACCTATCATGCCGACATGAAGGTCTTTGAGGTCTCCGACAGCACAGGCAAGCCCATCGCCCTGTTCTACAGCGACTACTTCCGCCGTCCCACCAAGCGTGGCGGTGCCTGGATGAGCTCCTTTGCCAAGCAGAGCAAAGCGTGGAATCAGTTACCTATTATATATAATGTGTGCAACTTTGCTCAAGCACCCGAAGGACAGCCTTCTTATCTGACGTGGGATGAGGTAACCACCATGTTCCATGAGTTCGGTCATGCCCTGCACGGCATTCTCTCCAACTGCCAGTACAACACGCTCAGCGGCACGGCCGTACCCCGCGATTTCGTGGAGATGCCATCACAGTTCAATGAGAGCTTTGCCTCGATCCCCGAGATCTTCAACCACTATGCCATCAACAGCCGAGGCGAGCATATGCCCGAAACACTGAAAGAAAAGATGATGGAGTCGATCAACTTCCAGCCATGCTATGCCTTGGGAGAGAACTTAGCAGCCACATGTGCCGATATGGCATGGGCCATGCTGCCGTCGAGTGCCATCCCCACGGCAGCCCAGGCTACTACCTTTGAGCAAGAATCACTGAAGAAGGTGGGACTCCTCGACACTCAGATCCCTCCCCGCTACTTCACGTCTTATTTCAATCATGTCTGGGGTGGTGGCTACGCTGCCGGTTACTACAGCTATCTGTGGACCGAAGTCCTGGCAGACAACATTGCCATGACATTCAAGCAGAAGGGTGCTCTCAAGCGCACCACCGGCGACGAGTTCCGCGACAAGATCCTCAGCCGCGGTTACACCGTGGACCTGATGAAGGCTTTCTCAAACTTCACAGGACTGCAGCAGCCCGACGCCCAAGCTTTGTTGAAGATGAGAGGACTGTAATTATTTGATCGGTATCCATGCCATCAAGCCATTGCTCACCGAAGGAGTGAGCAATGGCTTCTTTTTTTCCGAAACAATCTATCAGCTATCACCCGGCTGTCATCGTGTAAAATCGTATGTAAATGGGGGTAGATTCTTCCAATGAGCCTAAAAAGGTGTGGCAGTAACGAAAGGGAATGAAATTATTTTCTTAATTTTGAACCAGTCAACTAAAAGCCAATACTAATCAATCCAACAAATATAAATGACGCAAAGACTCCTGAATTCATTACAGACGACGGTGAAGTTGCTACTCAGCTTCCTGCTCTTAGCTCTTTGGTCTGAGCAGGCCTCAGCCTGGGACTACGAGGCTGTGAAGCGCATCGAGAGTGCCACCGTCCTGCCCCAGCAGCCCGACCGTGAAGTGCTCGTCACCCGTTATGGTGCCAGCCCGAAGGCCAGCGCAGCAAAAAATCAAAAAGCCATCAACCGCGCCATCGCTGAGATGGCGAAGAGCGGCGGCGGACGTGTCGTTATCCCCGCAGGCACGTGGCACACCGGTGCCCTGCGTCTGTTGAGCCACGTCAACCTCGTCGTCAGCAAGAATGCCACGCTCAGTTTTGTCTTCGACACCAAACTCTATCCCCTCGTCAAGACGAGCTGGGAGGGACTGGAGTGTTGGAACTACAGTCCATGTATCTATGCCTACCAGGCCACCGACATCGCCATCACAGGTGAAGGTACCATAGACGGAGGAGGCAGCAACGCCACGTGGTGGGCTATGTGCGGCAAAAAGCACTATGGCTACAAGGCCGGCATAACCAAAGAAGCACAGAATCTAGGCTCCCGCGACCGCCTGCAGAAGATGGCTGAAGACGGCGTGGATCCTGACAAACGACGTTTCGGACGCGGTCAGGGCCTGCGCCCACAGCTCATCAACGTCATGCAGTGCGAGCGCGTGCTCATCAAGGGCGTGCGACTGATCAACTCCCCTTTCTGGGTCATCCATCCTCTGCTGTCAAAAAGCATCACCGTCGACAATGTGAAGATATGGAACGAAGGGCCCAACGGCGACGGCTGCGATCCCGAAGCCTGCGAGAACGTCATCATCAAAAACTGCTCGTTCCACACCGGCGACGACTGCATCGCCATCAAGAGCGGGCGCAACAACGACGGCCGTCTTTGGCAAAGACCATCCCGAAACATCATTATCCGCAACTGCAAGATGGAGGACGGACATGGGGCCGTGGTCATCGGATCTGAGATTTCCGGAGGCTGTCAGAATGTCTTCGCCGAGGACTGCATGATGGACTCGCCCAATCTCGAGCGCGTGCTGCGCATCAAGACCAACAACTGCCGAGGCGGTGTCATCGAGAACATCAACATGCGCAACATCAAGGTCGGACAGTGCAGTGAGGCTGTGCTGAAGATCAACCTCGACTACGAGCCCCGTGAGGCTTGCTACCGAGGCTTCAATCCTTTAGTGCGCAACGTGACGATGGAAAACGTGACCTGCGACAGGAGCGACTACGGCATCCTTGTCATCGGACTCGACACCACCGTCAATGTGCAGGACATCACCGTACGCAACTGCCGTTTCAACGGTGTGAAGAAGAAACCTGTCTCCGTCACCGGTCAGACCAGCAACATGGTCTATGACAACCTATACATCAACGGCAATCTCGTACAAAACGACACTGCCAATCCTTACTCCTCCTATGCCGAGTGGATGACCTACTCCGAGATGCAGCGCAACCCACAGCCCTGGCTGCTCGACTTCGCCAAGAAGCCCAAATGGAACTATGCTGTAGGCATTGAGCTCGAAGGCATGCTCGACACCTATCTCCGTCATGGCGGTGACACCATCCGGAAATATCTCGAAGCCTATCTGAGGCACATGATTGCTGATGACGGTAAGGTCACCGGCTACAGCCAAAAAGACTATAACCTCGACAATGTGCGGCCTGCCAAACTCGTGGAGCGAATGCAGCAGCTCGACAAGGAAAAGCCAAGCACGACAGCCACTAACGCTGCACGCCAAGGCCGGGACCAGGCCTTGCAAGTATTCTTTGATCAGCTGAACAAACAGCCACGCACTACCGACGGCGTGTATTGGCACAAGGCCATCTATGCCCGTCAGGTATGGCTCGACGGCATCTTTATGGGACTTCCCTTCCGCTGTCTCTATGCCAAGAATCACCTCTCGCCGCGTCAGGCCCGCAAAGTCTACGACGATGCCGTGAAGCAGATCACGACCACCGACCGGCGTACCTTCGATGTCGCCTCCGGGCTTTGGAAACACGCCTGGGACGAGACACACAGCGTGTTTTGGGCCGACAAAACCACAGGACAGAGTCAGCACACCTGGGCAAGGGCGTTGGGATGGTATGCCATGGCCATCACCGAGGTGCTCGACGTGTTGCCCGAAAACTATGCCCGCCGTGCTGAGTTGCGGCAACTGCTCCAAAAGGTGATGACCGCCGTGGTGCAACATCAGGACGGAAAGAGCGGCGTATGGTACGACGTCATGGATGTCAACGACCCCCGCAACTATCTTGAGTCCACCGCCTCCTGCATGTTTGCCTACGTACTGCTGAAAGGCGTGCGCACCGGCAACCTTCCCAAGAGTGCCAACGTGGACGGTCGGTCGGTCAACTACCTCTCAGCCGGCATCAAAGCTTACGAGGGCATCCTGCGCAACTTCATCCGTGTCAACGACGACAAGACGATCTCTCTCACACGTTGCTGCGCCGTCAGCGGACTGGGCCCCGGTCCCGGCCCTCTCGTGAAAAAGCCCAACTACAAACGCGACGGCAGTTTCGACTATTACATCAGCGAGCCCATCCGCGACAACGACGCCAAGGGTGTCGGCCCGTTTATCTGGGCCAGCCTTGAGATGGAGGCACTGCATGAGTCTCAGAAGACGGCCGGATACTACATTGCCAAACCCGGCGACGCTCAGTCGGTGCTCGATATCTTCCACACAATCGCCGATACTGAAAGCAAGTGCCAACGCATAAAAATATTTCTGCCCAATGGCGTTTATGACTTCGGCAACATGACCGAGCAGACCTTTCCCGCCGACAGCCTCTCGATCATCGGTCAGAGCATGGACTCTACCATCCTCGTCACCCGCCCCCGAACAGAGCAGGAAGGACTGGGACTGGCCGACATGTTTCTCAACAACCGCTCCGGTCTCTATCTCCAGGACCTCACGCTCAACAATGCCCTCGCCTATTACGAGGCAGGCCGTGCCGGACGCGCAGCTGTCATGCAGGATGCCGGCAACCATACTATATATAATAAGGTGAGGATGCTCTCACACCAGGACACCTACTACAGCAGCAACACGGCGATGAAAGCCTATTTCCGCGACTGCGACATCCACGGTACCGTAGACTTCATCTGTGGCGGCGGAGACATCCGCTTCGATAACACCACGTTGAGCCTGGAGCCCCGCAATGCCGACGGCACCGGCCGCCGCATCATCACCGCACCGTCTACTACGACTTCTTTCGGCTATGTCTTCGACCATTGCCGCATCGTCGACTTGTCTCAAGGCAAGGGCTCTTGGTGCTACGGACGCACATGGCGCAATCAGCCCATCAGCGTCTTTCTCCATACAACTCTCGACACTCATGCTGCCGCCACGCTTCTTCCCGAGCGTTGGGTCGAGAAGGGCATGAATGCTACCAACCCTTATATCCTTGGTGAATACCTCACTCAGAGCACCGACGGCACAGTCCTGTCTCCCACCAGCCACAGCATCAACTCCTACGATGGCCCCCACTCCACTATTCTGAGCGACACTCAGGCCGCCAATTTCAGCTATGAGCGCATGTTCCCAAAATGGAATCCCAAAGCGCTGACAGAAGATCTTACCGTGACTGGACTGCAATTCTCAAACAGCAAACTCTGTTGGAAGGCTACTCCGCAGGCCACTGCCTACGCTGTCTTCCACAACAATGTACTGCTAACGATCACCACCTCCACGTCGTTTTCCGCCACTTCCGCCACAGGCAAGTGGACCGTACGTGCAGCGAACGGCATGGGCGGTTTTGGTCCCGAAGCCGTCGCGCATGGAGAAAATAGTACTTTTTGAGGGGGAAAATCGTCCCAAAGGTGAATAAAATCAAAAGAAAAGGACACTGATAACAAAATTTTCCGTAATTTTGAATCGTCGCCTACACTACAGAAACCGATAATTACAAAGAAAAACAATAACTAAAAGCAATCGTATGGCTAACAATCTTAACAAAATGCGGGCCGCGCTTCTCACCGGTCTGCTCGTTTGTGCCGCTGACATCAATGCACAAATCGTCAAGGGTACGATCACCGATAAGTCGGGAGAACCCATCATTGGCGCCACTGTGCAGGAAGTTGGCTTGCCCGGCAACGGTACCGTCACCGACCTTGACGGAAAGTTCTCTATTGATATGAAAGGTGGAAAGAAGACGCTTAAGATCAGTTACGTGGGTATGAAAACCCAGACCGTGACTGTCGGCAACCGCTCTTCGCTCTCCATAAAGATGGAAGACGACGCCAACAACCTCAACGACGTGGTGGTCATCGGCTATGGCTCGGTGAAGCGTAAAGACCTCACCGGCTCCGTCGCTACGGTTGACAACAAGTCGCTCGTCGAGGTGCCTGTGGCCAGTGCCGAAGAAGCCCTGACCGGTAAGCTTGCCGGTGTACAGGTGTCTACTTCCGAAGGTTCACCCGATGCCACGGTGAAGATCCGCGTGCGCGGCGGTGGCTCCATCACGCAGAGCAACGACCCGCTGTTCATCGTCGACGGCTTCCCCGTGGACGACATCAGCAACATCCCCGCTACCGACATCGAGGACATCACCGTGCTGAAGGATGCCTCCTCCACCGCTATCTATGGTAGCCGTGGTGCCAACGGCGTCATCCTCGTCACCACAAAGAAAGGAAAGCAGGGAAAGGTCAGCGTGAGCTACAACGCCTACTACAGCTGGAAGAAAATCGCAAAGAAGGTGGACGTACTCCAGCCCGGCGACTACGCACGGTGGCAATATGAGCTCGCACTGCTGAAAAACAACAATGACCCGTCGAAGATCTCGTCTTTCACCTCGCTCTTCGGCAACTATCAGGATCTCGACCTCTACGACAACGTACAAGGCAACGACTGGCAGGACATCGCCTACGGACGCGTGGGCCACACCTTCAACCAAAGCCTCAACATCACGGGAGGATCGGAATCCATCAAGTATGCCTTCAGCTATGCCCACATGAACGACAAGGCCATCATGGTCGGCTCGAACTTCAAGCGTGACAACTTCTCGCTCAAACTCAACTCCAAGCCCACCAAGCGCACCACGCTTGACTTCCAGGCTCGTTTCAGCAACACCGACATCCGTGGTGGTGGTGCCAATGATGCTACTGGCTCTTACGACACAGATAAGCGACTCAAAGACGCCGTCATCTATCCGCCAATCCCCCTGAAGGGCCTCGCAACAGAGAACGCCTCGTTCGACGACGACGATATGAACCTCTATGATCCCGTCACCTCTGCTGCCGACAACGACCGCAAGAAAAACCGCAAAAACCTCAACCTCAGCGGATCGTTCGGTTGGGAATTCATCAAGAACCTTACGGCAAAGACCGAGTTCGGCTATGACTACTATACACAGTACGACCAGCGCTTCTTCGGTCTGACCTCCTACCAGGTGCGAAACTATGCCTCTCAAGAGTATACGGGACATCCTATCATCACCCTCGACAACACTGACCGGCACCGTTTCCGCAATACCAACACGCTCAACTATGATTTCAAGGATCTCATCAACAACAAGAATCATAATCTGACATGGCTCGTCGGACACGAGTATATCATCACCAAGGAGCATGAAAACCTCAACCAGGTCGTAGGCTTCCCCGTCGACTACGATGCCAACACGGCATGGAGACTCTCCGGCACAGGCACCGCAGCCGCCACAAGCGACTACTACGATCCCGACGACAAGCTGCTCTCGTTCTTCACCCGTGCCAACTATGGCTTTATGGACAAGTACCTGGTGAGCTTCACCTTCCGTGCTGATGCTTCCTCAAAGTTCAGCAAGGACAACCGCTGGGGCTACTTCCCCTCCGCTGCCCTGGCCTGGCGTATCACTTCCGAGCCGTTTATGAAAGGCACAAAGAAGTGGCTCGACGACTTGAAACTGCGTTTCAGCTACGGTACCGCCGGCAACAACAACATCCCCTCGGGACAGCTCATTCAGGAGTACAGTGCCTATGATGCCAGCTCCAGCCAGCGTACCTGGGTCAACGGCTTCAACAACCCGCTGCGACCCTCCAACTATATGGCCAACCCTGACCTGAAGTGGGAGACAACCATCACCCGCAACATCGGACTCGACTGGACGCTCTTCGGCGGAAAACTCAACGGTACGTTTGAATACTACCGCAACACCACCAAGGATCTGCTCATCGCCTTCCCTGTGGCTGGTACCGGTTACGACTATCAGTATCGCAATCTCGGCAAGACTCAGAACCGCGGCTTCGAGGCTACCTTCACCTGGCATGCCATCAACAAACACAACTATGGACTCGACATCAACGGCAACATCGGACTGAACAAGACCAAGATCAAGTCGCTCGGCATGGAGAACTTCTATCAGGAGAGCCGCTGGGCTTCCTCTGAGATCGACAAGGAATATGTCATCGCCGTCGGCGGACGTGTCGGCCAGATCCGTGGCTACCGCAATGCCGGACGCTACGAGGTCAGCGACTTCTCGGGCTACGACGCTGCCACAGACACGTGGACGCTCAAAGAGGGCGTCGACGATGCCAGTGCCGTTGTCGGCAAGGTACGTCCGGGCAGCATGAAACTCAAAGACCTCGACGGCGACCATAAGGTCACAGCCAAGGACTATGACATCATCGGCGACGTGGCTCCCGATGCCTACGGCGGCTTCGGCATCAACGCCCGTGCCTACGGATTCGACCTCAGCGCTCAGTTCAGCTTCGAGATCGGCAATCAAGAGTACAACGCCAACAAGATTGAGTACACCACCTCCGGCAAGTATATCTACCGCAACCTCTGCGACATCATGGAGAGCGGAAAGCGATGGACCAACCTCGACCCTGAGACCGGTCTGATCACCAACGACCCGGCACGACTCACCGAGCTCAACCAAAACACCACCATGTGGAGCCCCTACATGAGCAAGATGGTGCTCACCGACTGGGCTATCGAGGATGCAAGTTTCCTGCGTCTCAACACGCTCACGCTGGGCTACACGCTGCCTAAGTTTGTCACCAACAAGCTGGGCATCAACAGTCTGCGCTTCTACGCCACAGCCTACAACGTGTTCTGCATCACCGGCTACAGTGGCTTCGACCCCGAAAACGACACGATGAAGAAGACCACCCTCACCCCGAGTGTCGACTATTCCGCTTACCCCAAGAGCCGCAGCTTTGTCTTCGGCCTGAACCTTAACTTCTAATTACCCGCAATCATGAGACAAATACATCTTACCATAGCATCCCTCCTGTTGGCATCCGCCACGCTTGTGTCCTGCGACATGGATGCTCCCACACAATCATCGCTCAACGAGCAGTCTACCTTCTCGGTCTATGGTCTGGCCGAGCGCGAGGTGATGTCGGTCTGTGTCTCCTTCGGCGAGACCAACTCCTACCGTGGACGCTTCCTGCCCTTCTACGGCATCAGCACCGACATAGAGACAAGCTCCGGTACCGTACCATCGGCAAAAGACGCCAGCAATGAGAAACAGTCGCTCTACAACTACGACACGCCGGCCAACAATCCGCAGATGAACACCGACAACAACGCCTACGCCAAATTCTACGAAGGCATCGAGCGTGCCAACCTTGCCATCCAGGGCATACGCAAGTATGGCGACATCGAGCACAACGCCGACATGCGGCAACTCCTCGGTGAGGCTCTCACCCTGCGTGCCGTGCTCTATCTCGACCTGACCAAGGCCTGGGGCGACGTGCCCGCACGCTTCGAACCCAACAACGCCAATAATGTCTATCTGCCACGCACCAACCGCGACAGCATCTACATCCAGTTGCTCAGCGACCTCAAAGAGGCTGAGGACTACTGCTACTGGCCCAACCAGAATGCCATCACCAAGACGACCGAACGCGTGAGCAAGAGCTTTGTCAAGGGTCTGCGCGCCCGCATCGCCCTCGTCGCTGGTGGCTATGGCCTGCGGGGCGACGGTTTCCGCCGCAGCAAGAATCCTGAACTCGCACCGGAGAAGATGTACGCTATCGCCAAGGAAGAGTGCGAGGACGTCATCAACTCGGGTCGCAACAAACTTGGATCGTTCAAGGAGAACTTCGTCAAGCTCTGTGAGGACAATGTCACGGCAGGCGGCGAAAGCCTTTGGGAAATACCTTTCTCCGACGGACGCGGACGTGTGCTCTACACCTTCGGCATCAAGCACAACGCCAAAGACCAATACACCCAGCAGGCCCAGGGAGGTATAGTCGGCCCTACCCCAACGCTCTACTACGACTATAATGCCAAGGACATTCGCCGCGACATCACCTGCGTGCCCTACGACTGGAGCAAGAAGCTCGTGGAAGGAAAGTCACCCGTGCAGCTCCGCGGCCTCACTAAGTGGTGCTTCGGTAAGCTGCGCTATGAGTGGATGAAACGTATGGTCACCTCGACCAACGATGATGGTGTCAACTGGCAATACATGCGCCTGGCCGATGTCTACCTGATGGCTGCCGAGAGCGAGAACCAGCTCAACGGTCCCGACAAGGGATGGCAATACATGAAACCAATTCTCGACCGTGCACTGCCCACTGACACCGTAGCCAAACTCAAGGCTGCCTACTGCGCCAGCAAGGAAGCATTCCAAAAAGGTATCGAGGAGCAACGTGCGCTGGAGTTCGCTGGTGAGTCGCTGCGCAAGATGGATCTCGTTCGCTGGGGCATCATCGACGAGGCCATGAACATGGAGAAAACCAAACTACAACAGCTCGCCAACCGCGAGGGACGCTATGCCGGACTGCCCGACAAAGTGTATATCAACAACTCGACCGATGCCAACAGCATCGAATACTACGGCCTCAACAAGGGCGAGGACGACCCCGACGTGATCGCCAAACTGAAAGATGCCGGATGGTCATCTAAGAACTGGTTTATAGACACAGACACCAAGAGCGGAAGCAACATCCTCATCCTCACCGACGACTATATCAATGGACTCTTCGTCGTCACACCGTCGACCCACTGCCTGTGGCCGATCTGGCAGACATTTATCGACGGCAGCAACGGAAAGCTCAACAACGACGGCAATCTCGGACAGCTCAACAACTAAATCTTCTCTAACTCAATATCGCATTTAAACAATGAAAACATATCATCATATCATCGCCTTATCGCTCGTCAGTGCCTCTCTGGGTCTGACGGCATGCTCAGGCCCGATGGACGAGATCACCAGCCTCATCCTTGACCGCAACTTCTCCCCCGTCGGACTGGAGGCAAAGAATGTATCGACCAGCACCGCCAACCTTAGTTGGCAACCGGTGAGCGGTGCCACCTCGTATGAGGTGGAAGTCTATCCCGACGACAGCCTGGCCTTCGCCACTACACCAAAGACCTTCACCACTGAAGGTGTTTCGCTCAATCTGGAGGGACTGACCTACGACACCAAATACTCGGCCCGCGTGCGTGCTGTAGACAACAGCGATGCCTCGCGCAACTCAAAGTGGACTTCCATCTACTTCCGTTCCGATGCCCAGCAGATCATGCAGAGCATGGCACTGGAAGACGTAGGCGACAAGGATGTCATCATCAAATGGCCTAAGGACTCGCTCATCAACAGCGCAAGCATCCTCGACAAAGACGGCAACGTCGTGCTGACACAAGAGGTGACCGCTGAGGAGCAGGCTGCCGGACGCAAGAAGATCAGTGGACTGACACCTGAAACCAGCTATGTAGCCAAGATCTACAATAATGGTAAGGAGCGCGGCAGCAAGAAATTCACAACAATTGTCGACCTGAGCGGTGCCACCATCGTGCGCTCTACCGACGACTTCAGCGGTATGCTCGAAAAAGCTACTGAGGGTCAGGTATTCGCGCTCTACAACGGCACCTACATGATTAGCTCCGGCTCTGAGACACCCGACAAGGCTGGCTCGGCAGTCATCGAGCACTCTGTCACCATCAAGGGCATATATCCTACCGCCAAACCGACGATTCAAGGTACATTTAAGTTGCAGGCCGGTGCTTCGCTCACGCTGAGCAATCTCGTATTGGACGGTACAAACAATGCAGCCACCGACCAGTTCTTCGACTATAAGTCGGCAGGTGACTACAAACTGCTCGATGTAGAGGACTGCGAAATCATCGGTGCTGGCGACCAGAAGGGCCTGCTCTATGGCAACACCGACCAGACGATCATCGACAACGTGGTCTTCCGCAACAACAAGATCCATGGTATCGGATGCGACGGTGGCGACTTCTTCGACGTACGCAAGAGCTATATCAAGGACATCACGTTTGTCAACAACACGGTCTATAACTGTGCCAACGAGCGCGACCTCTTCCGCTACGACGACAAAGCCAACAACTATGGCAACCCCGTACCTGTCATCACCGTGAAGAACAACATCTTCTACAATGTGATGAACGCCACCAGCGGCAAGCGATTCCTCTATGTCCGCTTCAACGGCAAGAAGGGCGGTCAGCAGATCACCTGGGCCAACAACCTCATCGTCAACACCCAGGCTGTCTACACCAATCAGAGCACGACATCAACACCGGCTTACCAGAACAACTATTATTTCGGCTGTGCCAACGCCAACCTGTTCGCCGCCAGCGATCCCGAGAACAAGGTCTACTGGAATGGTGATACGAGCGGCAAGAACGGTGCTGATCCGAAGTTCAAGGATGCTGCCAAGGGCGACTTCACTGTTGGCAACGAAGATGTGAGCAAGCTCGGCGTGGGTGTACAGAAAAAGTAATGAGTAAAGACTGACGAACGATCATATAGTTCTTTGACCTTCGTTCTGTCAGAAACAATTAGCGGCCGTGTGCATTCGAGTTCCCGTCCTCTCGGGAACAGAAGCCACGGCCGCTTTGTCATTGGTGGATATGACGGATATTCAGTGAAGCTGCTGAAGAAACCACCCACGAGTAACAGATTGTAAAAAAGCCAAGCACTATCATCGTATCCTGTCCGCAGAGGAGACATGAGCCAACTAAAGCATTTTACTTTCTGTCTGACAGTACCGGTACTTTTTCTACAACCTCTATCCAGCGGCTCCCGAACAGCAACCGATTGTGGCACTACAGTGAGTGACAGCCTACATGATAGCCGAAATGTATTGACAAAAGTCTGTCACCGCGGGCGAGCATTCTAGAGAGAAAGTCAACGTGTATTTTATAAAAAACTGGGTTCAAAAGACGAAAAAAACAAGCTCGACTGATCAAAAAGGTGAGATGAGTGCATCAAACAACCGAGATGACCAGGTCAAACAACCGAGATGACAACATCAAAAAGGTACTTTGACGAGAAATTCTCTAGAGAATTTTCGGTCAAAGTACCTTTTTCATTTTGACCTTAAAACGATATTTTTCGTATCTTCCTATTAATCAACAAGTTAATAAAATCGCTCTATTTTCGCAAAAATCCGGGCGAAGGACACTTTGTTTCAAAAGAACGCATTCTCAGGGCCGCTTTTTTGTCAGTTTTATCAACAACACACACTTGATGATAATTTAGGCGCAGCAGAAGAGTAAAAGAGGGACTCTGTACGAGTTGCCTATGTTTTAGAAAGAAATCAAGCCTTTCTTGCCTATGTTTTAGAAAGAAATCAAGCCTTTCTTGCCTATGTTTTAGAAAGAAAACAAGCCTTTCTTGCCTATGTTTTAGAAAGAATTCATGCTATTCTTGCCTATGTTTTAGAAAAATATGCAGACACACACGACATAGAGTCCCTCACACCAGTCTACCGATCACTTCAGACAGGCTATGCCGAAGACGTGGAACGTTATGCCAAATTACATCCAAGACGGTTAAGATGGAGATAACACCCTCGTAACATGCGGCTTCCATCTTCCATGATTTGGGACCTGCTGGAATTGTTTAACCAGCATTTTACTCCCCTCTCCTTTGGAGAGGGGTATGGGGGTGAGGCTTGTCCTTTTACGCTTCCTCCTGCTTCTGTTTCATTCTCCGGTATTCCGACGGTGTCATTCCCGTAGCCTTACGAAAGCATTTCGAGAAATACTTAGGATCAGAGAATCCAACGGCATAGGCGATCTGTGAGAAGCTGTCCTTGCTCTTGGCCACCAAAAGCTCGGCACGCTGCAAACGTATGTGCCGGACAAACTCCACAGGCGGCATACCTACGATCGACCGCATCTTGCTGTAGAAAGCAGTACGGCTGAGGTTGACCTCGTCGGCCATGTCCTCCATGCGCAGGGTTGGGTCGCTGATGCGTGCCTCGAGGAATGCCATGAGCTTGTCCATCATCACCTTATCTGCATCGATGATCTCGGGAGCGCTCAGTCGATAGGTAGTAGCCGTTTCCTTGTCGGGCGTCTGCTGCTCAGCATCAGCAGTCCCGTCCACGACCGGGTCGGTGAGCTGTTGCAGAGCCTCTTGTTGCAGACTATGACGTCGGGCAATGATGTTGGCCACACGCTCACGGAGATAGGTAGCCGAGAAAGGCTTGGGGATATAGTCGTCAATGCCCTCACGCAGTCCCTGCAGGCGGTCTTGCATAGAGGCTTTGGCACTGAGGATGATAATGGGGATGTGGCTGGTAGATGCGTCCTGCTTGAGCTGATGCACCATTGCCAGTCCGTCCATGACAGGCATCATCACGTCTGAGATGATGAAGTCGGGCAGTTGCTTGCGTGCCGTCTCCAAGCCCTGCAGGCCATTGTCGGCAGTGAGCACCGTATAGTCGGGGCTGAGGATGGTAGAGAGGAAAAGGCGCAAGTCGGCATTGTCCTCGACGACGAGCAGCGTGGTGCGCTGTCCTTGGTCAGACTCTACGTTGTCTGTCACGGTGCTCTGCCCAGCATTGGAGAGCACAAACGGCGCGTTGGTGTCGTCGACGAGGTAGGTGTCGGAGTTGTGGTCGTAGTGGAGCATATTGTCGACAAGAGCGAGCATGCTCTGGCTATTGCGCCGCACCATATCGAGCAATCCGTGTCCCCGCTCTGATAGCGACTCGCTCTTGAGTACCTCGGTGACAGGTCCTCCGATAAGCGTCAGCGGAGTTCGCAGCTGATGACCGATGCGGGTGAAGAACTCGGCACGCATACGTCCCATCTCGGTTTGCATCTTCATGCGTTGACGCTGGTTGATCAGATAAATAGCCAGGAAGACCAGCGCTCCGCCAATGATGATATAGAAGCACCAGCCCATCCACGACTCCCAGAAGGTGGGATGAGCATAGATGACGAGCGCCCGCGTATTGTCCTGCCACACGCCGTTGGCATTGGTGGAGCGGACGAGGAGACGCAGATGACCGTGGGGGATGCGGTTGAAAGAAGCACTGTGCATGTCATCGACATAGTTCCATTTGTCGCCATCGCCCTCAAGCTGATAGGCATAGCGCACCCGGCTCGCACCAGCATAGTCAAGGGCAGAAAAATAAATGGTCAGGCTGCGCTTGTCGCTCGGCACTTCCAGCACGGGCGAGTTAAGAATGGCTTGCGGCTGATCGTCGCCCTGATAGCGCACACTGGTAAAGGCAATGCGCGGCACCACAGAAGAGTTGCGCAGGTCGCCCGGTGCAAACGAAATGGCACAGCCATTGCACGCCATGAACAGATTGCCGTCATCGGGTCGGCAAAGCGGCTTGGCCTCGGAGAACTCCACAGGATAGCCAATGTCTTGCGCACTGAATGTGGAGAGGATGTTGTGTTTGCGGTCGTATTTGTCGATGGTAGTCTCTCGAACAAGCCAGATGCTGCCATGACGGTCCTCAACCATAGCCTGCACGAGACCTTCGTCGGCGGTCACTGAGGAGATTGTCTTCAGATGGAGATTGTTACGGAGCAGGTCGTCGTCGGTGACTTCCTGTACGCCGCCTCCCATGATATTGACAAAGACATGACCGTCGCGCGTGGGCAGAGCCTGCAAGACAGTGCCGCTCGAAAGCGAGTGGTCGTCGCCACTGCGGGATGAGGTGGTGAAGAAGCGAAGACGCGGCAGCGGCATGGGCTTACTTGAGAACGTAATAAGGCCACCATTGGTCGCCACCACCATCTCGCCACGCCGTGTCTCAGCAATACGCCGCACCCTGAGGAAAGCAAGACGCGGATAGCTTTTGAAAAGATTGTTGACGTTGACGAAATGCAAAGAGCCATTGGATTGCGGCTCCACACAATTCACGCCTCCGCCGTATGTGGCGATCCACAGACGGTGACTGCTGTCCTCAAAGATGTCGTAGATGTCGTCATTGCTCAGACTCCAGCGGTCGTGCTGATCATGGACATAGTGGTTCATGGCTTTGCCGTCCCAGCAATAAAGCCCCTCGCCTTTGGTTCCGATCCACATCCGTCCCTTGCTGTCTTGCTTGATCGAATAGACGCTGTGGGCAAAACGTGTTTGTTGGCTTTGCAGCGCGCCCGAGGGTGTGAGATAGCCCTTCTGCCTGCCCTCACAGTCGTAGACGGCAAGATAGCCTTCGCGGTCGCCAGCCCAAAGGTTTCCGTCACGGGCAATGCACAACGCGCGCACTTCCTGGTTGACGACCATCGGCAAACGGCGCACGCGATGGCGACGGAAATGCAGCATCGAGAGGTTGCGCTCGCCCGAGAACCAGAGGTTGTGCTGATTGTCGACAAACGATTTCTTGATCAGTGGTATGCAGGCATCTGTCGTCTCACCGCTATACAAAGGATAAGCTACGAGGCTGTGAAGACGCTCATCGTAGTAGCTGAAAGTACCGCCACGGGGCACCACCCAAATGGTGCCATACTCGTCTTCATGGAAAAACGGCGCACTGCTGGTTGTGCGCAGATAGGGCTGTTGCGGTTCGGCTTGCAGCCATTCACAGCGGTCGCCGTCAAACATGACTACGCCGTCGTTGGCCGAGAAAAGCCAGACACGCCCACAGCGGTCTACAAATAACTTGGTGATGTCAGCGGAAGAGAGCGCGGGATGACGCAACGGAACTTCATGCAGACGCTGATGATCAAGCACAAACAGACCTTGCGAAGTGCCCATCAACAGACGACCGCGCCACGCGCAGACATCGTTGACATGGAGATCCTTCGTGTCCGTGCAGTGCTTTTGGAAAGTCTTGCCATCCTTGCCGACAGAGACGACACCGCCATGAGCACTGATGAAATAGGTGCGGGATCCTATCCGCTCCGTGAGGATGGCGGGGAGAGAGCAGACTTTTCGTGCCTTGCCGTCGAGGATAGCTTTGCCTGAAAGCAACCATTCATGACCATAGCCGTCGACAAGTGCCTGACGGATGTCCAGGCCACGATAGATGGCAATGCCGTCTTCCGACTCAACATGATCGTCGTCGATGCGGAGCGTCAGCCTTGGAGCGCCCTCGCTGGTAACCCATGTGTGGCCGTCGGATAAAGAGAAGATGCGGTGGAAACGTACGGGCTGACGGATGGAAGAGGCGATGAGCCGGTTGATGTTGACATAGGCACACCGCTCCGTGTCGAAGAGATAGAGTCGCCGGTCGTAGGTGGTCACCCACACATCATTGCGATAATTGGTATGGAGTGTGTAGATGCGGTTGCTCGTCAGCATGTCGCCCAAACCGGGCATACTGCGGAATGTGGTGAAGCGATAGCCATCGTAATAGCACAGTCCACTCCACGTGCCGAGCCACATCAGTCCGTCGCCGGTCTGTCCGATGCCGGAAATGACGTTAGCGGCCAATCCATCACGCAGCGAGAACGTGCGCACGTCGCAATAAGGTTGGGCATATATATGATAGATGCAGCCGAGCTGCAAGAACAATAGCAAAAAGTACTTTCTAAACATGTTATATAGATAAGGATAGCTTTGATGGCTATGCAAAGATAATAAATTTCCACCTATTGACACAAAGAATACGACAAAAAGTAGATTTCGAACGATTTTATACCATTCTGAACAAAAATCCCACCCGCTATTCAGAAACTATTTATTATCTTTGCAGAAACAATCAACCAATCTCAAAAAGCAAATGAAACAATTCATGGATGAGAACTTTCTGTTGCAGACTGAAACTGCACAGAAACTCTATCACGAGCATGCTGCCAAGATGCCCATCATCGATTATCACTGTCATCTCGTTCCTCAGCAAGTCGCCGAGAACAAGCGTTTCCGCTCCATCACGGAAGTGTGGCTCGGCGGCGATCACTATAAGTGGCGTGCAATGCGCAGCAATGGCGTACCCGAGAAATACTGCACCGGTAAAGACACCAGCGACTGGGAGAAGTTTGAGAAGTGGGCAGAGACAGTGCCCTACACGTTCCGCAACCCGCTCTACCACTGGACGCATCTGGAGCTGAAAACGGCTTTCGGCATCAACAAGCGCCTCAACCCGGAGACAGCACGCGAGATCTTTGACGAGTGCAACGACAAACTCGCCAACGATCCTTCGCTCACACCGTGGGGACTGCTCGATAAATATAATGTGGAGACGGTGTGCACCACCGACGATCCTATTGATGACCTCCACTATCACAGCATCGTGGCAAAGAGCGAACTCAAGACACGCATGCTCCCGGCATGGAGACCCGACAAGGCTATGGCACCGGAGAACGCACAGGATTTCCGCGCGTATGTCGAGAAGCTCTCCGCTGTTTCAGGAAAGAACATCAGCAACTTCCAAGACTATGTCGACGCACTGCAACAGCGCCACGACTTCTTCAACAAGATGGGATGCCGTCTCTCAGACCACGGCATCGAGGAGTTCTATGCTGAGGAATACACAGACAAGGAGATCAACGACATCTTTGACAAGGTCTACGCCGGCAAGGAACTCACACACGAAGAGGTGCTGAAGTTCAAGAGTGCTATGCTCTATGTCTTCGCCGTACAGGACTACGAGGCAGGATGGGCGCAGCAATACCACTATGGTGCTATCCGCAACAATAACACACGTATGTTCCGCCAGCTCGGACCCGACACGGGCTTCGACTCCATCGGCGAGTTCAACACGGCAAAGAGCTGCTCGGCCTTCCTCAACCGTCTCGACTTAGAGGGACATCTGACCAAGACGATACTCTACAACCTCAACCCCTGTGCCAATGAGGTGATGGCTACGATGCTCGGAAACTTCCAGGACGGCTCAATGCCCGGAAAGATCCAGTGGGGATCAGGATGGTGGTTCCTCGACCAAAAGGATGGCATCACCAAACAACTCAACGCTCTGTCGTTGCTCGGACTGCTAAGCCGATTCGTCGGTATGCTCACCGACTCACGCTCATTCCTCTCCTACCCACGCCACGAATATTTCCGCCGAATTCTCTGCAACCTCATCGGCAACGACATCGAGAGCGGCGAGATCCCTTACGACGGCTTTGAGGAGAAGCGCGTCAACCAGATGGTGGAGGACATCTGCTACAACAACGCAAAGAACTACTTCAAATTCTAAGCACAGACACCGCTGTCTCTGTTTGCGTAATCACTTCTTTGTGTTCGTAATATTATAAGCAATTATTAAACTTAAATGAGAATATGGCAAAAATAGTAACTTTGGGCGAGCTCATGCTGCGCCTGTCTCCAGAGGGCAACGACCGATTCATACAGAGTGATCACTTCCGCGTGATTCCCGGCGGCGGTGAGGCCAACGTGGCCATCAGCCTCGCCAACTACGGTCACGATGCCGACTTTGTCACCAAACTCCCTAAGCACGAGATTGGACAGCTGGCGCTCAACGCCATGCGCCGCTATGGTGTCGGCACAAGTCACATCGTACGTGGCGGCGAGCGCGTGGGCATCTACTACGCTGAGACGGGAGCCTCCATGCGCCCCAGCAAGGTCATCTACGACCGCGCACACTCTGCCATCGCTGAGGCACGCCCTGAGGAGTTTGACTTCGACGAGATCTTCGAGGGCGCTCAGTGGTTCCACTGGTCAGGCATCACGCCGGCAATCAGCGATAACGCCGCCGCCATCGTGAAGGCTGCCTGCGAAGCTGCCAAGCGCCATGGCGTGACAGTGTCGGTAGACCTCAACTTCCGCAAGAAACTCTGGACGTCGGAAAAGGCTATCTCCATCATGCGCCCGCTCATGCAATATGTCGACGTGTGCATCGGCAATGAGGAGGATGCGATGCTCTGTCTGGGATTCAAACCCGACGCTGACATTGAAGGCGGTAAGACCGACGCTGCCGGATACCATAAGATCTTTGAACAAATGGCAAAGACCTTCGGATTTAAATATGTCGTCTCCACACTGCGTGAGTCTTACTCCGCTACGCACAACGGTTGGAAAGCACTCATCTATAATGGTGAGGAATTCTATGAGAGCCGTCACTACGACATTGAGCCGATCATCGACCGTGTAGGCGGTGGTGATTCCTTCGCCGGCGGACTCATCCACGGACTGCTCACCAAGCCTACTCAGGGCGAGGCCCTGGAGTTTGCTGTCGCAGCCTCTGCACTGAAGCATACCATCAACGGTGACTTCAACCTCGTATCGAAAGAGGAGGTGGAAAGCCTCGCCGCAGGTAACGCCAACGGAAGAGTCCAGCGATAAACAATAAAAATATACCATCGGACGGACAATTCATTGTTTGCCCGTACGATGGTTTCCTATCATTTCCATCAACCAATATCATTACTACAATCATGGCTAAATTTGACAAAATACAAGTTCTTCAGAAAATCGGGGCCACCGGTATGGTGCCCGTATACTATAATGCTGACGCAGAAGTCGCTAAAAAGGTAATCAAAGCTTGCTACGAAGGTGGCGTGCGCGCCTTTGAGTTCACCAACCGTGGCGACTTTGCACACGAAGTATTCGGCGAACTGGTGAAATGGGCCGACAAGGAATGCCCTGAGCTGGCCTTGGGTGCCGGCACTGTCGTCGACGCTCCTACCGCTGCACTGTACATTCAGCTCGGTGCGAACTTCATTGTAGGTCCGCTCTTCAACCCCGACGTGGCTCCGGTATGCAACCGTCGTCTCGTCCCCTATTGCCCGGGCTGCGCTACTGTCAGCGAGATCGGCAAGGCTCAGGAACTGGGAGCCGACCTGACCAAGGTGTTCCCCGGCGATGTCTATGGCCCACGCTTCATCAAGGATCTCATGGCTCCCTGCCCCTGGTCGAAGATCATGGTCACTGGCGGCGTGGCTCCTACACAGGAGAACCTCGAAGGATGGATCAAGGCCGGTGCCTACTGTGTGGGCATGGGGTCGAAACTCTTCCCAAAAGAGGTAGTTGCAAAGGGCGACTGGAACGCTATCACCGAGCTCTGCAAGCAGTGCATCGACATCATTCAGAATGCTAAGAAGCAACGCGCATGAACGGAAGTACTATCAAAAACGATGTAAAGACGAACTGGAGATGGTATCTCTGTGCACTCCTCTTCGTCGCCACCACGGTCAACTATCTCGACCGTCAGGTGCTCTCGCTGACATGGAAGGACTTCATCGCCCCGGAATTTCACTGGACTGATAGCGACTATGGTATGATCACGGGATGGTTCTCGCTGTTCTATGCTGCGGTGAGCCTCTTCGCAGGTACTGCCATTGACCGCTTGGGAACAAAGAAAGGCTATTTGCTCGCCATCATCATCTGGTCTGCAGGTGCCTGCCTCCATGCAGGATGTGGATGGCTGACGATGGAAATCGAGGGACTGGACAGCGTGGAGGCACTCCACGCCGTGAAGCAAGGCTCCGCGCTTGCGCTCTCTATCTCTACCATCTCTGTTTATCTCTTCTTGGGCTGCCGCATGATTCTGGCCATTGGTGAGTCGGGCAACTTCCCCTCTGCCATCAAGGTGACGGCGGAATATTTTCCAAAGAAGGACCGTGCACTCTCCACTGCCATCTTCAACAGTGGCGCCTCTGTAGGTGCCTTGGCTGCTCCGGCTACCATCCCGTTCATCGCCAAGGCATGGGGATGGGAGAGTGCCTTCATCATCATCGGTGCGCTCGGCTTCGTCTGGGTGTTCTTCTGGTTGGAATGGTACGAGAAACCCGAAAAGTCGAAACATGTCAATGCAGCTGAACTTGCCTATATCCATCAGGACGACGAGAAAGAGGCCGAGGAGGCTAAAGCTGACGAGAAAGCAGAGAAAACGATACCACTGCTCAAGTGTCTCACCTACCGGCAGACATGGGAGTTTATCGCCGGTAAATTCTTCACCGACGGCGTGTGGTGGTTCTACCTGTTCTGGGCTCCTGCATACTTTAGCGATGTCTACCACTATCCTTCAGCCTCAAAAGAGGGTGCCACGCTCATCTTTATCCTGTATTTCATCGTCACGGTGGTCTCTATCTTCGGTGGCTATCTGCCTAAGTTGTTTGTGGAGAAGCGTGGCATGGATCCTTACGGCGGACGTATGCTGGCCATGCTCATCTTCGCCTTCATGCCTCTGACGGCTCTGCTGGCTCAGCCACTCGGACAGTATGGTGCTATCTTCCCCGCTGTCATCATCGGCATTGCCGGTGCCGGACATCAGGCATGGTCGGCCAACCTCTACTCTACTATCGGCGACATGTTCCCCAAGTCAACAGTTGCTACCATCACGGGCGTGGGTACTATGGCCGGTGGCATCGGCTCCTATATGATCAACCAAGGCTCTGGTATTCTCTTCGACTATGCCGAGAAAGCTGGAAGCTCGTTCTCCTTCCTGGGCTTCGAAGGCAAGCCCGCCGGATACATGATCGTGTTCTGTATCTGTGCTGTGGCCTATCTCATCGCCTGGTCGATCATGAAGACGCTCGTACCGAAATACAAGAAGATCGTACCATAACGACTCCTTATTATATATAGTACACATAGGACCACCTTATATATAAAGGTGGTCCCAATTTTACTACACCTTATTATATATACTGAATCTATGACTAACAACATTCTCAACAGACACACGGCACCGAAAGCTGAGGCTCCGGAGCGTGTGATACAGTTTGGTGAGGGCAACTTCCTCAGAGCATTTGTGGACTGGATGATCCAGGAGATGAACGACAAGACGGCATTCAACGGTTCTGTCGTCATCGTGCAACCACGCGAGCGCAACCATATCGAGACGCTGCGTGCACAGGACTGCCTCTACCATGTCAACCTGCTCGGACTGAAAGGCAACGAGCAAGTAAACAGCTGCCAACGAATCAGCAGCGTCAGCCGCGCACTGAATCCCTATACACAGTACGACGCATTCATGGCACTGGCCGAGCAGCCCGAGATGCGCTTTGTCATCTCCAACACCACAGAGGCCGGTATTGCCTTCGACAACACGTGCAAGCTGAGCGACACACCGCCCGCCTCCTACCCCGCCAAACTCACGCAACTGCTCTATCACCGCTACTCTTGTTTCAACGGCGACACTAAGAAGGGACTCATCATCCTGCCTTGTGAGCTGATCTTCGGCAATGGACATCACCTCAAAGATTGCATCAACCAGTACATCGACTTGTGGCACGATGACCTCGACGACGCTGAGGGATTCCGCAAATGGATTGCCTGCTGCTGCCCGATCTGCACCACACTCGTCGACCGCATCGTCAACGGTTATCCCCACAACGACGAGCAACAACTGTGGCAACGTATCGGCTACAAAGACGCTGCTATGGTGCAAGGCGAGATCTTCCACCTTTGGGTCATCGAACACGACAAGAACATCTCCATTGAGCAACTCGACAAGGAGTGGCCGGCACGCAAAGCAGGTCTCAACGTAGTACTCACCGACAACGAAGCTCCTTATCATCTGCGCAAGACAACGCTGCTCAACGGTCCGCATACCGTCCTCTCGCCTGTGGCTTTCCTCTCCGGCATCAACATCGTCAGAGATGCCTGCAACGATGAACTCGTCGGGAAATTCATCCATCAGGTCATGTTCAACGAACTGCTGCCGACACTCGAACTGCCGAAAGACGAGCTCACACGCTTCGCCGAGGACGTGCTACAGCGATTCAAGAATCCCTATATCGACCACCAGGTGACCAGTATCATGCTCAACAGCTTCCCGAAGTTCAAGACGCGTGACCTGCCTGCCCTGAAGCGATACACCGAGTTGAAAGGTGAACTGCCCAAAGCCATCGTGCTCGGACTCGCTGCTATCACCACTTATTATAAAGGTGGCACAAGAGAGGACGGCACGGCGATCGCACCCAACGACGATCCGGCAATCCTCGAACTGCTCCAGCAACTGTGGGCTTCTGCCGATTGCCATACCATCGCTGAAGGTGTGCTCGGCGCGCAAGACTTGATTTGGAAAGAGCAAGGTAACCTCAATGACATCCCCGGACTGACTGACTTGCTGACTTCCTATCTACAGCAGATACAAGAGTCGGGCATGAGAAAGACCATTGAGACGGTTCTCAACAAGTGATAAGATGAAACAAGCAATTAAAATCAACCCTACAGACAATGTCGCCGTAGCCATCAAAACACTGAAGGCTGGCGACATCGTTGACATCGACGGCTCTACACTCAAACTGGTTACTGACGTGGTGCCCGGACACAAGATAGCTCTCCATGACATCAAAACGGGAGAGATGATCGTAAAATACGGCTTTCCTATCGGACACGCTATCCACGACATAGCAAAAGGCGCTCTGCTCGATGACCACGACATCAAGACCAATTTGAGCGGAGAGTTGAACTACGACAACATCCACATTCAGCCACAGAAAAAGACAACGCCGCATCCCGATGCTTCCTTCCAAGGTTATCGCCGCTCCAACGGACTCGTCGGTGTGAGGAACGAGTTGTGGGTAATCCCTACGGTAGGCTGTGTCAATGGTATTGCACAGAACATTGTAGAGGAGGTAAAAACACAGACAAATAATGGTGAAGGCGTAGATGCCATCGTGGCTTTCCCGCATAACTACGGTTGTTCACAACTCGGTGAAGATAATGAAAACACACGCCATATCCTTCGCGATCTGGTGCTTCACCCAAATGCTGGTGGCGTGCTCATCGTAGGACTGGGATGTGAGAATAACCAACCGCACGAGTTCGTAAAGTTGCTCGGTGACTACGACCACGACCGCATCAAACTGCTCGTCTGCCAAGAAGTGGAAGGCAACGAAGTGGAGACGGGCACAGAGATGCTGATGGAGCTCTATGACAAAGCACGCAACGATCAGCGAACTGCTATTCCGGCTTCTGAACTGCGCATCGGACTGAAGTGCGGCGGCAGCGACGGCTTCTCAGGTATTACTGCCAACCCTCTCGTTGGTGCTTTCAGCGACTGGCTCTGCAATGAACAAGGGGGGACCACGGTGCTCACTGAGGTTCCCGAGATGTTCGGTGCTGAGACTCTGCTCATGCAGCGTTGCGTCAACGAACAGGTGCTTGAGGATACCAAGCATCTCATCAACAACTTTAAGCATTACTTCCTCAGCCACGGTCAGCCCGTGGGCGAGAATCCCTCACCGGGAAACAAGGCCGGTGGCATCTCTACACTGGAAGACAAAGCATTGGGATGCACACAGAAGTCGGGATCATCACCCGTTTATGGAGTCCTCGGATATGGTGAGCGACTGCAAGGTCACGGCCTTCATCTGCTCTCTGCTCCGGGCAACGACCTCGTCGCCGCAACAGCTTTGGCTGCTGCCGGATGCCACATCGTGCTGTTCACAACAGGGCGTGGTACACCATTCGCTACCGCTGTGCCTACCTTGAAAGTATCTACCAACACTTCTCTCTACAAGCGCAAAGGCAACTGGATTGACTTCAACGCTGGCAGCATCGTGGAAGACAAGAGTATCACAGACCTTTTGCCCGACTTCATCCACACCGTCCTCGACGTGGCCAGCGGCAAAAAGGTAAAAGCAGAGCGAAACGGCATTCATGGCTTTGCCATCTTCAAGAATGGTGTAACGCTCTAAATATAATAATGACTGATATGAGATTTTCCCCCTCTAATTCTTTCATAGGCAGCATGATGCTCGTCGGCTCTCTTCTGTTCTCGCTACAAGCAGTCGGACAGGACCGGACGATGACCGTGACACTGCAAAATCCAGGCAACACGATTTTGCAGCAGTCACCCGTGGAGATTCCCGGTATGGAAGGCTATCGCTCTGCCCGCGTGACTGTAGACGACAAAGAAGTACCTTCACAAATGGACGACTTGGATGGTGACGGCGGAGCTGATCATCTGTTCTTCCTCGCTGACATCAAGGCCAAAGGACAAAGCAAAGCTACCATTGCGCTGTGGCGAAAGGCCATGCCCGACACCTACACCAAGCGTACCTTTGCCGACATCCTTCTGCGCAACAGCAAGGTAAAGGCGAAGAACAAACACGACATCTATCTGAGCGAGTTTGCCTCGCTGCGGGGTACCAATCCCTTCCCTGTCATCCATCAGCATGGTGCCGTACTGGAGAGCGAACTTACTGCTTACCGTTTCTATTGCAGTCCACGACAATCGGTCGACATCTATGGTAAGCGCAAAAGGCAGTTGGAACTCCACGACACAGAGTTCTATCCCGACACAGCTCAACTGGCTGCCGGCTATGGCGACGATGTCCTGGCAGTGAGAGATGGCGTAGGCGTCGGAGCCCTCAACGGTTGGGACGGCAAACAGCCCGTCGGTTTCGTAGACTGCGACAGCCGCCGTCAGCGCGTCGTGGCGAACGGACCGCTTCGCAGTATCGTCGAAATCACGGATTTGAACTGGAAGCCGACACCCGATGCAGAGCCTCGTACTCTCACTACACGCTACACGATGATCGCAGGACACCGTGATTGTGAGGTGGACGTAAGAGTTTCCGTTCCGAAAGGTTTCAACCTTACCGACCAGATACGCACCACTCCTTATTTTATAGGCATCACGCACATTAAGGGTCAGCAAAGTTGGACCGACGGTCATGGCCTGCTTGCCAACTGGGGCACCGACTACCCCGTCACGGGTAAGGATACGCTCACACATAAAAAGGAAACAGTAGGTTTGGCGGTCTCCATCCCCCGTGCCAGCATTCTCAAAGAGATTCACACGCAGTACGACGACGGCTATCTCGTCTCTATCCCCGGCGGTCATCTCGTCTACCACCTCTCTTTCTGTAGTGACAAAGAGGAGCAGGGCTACCACAGTGCCGACCAATGGTTCAGTGCCTTGAAAGCATGGAAAAGCAAAGAAAGCACCGCATTGTCCTTAAAGATCAGGGAAAATAAGAAATCCCCTCGCCCATAAAGGCGAGCCTCTTTGGGTGCCGTGTTCCGTACGCCTCTGCTAAGCAGAGGCCCCCCTCTCCACAACGATGAAGGGCTAAGCAACGATCGTTGCTTAGCCCTTCATGTGATTCAGCCGGGGTTCGAACCCGGGACCCGCAGCTTAGAAGGCTGCTGCTCTAATCCAACTGAGCTACTGAACCATACCCTTTCAATAAAGCAAATGCAAAATTACTATTTATTTATCAAAACGCCATCGTTTTTTGATAGACAGACTTAATAATTATTATATATTAACAAAAGCGTTTCTTTTCTATCTTTTCTTGCTTGCGATCTTCTAAAAAAAAGAACTCCATTAGCAAAAAAAACGAAGCCTTTCATTCCGCATGACACATTTTTTTTATATCTTTGTAGCATAATCGTAACAGACATTACACATATCTATGAACACAAGCGACTATGTGATTATCTTCATGAAGATATTAGGCTCCTTAGCCTTGTTGATCTACGGCATGAAGGTAATGAGTGAAGCCTTGCAGAAAATGGCAGGCTCGCAACTGCGTCACATCCTTGGCGCGATGACAACCAACCGATTCACAGGAATGCTCACAGGTGTATTTATCACTTGCGCCGTGCAATCTTCTTCCGCCACCACAGTGATGACCGTCAGCTTTGTCAATGCGGGACTGCTCACCTTGGCACAAGCCATCTCGGTGATCATGGGTGCCAATATCGGAACGACGCTTACCGCCTGGATCATGTCACTGGGATTCAACGTAGACTTGACGATGGTCGTCTTCCCAGCCTTCTTCTTGGGCATCATGCTCATCTATTCCAAGCGACGCCGCTACATCGGTGACTTCCTTTTCGGTATTGCCTTTCTTTTCTTTGCACTTGTCCTACTGAGCAATGCCGGTAAAGAACTCGACCTGGAACACAACCCGCAAGCCATCCAATTCTTCTCTTCCTTTAATATTCACAGCCACGCCAATATCATTGTCTTTGTGCTCATCGGTACACTGATCACCTGTATTGTGCAGAGCTCTGCTGCCGTGATGGCCATCACCATTCTGCTTTGTTCCTCCGGCGTATTGCCTATTTACTTCGGCATCGCTCTTGTCTTAGGAGAGAACATCGGCACAACAGCCACCGCCAACCTCGCTGCCCTCGGTGCCAACACACAGGCTCGGCGCGCAGCCATGGCACATTTGGTCTTCAATGTCTTCGGCGTCATCTGGGTGCTGTGTCTGTTCTATCCCTTTGTCGACGGTGTGTGTCACCTCGTAGGGTACAATCCTACTGGTGCTGGCTTCACGCAAGTACAGAAAGCGGCTATCCTTCCCATCGTGCTCGCAGCCTTCCACACCTGTTTCAACGTGACCAACACAGCCCTGCTCATCGGCTTCATCCCACAGATAGAGAAAGTCGTCTGCTGGATCATCAAACCGAAAAGCAACAAAGACGAGGAAGATTTCCGTCTGCGTTTCATCCAGTCCGGTATCATGAAGACTCCTGAGCTCTCCGTGCTGGAGGCTTCCAAAGAGATCCACTCTTTTGCCGAGCGCATGAGAAGAATGCTGCGCATGGTGCGAGAATTGCTCAGCACCAAGGATGCCAACGACTTTGTCAAACTCTTCTCCCGCATAGAGAAATATGAGAGTATCGCCGACAACATGGAGATAGAGATTGCTAAATACCTCGACCAAGTCAGCGACGCTCACCTCAGCGACGAGACGAAAGACAAGGTGCGCGCCATGCTGAGAGAGATCTCTGAACTTGAGAGTATCGGCGACTCCTGTTATCATATCGCAAGAACCATCAATCGTAAATATACAGAAAAGGAGGAGTTCACCACTGACCAGTACGAGCATCTACACCAGATGTTCGCCCTCACTGACCAGTCGATGGAAGAGATGGAGCATGCTCTCATCGAGCACAAGACTGATATCGACATCAATCGCTCCTTCAACATCGAGAACGAGATCAACAACTATCGCAACCAGCTCCGCAGCAGAAACACGATTGATGTCAATGACCATAAATACACCTACGCCGTAGGTACGATGTATATGGACATCATCAACGAATGCGAGCGCGTTGGCGACTATGTCGTCAATGTCGTAGAGGCACGTACCGGAAAGAAGAAAAACGAGGCGTAAAGCCACGCCCACTCTCTATCCTTGACAAAGCGAAAAGCTTCTGCCACTGATAGATAATTAATACAAAGGTCTTATTGTTCATACATTTATGACAATAAGACCTTTTTCTATGCTAAAAACCTTTAATACGAAAGAAGATTCATTTATTTTTCGTACATTTGTAAACTCGAATATTTAACTATAACTTATCTAAGAAATGGTATTACCGGAAACTAAAGAGAACCAAAGAATTACTGTCAACGTCGTTAGGACGGATCCTGACTCACACCAGTTTATTGTCACCTATGGAGATGATGGCAAACTCTATCGTCTGCCCATGCTTTTATATCAGAAAAGAAGCACCGTGCCCAACACGCTTCCTTGTATCGTGGAAGAGTCTTTCAACGGCGGCATACATCTCAGGCAAGACTATGAAACGCTCATCAGGCAATTCTATCACGAAGGCGACAAAGTCGAGTTCAGCATCAAACGCTCACACGACAATTTCTATATTCTTCAAGAATCGCATGGTTTCACTACGCGCCTTGACAAAAGCTGCATTCCGAATCCTGCCCTCACGCCAAGAATTATCTGCCAAGTAGAAAAGATCAAAGGCAGATATATGCAAGTACAACCTGTGGAAAACCTGCAGGCACGCAAATATGACTTCCCTATCAAAGATAACCAACTGGCTACGCTTTTAGGCAACAGGAAGTGGAACAACGATTCATTGCGGGAACTGCTCCTTGGAAGTACCAATCCTGATCTCTTCGACAATGCTTGCTATCACTGGATCGCCAATATGGCAACCGACTATCACGACAAAGACTTACTTCGACAAGACCTCATTGACTTCAAGGAAAGCATGCTCCATGTGCTTGAACAGACCGATCTGCTCAACATGTGTGACGCTGTTTCCAGAGGTATCTTGGAGAATCGTTTCACGGACTTCATCGAGCAGACTTCCTTTTTCATCAATGCGCTGGATCTCGTAAAGAACAAATTAGGAGAAGAATACATCGGGCAAGTACTCAACAAACTGGAATGCTGCAACTATGTCTTCCATCCGCGTGAGTGCTTTTTCACAATGCTCTGTATCTTCTTGCAGGACGACAGCGTGATGCAAAAGTGTATGCCAAGGATGATCAGCATCATACGTAAACACGATCTCGCCCTGTCCAAGCGTGCTCCTTTCGGCAAGCTTTGGATCACCCTGCTCGAATACTATATCCGCAAGAGTTATGAAACACCGGACAGTCTCAACAGCCAAGGTACGACCGAGACGATGATACAAGCTCTGGCTCTCCAGCTCAATTTGGCAGAAGACGATGACAGCGACCTTTTCGACGTGGTACTCAACCGCAGTCTCCTCTATCGCCTTTGCAGCAAGATGGGAGTGGCCGACCCCAAGAGCCTGCTGGAAGAATCGCTCTATAACCTTGTCTCTGACTCCGGCGACCAGGCTGCCTATGTGGTCAACACCGATGACGCCACACTCACCGCCAATATCATTGCCAACCAGGTGTCTGATACGATCGACTCATCGCTCGCTCCTGTGGAATACCTCACGGACAATGCAAAGTTACTGATCAAAGACGGCAAGATCTCTATCTCAGCCTCTGATGTAAACTCCGAGAATGTCTACACGCCTCTGCCAACCCGTCTGAACCTCTGGCACGCCTTTACCATCAGGCTCAGCGAAAAACCTTCTGCTGACCTCAGAGGGAATAAGAGCAACACGCTGCCACACTTCAAACAACTGTGGGATTTCATCTATAAGTCACTCTTCATCGGTGGACACCGTAATAAAAAGAAAGAAAGACGCAGACTTCTGCCCGGCGAGGAAGTGTCGATCATCATCAAGAAGAAGATACCAACCGACGATGAAACAAAACTTCTTTTCCAATGTGAGGTCATCGACGAAGAGCTGCAAGGTATCACAGGATACATCGATGCCGCCAGAGACATCGTACCCTATTATCCCAGCAAGAAGCTTTCGTTAGAGGACTTCTACCACAATGGCTACCCGCTCATCCTGCCTGCTGACGTAGATGGTATCGAGGACGGAGAATACCACTTCGTGATGAATGAGATCTGCGTAGACTTTATGGAGGATTACCGCATCGAGCATCTCAACTTCAACAGTCGTCTCAGATGTGTTCTCAACAATTCTCAACCCGGTATCGGCCGTGTACCTGCTATCTCCACCAACGGTTTGTCACTGTCCGTGGATGTGGAGCCCGGCACTCCTCTCAGCGTATTGTCAAAAGGTAAAGTGGTCGAAGTGTACAAGCCCACGCAGGGTAGACCACCTTATATCAACGTCACCTATCGTGCAGATGTTCCCGATATGGTCTTCAGTGTGGGCGCTGCTTTCCATCAGTTCATGGTCAACCTTGCACACGGCGAGGTGTTTGTCAGTGAAGAGGAACAGGAACCTTCCGAGGACTTCACCTCGACGATGGATGCTGAGCACCTCACGGAGCTGATGTACATCTTCGAGACCTACGCCAGCTTTGAGGATGATTACATCAAAGCCTACAACTATATCTCCACTTGTCGGGTACTTGCCCGCATGCTCAACTCCGAACGGGAACAGTATTATTGCAAGCGACTCTCACTGTTGGAACTGCTCAACGACTTCGCTCTCAACAACAGTTTTTCGAAAGAGAGCATGGCGATCCTCAACAATGCCGACAGCTTAGGCTTTGAGCAGGACTCGCATCTCTACAACGACTTCCAGCAGATGACCATCGTCTCGTGGCTTGACAACGACGATCACTACGACGACCTCTATCAGATGAGTTGCAAGCGGGAGAATCCGACTCTACAGATGTTGGCGGCTCTCGTCATGTCGCACAACACGGTAAAGAAGGCCGGGCTCATCTCCCAAGCCGATGAGATTCGGGAAAAGATACGCTCCATTCTCAAGCTCAGACGCAACCAGAGCGATAAGAAAGACTATGGACGCGAAGACTATCATACCGAGTTCAAGACCTCTATCGTCTATCCTGAAAACTCTATGCAGTCGAACTTAGCCGAACAAACATCTAAGATTCTTCAGGAGATTTGCGCATTCCTCAATGCTGACGGTGGTACACTCTACCTCGGTGTCAACGACCAGGGTACAGAGAGTGGTGTTGAGGAAGACTTGAAACATCCTAAGTTCAACGGTAACCTCGACCACTATGAAGATTATATCCACAATCAGGTAGCCATCTACCTCGGACAAGAGGCAGCCCACAATATCAAGACGCACTGGGATGAAGGCACGAAAGCCAATGTGCTGGCGATCTCTATTCTGCCCAGTCCCGATCCGATAGCGCTCAAAGGCGACTACTACGAGCGTATGGGCAAGTCAGCCCGGAGAGTCAACAGCGACTATTTGTCTGCTTTCCTCATCGGACGCAAGAAGTGGGCTGCTGAGCATCAGCTGATGACAAAGGATGAGAGCCCTGCTATCACCAGTACGCCGGCACCCATATCGCAAGAGATCAATGCAGGCACGACCACGACACCTGCGCCATTCACCAACGAGATCAAAGACAAGATACAAACCAGCCGGTTTAGAAACAACGTCATCCACGACTACGAGTTGAACTATCTTCCCACGACGGCATATCTTTGCTTCATCGACAATGATGAGTACAAGTTGCTTCAACACGACGACTACCGCACGGAGGACTACCGTCTGGAGTTGGCCATCCATGAAGAAGAAGAGAAGTCATGGCTCATCATGGTTTATAGCGACGGGCGCGTGGTGAAGGCCAGTGTGGAAAAGCTCCTGCACAGAGACAGCGACCGAACCTTTAAGCGCTACTCCGGCAAGGAACTCATCTATGCCAGCATAGCCAGCGACGACGACGAGATCATCCTTGGCTTCGTCGATGGTAAAGGCAACAAACGACTGCGCTTCGACGACATCTCTAAGATCAAGGAAAACAGCATGCAGGACTATGGCGAGACGCTCTGCGACGTCTCTTTCAGTGATATTCACTACGTCGAAGTCATCAACCGCAACAATGTTCCCGAGTGGGTACAACTCAATCCACCAAGAAAAGAACTCGGCATCGTGTTGAAGACCGTCAACGGCAAACGCATTGCCGAGATGCTACCGGAATGTAGCATCTGACAGAACATAGGCACGACGTAGTACGCATAATAAAGCAGCAACTATGACACTGGAATTTATATTACGATTAGCAATCGCAGCCCTGTTAGGTGGAGTGATAGGATTGGAGCGTGAGTACCGGGCCAAAGAAGCCGGCTTCCGCACCCACTTCCTTGTAGCTTTAGGAAGTGCATTGTTTATGATTCTCTCCATGTACGGCTTCGACAGTATGATCAACGGCACAGCGCAAAAGCTGTCCTACGACCCGTCTCGTATTGCCTCACAGGTAGTACCCGGCATCGGTTTCATCGGTGCCGGCATCATCATCTTCCAAAAGCATGTCGTCAAAGGCCTAACGACAGCAGCAGGACTGTGGGTGACATCAGCCATCGGCCTTACCTGTGGTGCGGGCATGTTTGTCCTTGCCGCGGCGACCACCATTATGGTACTCATGTGTCTGGAAGCACTCCACTTCGTTTCCAGTCGCTTTGCCACACGCAGCATACTGCTTACATTCAGCTCCGACAAGCAAGAGAACATACAGGTTGTATTGCATAAGATGAGAGATGCAGGTATCGACATCGACTCTTATGAGATGCAGAAGAATACTAATCCTAAAGGCATCGCTTATCAAGTGTCCATGGAGATCAAAGTCAAGCGCGATCAATATCAGACCCGCATCATGCAGTTCATGGAGAAAATGGACGGCGTCAGCATACAGAACATCGAATAGACGCCCATACACCTTATTATATATTACACCTTATATATAAGAGGACAACATACTAAGCCAGCATTCCTTCCAATTGCTCAATAGCATCCTTGATGTCTTGAGCAAAAGAAGCGTGTGAGAGCAGATAATCCTTCCGGCCACTTGCCAGATGCTCATAGAGCAAAGGATTCATCTGCTCCACATAGCTGGAAATGGCATATTCTATATCATCTTTCTGTCCATCACTATGGGAATACTCATAGACGCGATACTTCTGATGAAAGAAGCTATAGGCCGACTCTATACTACCCTGATCGAAAGAAAAGCTGTTTGACTGATCTGTTCTCTGTATCATATCCAATTAAGTAAAGCAATACTATGATTAACTATATTGATGCAAAAGTACTCAAAAAAGTTGAGACGATAAAAGAGAGTTAAAAGAAAAGCGACAAAACAATAATAAAAGGACACATTCGTTACACTATATATGGAAGAAAAGAAGACCATAAAAAGACTTATATTCACAGCTATACTCAGTACCACGGTCAGCATCGGATGGTCGCAAAATCCAATCATGCCCGATGCTATGCCAGGCATAGCTAAAAACGATCAGAAATCAGACACATTAACAGAAATGCATCTGCCATCCAGTATGTCAGATGAGGACTTTCATGGCTTTGCTGAACTCAACATCGATAACTTACTCTCGGTATTAGAAAAATACAACGTGAAGGAAAAGAAAATCGTTTTAGCACAAGCCTTATTAGAGACTGGTTACTTTTCCAGCCCTCTTTGCATGGAATGCCACAATCTCTTTGGTTTACGTCATCCCAGTGATGGCAGCTACTATACTTTCAACAACTGGGAAGAATCCGTTAAAGCCTATCTTGACGACGTGCAATATAAATACAATGGCGGTAACTACTACGCATTCCTCAAACGCATAGGATACGCAGAAGATCGCAACTACACATCAAAAGTAAGAAAGATAGCAGACAAGTTAGACATATAATAGTAAGCGCGGCAAGGAGCCGCGCTTTTTTTTGTAGCAATTCTAAACTATAGAAGCTATAGAGACTATAGCGACTATAGAAACTATGGAAACTATGGAAACTATAGAAGCTATAGAAGCTATAGAAACCATAGATTACTATAGAATACTATAGATCCATTACCAAGATTAGACGGGTATTGCTTTCCCCTCCCTAAAAGGGAAGGCTAGGGAGGGTCTACTAGGAAGAGACTACCAAAAAAGCCCTTGAAAACATTGCTGTCTTCAAGGGCTCTTGTTGAAAGAGGGCGGCCTCCTACTCTCCCGCATTGCATTGCAGTACCATCGGCGCAAGTGGGCTTAACTTCTCTGTTCGGAATGGGAAGAGGTGGGACCCCACCGCAATAGCCACCCAAAATGGGGTTGACTTATCGCCACAAGCTCTAAGCTATAAAGAAGCGTCTTGACTCATTATTATATATAGACCGTCTCCGTCGCCGAAAACAATCTCCAATACATCTGAAAGCATTGCCTCGAAAGAAGCTCTCGGGCAATTAGTAGTGCTCGGCTTTGACGTCACCGTCTTTACACCTGCACCCTATCAACGTCGTCGTCTGCAACGACCCTCAATG
>NZ_JAMXSP010000020.1:0-54289 GCF_025457485.1 Hallella absiana
TCCTGCACATCATAGTGAATTGATAAGAATGTGGAAAATATAGGCAGCTTCGCTGCCTTCTTTCTCATAATTCTTTTTAATCCTGTCGATAGAATAATTCTCTCATTCTCAAATTCTTGATAAAATAGTCATAGAAACCATTCGCTGAATAGTTACAGCCCTTTCTGCTCCGATACGTCCTTATTTCTCATTATAGATAAGGTCAAGCCCTTGCCGTCTGTAATAGAGGAATTTGTGGTCGTTTGATATAACTGCTTTATTTTTTTGCAAATATACAATACGTTCCTGAACAATCCAAGAAAACGCAAGAAAATGAAAGAAAAGTGGGACAAACAGTACCACGTATCGTTTTTTTTTCGTATATTCGCAGAGTAAACAACAATGTATGACAACCAAAACCAAACAACTATGAACACAAGAACCAAACAACTGACTGCAAAGGAGCGACTGTACACCGGCAAGCACCACGGACGCCATATCGACGAGGACTTCGAGCACGACTGCCTCGACGGAGACAACGGCGAGACGGGCGGCTACGACACTTTCGACGACAGCAACGTGAGAAGGAACGATTGAAAGCCTTGACGCTGTGAGAGATACGTCCTCAGAACGGACACGCCTGCCACTCTGAGGACGTTAAAATCCCAAAAAAGACCTTAAGGAAAACAAGAACAATGTTGGGGAAAAACAAGCGAGAAAAAGAGCTAAACAGTTGATATAGGTCAAATAAGCGCACCCTGCTTCATCTGCACATTTAAGCATTTTCGTGCAAAAGAGTGTGAACACACATTTTCATTTCTCATTTATTTTTCTTATTTTTGTGTCAGTATAGAAATTCAGACCGCCCTTTTCGTGCAGGATGCGCGCCTTGCGCGGCCGGTTTCTTCAAAACGATCATTTACCAACCCCTATACAGAAAAGGAGACATATACATGCACATCAAGAAACTCGTCACCCTCGCTTCCATGCTTGTGGCCTTTGCGGTCACTCCCGTCTTTGCCGGTACAGGCACCCCTGAGAACAGCTCAGCCACCAATGAGGCCATGATACCTTATATCCTGCCCGACGAGACGGACCACTCAGAACTGGAAGCGCTGTTCTGCGTGACGGGTTCCCAGATCATCGACAAAGCCAAGGACTATATCGGCCGCCCCTACCGCCGTGGATGCATGGGGCCATACGCCTTCGACTGTTCCGGATTCACGAGCTTTGTCTATAAGGCGCTCAACATCCGCCTGGGGCGCAGCAGCCGCGACCAGTGGCGCGAGGGACTGGCCATCACCGACCGCGACGATGTGCACGTGGGCGACCTGGTGTTCTTCGGCTCGTCGGCACGCATCAGCCATGTGGGCATCGTGGCTGAGGTCGAGGGCAACGGCGACTTCAAGTTCATCCACGCCTCCTGCTCCAATGGCATCACGATCTCTGATATCAACGAGCACTACTACGGCAACCGCTACCAGGGAGCAAGACGTATCCTCAACAACTAAGGAGCACAGCGCCCGTGGCGTGGCCGCTGTGGCATGCGTCGGGCGACGCGCGACGAGTGGACTCACGAAATGCCTCCTTGTTGAATAATCTGACATTTTTCCGCCCGCGTGACGGCGTTTTTCTGTAGCGGGTCATGTGCGAGGCCGAAATTCGCCAATTTCGGCCGTTTTTTTGTATATGACTGAAAGACAGGAAGATACAGTTTTTCCACCTCTTTGCTGTTCACGAGCCGGCTGCTTTTCCGTGTGTTTGTGGCGTACTGACCAGCGAAAAAGCCTTTTCAGGGTCATCATCTCGGCGAGATGATTCGACCATCTCGCCGAGATGGTCAGGTCATCACGCCGAGATGATCGGGTCATCACGCCGAGATGATCCCCACATCGGGCCGGTTTGGCTCTGAAAATACCCGTTTCGGCCTCTTCACGCCCCGCCGGATTTTCTGGAACGGACAGTCGCCATGCATACGTTTTGTCCGCTTCTTTCATGTTGTCCCCGCCTCTCTGACTCTCCGCATCCATGACCGTCACGGCGGGTCTTCGACGGCGGATGTCACGTGCGTGGAAGGAATCTGTGAGCGGAAAGAGACTGCCACGGGGAAGAGACAACCACGGGAAAAGCATGAAGCCGCGGCCCGCAAGGGGATTTTTCCACGCAATGAGGGGAAAATGAAACATAGGATACACCATTAAGTAACAAACGACAAAATGCGTCTCGGAAAAAATCCGTATCTTTGCAACCACAAAGACAAGAAAACAAATAACTAAGAAAACCTAAGATATGGAAAAACAATCGCAACAAGGGGGTAGCCGTGCCTACCTCATCAGCATTGTCATGGTGGCAGTGCTCGGCGGCCTGCTCTTCGGCTACGACACCGCCGTGATCAGTGGTGCCGAGAAAGGCCTCCAGGCATTCTTCAAAGGTGCCAAGGACTTTGAGTACAACGACTTCCTCCACGGCTTCACATCGTCCAGCGCCCTCATCGGCTGCATCATCGGCTCGGGACTCTCAGGACTCTTCGCCTCGCGCTTCGGCCGCAAGCGCTCACTGATCTTCGCCGGCATCTGCTTCTTTCTCTCGGCCTGGGGCTCAATGACGCCTGAGACCTTCGGCCTGCTGCCCTACGGCAAGCCGACATGGACACTGCTCGTCGTCTTCAACCTCTACCGCGTGCTCGGCGGTATCGGCGTGGGCATGGCATCGGCCATCTGTCCGATGTATATCGGTGAGGTGGCTCCCTCACGCATCCGCGGCATGCTCGTCAGCTGGAACCAGTTTGCCATCATCTTTGGCCAGCTCGTGGTCTACTTTGTCAACTTCCTCATCCTGGGCTCTCATGCCAACCCCGTCTACGATGCCGCCGGAGCCATCGCCAACATGGCCGACGCCGAGTGGACGATCACCACAGGATGGCGATATATGTTTGGCAGCGAGATGGTGCCGGCCGGACTCTTCGCCCTGCTCATCTGCTTCGTGCCCGAGACGCCGCGCTATCTCGTCATGGTCGGACAGGACCAGAAGGCGCTCGCGATACTCAGCCACATCAACGGCAGCGGCGAGGCACAGACAATCCTGAAAGACATCAAGGCCACCATCACCACCAAGACCGAGCGACTGCTCACCTACGGCTGGATGTGTATCTTCGTCGGCATCATGCTCAGCGTGTTCCAGCAGATCGTCGGCATCAACGCCGTGCTCTACTACGCTCCCCGCATCTTCCAGGACATGGGCATGCAGAGCCCGATGGTGCAGACCGTGATCATGGGCGTTGTCAACATCTCGTTTACCCTCGTCGCCGTGTTCACCGTGGAGAAGGTGGGGCGCAAGCCCCTGCTCATCTGGGGGTCCATCGGCATGGCGATCGGCGCCTTCGGCGTGGCGCTGACCTTCGGCAATGCCGCGCTGAGCATCGTCACGATGGTGAGCATCATGGTCTATTCGGCCAGCTTCATGTTTTCGTGGGGGCCGATCTGCTGGGTGCTCATCGCCGAGATCTTCCCCAACACCATCCGTGGCGCCGCCGTGGCCATCGCCGTGGCCTTCCAGTGGATCTTCAACTTCCTGGTGAGCTCGACGTTCGTGCCGATGTTCAACATGCACCTACAGGCCGGCGACAACTTCGGCCACTGGTTCACCTACGGCTTCTATGGCCTGATGTGCGTGCTGGCCGCCCTCTTTGTCTGGCGCCTCGTGCCTGAGACCAAGGGCAAGACGCTCGAGGACATGACAAAACTGTGGAAGGGCAGACGCTAAGCGACGGCACCGGCGTGGCGCAGCGCCATATATATAATAAGGTGGCAGCGGAATGCGCCACGGCCGAAAAACGAAGGAAGGATTGTAGGCTGAATGCAAAATAATGATTACCTTTGCACCAATCAACCATTTTTTATCATGAACAGAACGCAACTCACCGATGCCGTGGCACGCTCACTGCAGGTGTCGAAAGCGCAAGCCGGCAGATGCATCAATGCCGTGCTGGGCGCTATCGCCGACAATCTCACCGATGGTGACCACGAGGTGGCCATTCCCGACTTTGGACGGTTCTTCGTCAAAAACGTGGCCGAAAGACAGTATGTCAGCCCGGCCACAGGAGAGAAAATCACCGTGGAAGCACATGAACGCCTTGTCTTCAAGGCTTCGGACTATATGAACTACTATTCCAGAAAACACGCCGTCGACAAGTGACACGACGCGCTGAAGGCTGGCTCTCTCCCCTATCCTACCGCAACAGCTCCGTGAGCACACGGGCTGCTGCGGCTTTTTTTATGCCCGAAAAAGCAAGCATGACAGTCATATATCAGCGAATAATCAATAAAAACACGCAATAACACGCCATAACTGACAGAAACATGCAACCTCGCTGCCGGGAAGCAGTAACTTTGCAAACGTAAACACAAGACCTCACCTACCCTCCTAATAAGAGACCGAGGCAAGAGGAACCTGTTTTAATCTTAAATTTTTAGTATTATGTCAGTTTATTATCGTTTGTATCAAAACAAGTTGAAGAACAGCAAGGTCTACGGCAAGTATTTTGCCCGCGCCGTCCACACCGACATGGTGGACCTCGACGACATCGCCGAGATCATCGAGCGCAACTGCACGCTGAAGCGCTCCGACGTGAAGGCCTGCCTCACCGAGCTGGTGGAGGTGATGCGCGACAAGATGCAAAGCTCCAACAAGGTGCGCATCAACGGCCTGGGCATCTTCAAGATCAACGTGAAGTCCACCGGCGTGGACGCGCCCGGCGACTTCAAGGGTTCGAACATCATGGGCTACCGCGTGAACTTCGAGCCAGAGCACACCATGATCAAGGCTAAGGGCGTCGACGTCGACGGCAAGCCGACCAGCTCGCACGTCAACAGCTATTATCTCTTTGAGGGCATCTCGGCCAAGCGCGCCAGCCTCTTCAGCGAGAATGCCGGCTCGGCCGAGGGCAGCAAGAGCAGTGCCACCACGGACGACAACAAGGGCGCTAACGCGTAGTAGCCTCGCCTCCCGCCCCCTCTCCAACGACAAGGGGACGGGAGGCCTCTCCAACCACATTATCTAAGAAACACGAAAAACATGAAAGTAAACCAAATCATCCGGCTCCTGGGCCTGCTGGCCAGTGTGCTGTCCACTGTTATCAACTATGCCAAGAGTTTCAAAGACGACGACGATGAGGAAGAAAAACACAACGAAGATTGTCCCAAGGGGAATTAGAAACAACAATCCGCTCAACATCAGACGCGGACGGACGCGATGGAAGGGCATGTCGCCACGACAGACCGATCCCGCCTTTTGTCAATTCAGCGAGATGCGCTATGGATTGCGGGCTGCCTTCGTCGTGCTGCACTCCTATGTGGCACGCCACCACCTCCGCACGCTGCGGGCGGTGATATACCGGTGGGCACCGCCGCCGGAAAACAATTCCGCGACATATCTCGGCTATGTCTGTCTGCGCACGGGTTGGCTACCCGACAAGCCGTTGCCGCCAATGGACGCGGCATCTGACTTCTGGCCGCTCCTCGTCGAGGCAATGGCCGAGGAGGAGTGCGGCAAGGATGTCATGAGCCGCGGACTGCTGAAACACGAGACGGTCGTGGAGGCGTACAGCCTCACCCCCTACAGCCTCACCCCCTTGCCCCTCTCCAAAGGAGAGGGGAGTAAAATGCTTCAAGTGATGAGAAGCACTCGTAAGGAAAGAATCTGAGAGACGTGTGAAACGTGAGAGCGTCTGTAAGGAAAGAAAGATGAGACGTGAATAATGAACGCTCGCTAAGAAGCTAAGAAAGCAAAGGTACACTCCTTATTTATAAGGCCTGTTACATATGTGTAAGATCCTTTTTTATAAGGGCTGTTACATGTATAAGATTCCTTATTTAATAAGGGCTGTTACATGTATAAGGTTCCTTATTTAATAAGGGCTGTTACGTGTATAAGATCCCTTATTTATGAGGTCTGACATGTAAGATCCTTTGCGGACTTAGCCTCTTGGCGGGCGTTTTTTGTGAGTTCCTCACATGACCGAGGAACAGACTCTCACCTTCTTTCCTTACAGACGTTCTCACGTCTCTCGCACCTTCTTTCCTTACAGACGTTCTCACGTTTCACACGTCTCTCACCTTCTTTCCTTACAGACGTTTCTCACGTCTCTCGCACCTTCTTTCCTTACGAGTGCTTCTCATTTCTTGAAGCATTTTACTCCCCTCTCCTTCGGAGAGGGGCAAGGGGGTGAGGCTTATTATTGGTACGCGCTTGGCGACAGTCCGTATTTCTTAGTGAAGCAGCGGGTGAAGTATTTCGGATCGTTGAAGCCCACCCGGAAGGCAATCTCCGAGATGTTGCGGTTGCCCACGTTTTCCCTGAGGATGCGGCGTGCCAGGTCGAGGCGGTAGTCGCGGATAAACTGGGTGGTGGTCTCTCCCGTCTCGTCGTTGAGTTTCTTGCTCACCGTGGCGCGGCTCATGCCCAACTGATGGCAGAGTTGTTCCACGCCGAATGACGGGTCGCCATAGTTCACCTCCATGATCGTCATCACCCGATCCATGAACGAATGCACGGACTGCTCCATCTGCTGCTTGTCGGCCTGCTGCGTCTTGGCGACACTCTGCGTGTAGCGCTTCTGATTGTCGAGAATCGTCTGCACGCGCGACTGCAGCTCGCGCGGGTTTTCGCTCTCCTTGAGTGCCGTCTCGATGGGACGGTAGAGCCGCTCGGCCTCGCGGTTGCGCATCAAGGCGAGACGGCGGCGGTAGGACCAGACGGCGGCGAGGATGACGGCCGCCAGCACGAGGAGCATAAACCACCAGCTCTTATAGAAATAGGGAGTGACCACCACGTCGATGGCGATCGTCTTCAGCGGACGGCCGGCGACAGTGCTGCCGTAGGCCACCTCGAAGCGGTAGCGACCGGGCGGCAGCGTGGAGTAGCGCACGCTGTGCTGTCCGGGCTTCAGACGTATCCAGTCGTCCTCGTAGCCGCGCATGCGATAGCTGTAGATCTCGTCGTGGCCACGGCCATAGTCCAGGGTCGAGAACTCGATGGCAAACGAGCGGTTGCTCTCGTGGAGACGTATGGTGCGTGCCCGCGCGATGTTTTCCCTGAGGATCAGCGTGCCCGCCCTGACCTCCTCGTTGTCGACAAAGAGACGCGTGAAACACAGATGGGCGGCGGCGGCCGGCGGCCGGTTCAGTCCCATGAGTGCCGTCAAACCATTGCACGCGCCGAGGTAGACAATGCCCTGGGGGGAGAGAATGGCCGAATTGAAATAAAACTGTGAGCTGGCCAGACCGTCGGCCTCGGAAAAGTTGTCGAAGCTCTCGTCCCTGACGTTCATCATCGACAGGCCATGGTCTGTGGTGATCCACAGCCGTCCGGCACGATCCTCGGCGATGCCCTTCACCGCATTGCTCGGCAGACCGTCGGCGGTGGTGTAGACCCGGAAGCGATAGTCACGGCCACGACGCACGGCGCGGTAGAGCCCATAGCCGTTGCTGCCGATCCACAGCGTGCCGTCGCGCCCCTCACAAAACGCTTGTATCTTCTCCAGTATGCCGCTCTTGGGGTCGTCGAGCTTGTAGGTGTAGTGGCGGTGCCGGGTGAACACCAGGCCGCGGCGCGAGGTGAGGTCGACCTGTATCATGCCTTGCTGACAGCCGATGAAGAGCTGGTGGTCGCGTGTGATGACGCTGCCGATGCAGCCGTTGACCATGCGGTTGCCGGGGAAGGGATCGGTGAGCACGCCACGGCGGAAGTCATAGAAAAAGACTCCGACATTGCTGCCGACCCACAGCCCCTGGTTGCGCTCATCGACGGCGAGAGCACCGGTGAAGTCGAGCATGCGCTGCATGGGCCTCTGCAGCGACAGAGGCCGGACGGCCGACGGATGGCGCAGGTCAAGCGAGCAGACTCCCCCACCCCATGTGCCAATCCACAACGTGTGGCCGGCATGGTCGGCGGTGAGTGTCGACACGCTGTTGTGGGGCAACGCGGAGTTGGCGGTGGTGTAGTGGGTGAAGACATCGGAGCCGGGTGCCTTGCGGTTGAGCCCACCCTCGACGGTGCCTACCCACAGCGTGCCGTCGGGCTGGGCATACATCGCGTTGACACAGTTGGGCGAGATGGAGCCGGCGTCGACAGGGGAATGGACGTAGTTGACCAGACTGAGCAGACGCGGCGACAGCTTGTTGATGCCGCCTGACTCGGTGCCGATCCATATCTGCCCCTGGGAGACCAGGAAGCAATTGACAAAGTCGCTGGTAAGCGGCAGGTCGGCCGACGACATGCCGTAATGCTCGATGCGGTGGCTCCGCGGGTCGTAGACATTCATGCCGCCGAGCGTGCCGATGAACAGTTCGTGGTCGGCGCCGACGGCGAAGCTGGTCACAAGATTGTGTGACAGGCTCATGGGCGACATGCCGTGGGAGAGATGTGTCTTGCCGGCGTCGTTGATGTAGATGCCGCTGAAGGTGCCCAGCCACAGATGGCCCTGATAGGGTATGATGGCGAAGATGCTGCCGACGATGGGGGCGAAGCACGCGTTGCGGTTGTGGGCGACGACACGGTCGCCCTGCACCGAGAGCTGCGCGATGGAGGTGTCGTAGCCCAGCCATACGTTGCCCTTGCCGCCGACATCGTAGAGGGCCACGTCGGGCGCGTTGAGCCGGTAGGGCATGGCGGCGATGGCCGAAACGGTGCCCGACGTGTCGAAGGAGAGGCGGTAGAGATGGCCGATGGTAGCCACCCAGATGTTGCCGACACCGTCCTTATAGGTTCTGATGCCGCCCTCACGGAGCGCCTGGCGCAGTCTCCTGGTCAGTGCCGGCGTGGCGCACGGAGGCTGCTGCTCCTTCATGGCATCGAGGCTCAGCACGCCCGTGTAGTCGTCAAAGGCTATCCACAGGCGGTGGTAGTTGTCCTCCACGACATTCTTGCAGGAGTGGCTGCGCAGCAGGTTGCCGCCCCACTGCCTGCTGTCGAAATAGTCGAAGGTGTAGCCATCGTAGCGTACCAGGCCACCGGCACGGCTGCACACCCACACGAAACCGTAGCTGTCCTGATAGATGTCGTCGACAAAGTTGCTCGGCAGACCATTGTTCATGGCCAGCACATCGAGATGATAGCGCTTGGGCTGGAAAGCGCTGAGCGTTGTCTCACCGGCCAGCCAGATGACGGTCAGGGACAACAGACGGAGAAATGAGGCAATGCGGGATGACGCAGTGCGCAAAGATACAATATGAGATGATGTGTTCAAGGCGGAAGGTCTTCTTTTTAAGATTCTTGTCGCAAAGGTAATAAAAAAACAAGAAAGTACCAAAAGAGGACTCTGTTCTTATGCTGCCGCCAAATTTTTCTATCAGAAAAAAGAATATCAACGGACTGCCGGGATATGTTGCCGGCCTGTCCGTTGATACCCTTGATGTTAGCCTGCTTTATTCATGAATATCATATTTCACATGAATGTCTGTGAATCATGCAGGCTTTATATTTATATATGGTGTATCGGCTTACTTGTAAGCCATTATTTTCTCACCACTTTCTTTCCGTTGATGATCACCACGCCCTTATAGTCCTTGCCGACACGCTGTCCGGCGAGGTTGTAAGCGTCACCATCGTGAGCCTGAGCACGGTTCACGCTGACAGCGGAGATAGCTGTCGGAGCGTCGCTCTTGCTGATGGCTGCCAGTTTGCGGCTGCGTCCGTCGTAGACACCGTTGAAGTCGTCCATGAGGAAATAGCCCGGCGTGGTCATGCCATAGCCTTGCAGCATACTACTCCCCCTCTCCCTTTGGAGATGGGTATGGGGTAAGGCCGGAGCGGCTGTAGGTGTGCGCCTTACTCCTTATTTATATGCCTCAGCGAAGAAGCGGATGTTCTGAACCGAGTAGCTCATCTGCAAGCCACCCTGAAGTAGCTTACCACTGTTGTCGTAGATATAGAGTGAGCTGGGAGCCGTGTAGCTCGGGTTATCGATGACAAAGATACGACCCGACACAGGATCCACGTTGACCTGCTGCGGAGAGGTGAACGCGCTGTGGTCGAGCTGTGTTGTCTTGCCGTCAGCGAGGCTGTAGCGGAAGAAGCTCTTCACCGACAGCGTCCAGTTGGCGTCATAGCCCGTGAGCAGAGCGACAATGCTGTTGTCTACCTTATCATAAGCGATGGCGGAAGCCTTCACGCCCGTGTTGGTTATCTTGTCCGTTGTGGCATCGATGCACTGCAGGGCACCGTCCTGGTCGGCGTGATAGGTGCTGACGAAGTACACCTTATTGCCCACTGCCACGCTCTGGTTATAGGGGTTGAGCTCGCAGTCGAGCTCCTTGGTCTTCTTGAAACTCTTCAGGTCAATGACCGAGATGCTCTTGCCGGAGTTATTGTATTTGTAGTCCGACATGTTGACGTAGAGTTTGCCGTTGGCCACAGACATCGCCTCGGGATAGCCACCTACTTTCACGCTGTCCGTGAGGTCACCATTGGTGAGTTTATAGATATAGCCGTTGTAGGCAGAGACATAGACATGATCATAGTCGGTAGCCAGATAGCGGAACTGAGCGCCGGGCTTGAGAATAGCCTTCTCCACCTTACCCTTCTCGTCGAGCACCTCTATCTTAGACGATGTGGTGCTGGCGACATAGAGCTTATGATAGAGTGGCAGCACATCCTGCGCGTCGCCGACGAGCTTACCGTTGGCAGTCTTATAGATGTCGGTGTAGGAGTATTTGCCGCTGTTGTCCGCATCGATAGCACCAACGGCACCGTTGTTCTGTCCCCAGTTGCCGGCAGCGGCTGCGAAGATCGTGTGGGAATAAGTCTCCCAGTCGATGGCCGTGTTGTTATCATCGTCACTGCTACAAGCGGTGAACATCCATGCTGCAGAGAGGAGCAGCAATAGTGAATACAATTGTTTTTTCATACTTTCGTTTTTATGATTGATAATTATAAGATTTCATGCATAGCCCCACCCCGTACCCACTCTCCCAAGGAGAGGAGATACTTCCAAGCTGGTTAGGGCGGGCGTAAAGCCCGCCTACGGCACCACCAGCGATCCCCGTCCTTGCGGATATTACGGTTGCCTTCTCCTGGGGAGGGTTAGGAAAGGGCTTTAGGGCCTTAGGGAAGGGCTACTTCTAAGCTGATCTTCCAATTCCGCCCCATCATAGGATAGTATCGCACCACTTCGTAGTTGTGACCACCCAAGTTCTGAGCGTCGAGCTTTACCCTGAGCTGATGCTGACCGAAACGCCATGAACGCGAAAGCGAGACGCTGTGATCGGTATAGCCGTCCACACGGTTGTCGGGGATGTTGTAGCCGAGGAAGTAACGATGACTCACGGCAAGCAGACTGTAGCCCACGGTAAGCCACGGCGTGCACAGCGAAATGTCGCCGCTACCCGAGTGGCGCGGCGTGTATGCAATCTGGTCGTCATAGTAGACGTCGGTAGCGTTTGTGCGGTCCGTAGCACTGATATAGCTGTAGCTGGCCATTGCGTTCACTGACCACCGACGGCCGAGCGACTGCTCCAGTCGTGCCGTGGCATCGAGTCCGAGCTGTCGTACCTTGCTCACGTTCATCATCTGCCAGAGAAACATCTTTGGTACAGCTACGATCTTATCCGTCACATGACCGTAGTAACCGTCAAGCGTCAGTGCGAGATGCTGCCTTTGACTGTCGTGCTGCCACGTAGCTCCGAGGTTCCATTGTCGGCTCTTCTCGGGTTTTAGGCTCCGCCGTCCCACGCCGGTATAGTAGAGATCGTTGAGTGTCGGCGTGCGGAAAATGTCTTTATAACCCAATCGCAAGTGTAAGCCGCGCATCGGACTCACCGAAAGACTGAACGCTGGCGTGAGCCGATGAAGGTTAGGCGAGGCATTGCCAACCTCTACCCGTTCCCAGATATTTGTCGAGAGCAACGAAGCCACGGCGGTGAGCCACGGCAGACGGCAGTTGAGCGACAACGAGGTCCAATTCGACCACCGTGTAGGGAACTGGCAGTTGGGCACCGTCGTGTTGAGATGGTTGTACTGCAAATCTGCGGCCAGCGCGGCAGTCAGCGATCCGGCGATGCGATGCCAAGCCGTCGCCGAGGCGTAGAGTTCGTTTTGCCTGTAGGTGTTCTCCACCGTGCGCTGTGCCTGCACGTCATGGTCTCGCATCCATGAATAGTTCCACTTCAGTGCTCCCTTCAGTCGAAAGTCATCCGAGATGCGGTTGAGATAGGTCAGCTGCGTGAAAGCATTCTTGTCCGTAAGACGCTCCTGTGCCAGCGGATTGTCGTAGATGACTGCGCCTGGCAAGCCGCGCCACGCCTCATAGCCGTAGGCTTTCAGCCTGAGTTGCTGCCGCGGTGTGAGGTCGTAGCCCAGATTCAGCTCTCCTCGCCAAAGGTTGACATCGCTGTTGCGTCGCCGTTCGTCGATACGCTGCACTCCGTTTTTCATGTGAAAGGGATAGATGCCGTCGGCACGCTGACCGTCGGCAAACAACGAGGCGTGCAGGCGATGCCATGTATTGGAGAGCAGCACGGTGCTCTCGGCAAAACCATAGGAACCGGTGCGCAGCAGGCCCTCACAGCGACGCGGTACGTCGAAGGCAGACGTAGAGATGTGTACCACAGCGGCAGAAGCAAGACTTTTGGCACTCTGGAAGATGTCGTCGTCCTGACCCACGGTCACCGAGAGAAAGGAAACATTGCCCAGAGAGTAGCGTCCAAGGTCTACCTGACCGGTCTGGCAGTCGCCCACCTGCACGCCATCGTAGACGACTCCGGTATGCTGCGAGCCAAGTCCGCGCACATCCACCGTCTTCATGCCACCGACGCCACCATAGTCGCGTACCTGCAAACCAGCAAGATGCTTCAGTGCCTCGCCCACGTCGAGCGAGGGCAGCCGTGACAGGTCTGAGGCTGTCAACGTCTGTGTCGGTGACGAAGCCTGTGTGTTGACAGGGATGCGCTGGGCTTCCACCGTCACCTCACGGAGATAGCGGGTCGTGTCGGGGAACACCTGTTGCGCACCGGCGGGCAGGGCGGCGACAACGAGAAACAGCAATGATGCGCTCTTCTTTCTTTTCATCTGATCTGACTTCCGTGGCCGTCTCCTCGGACGGACAGTGGAGAATGCTCGCAATGGCAGGTCTTCTGGCTCGCAGTCGGATGGCGAACGGTCTTCCCGACAAAGCTGTCAGTGACACGTGTGTTCGCTCCTCAAAGGACTGCACACAGCAGCGGGACTGTCCGGGATTCTCACCCGGTTCCCTTTTCATCATGCTTGGCGCATGAACCAATTGCGGTGCAAAGTTACAAAAAAAGATGGAATAACAGAGTAGCCAAGAAGATTTATTACGGACCGACACTTCACACATCGCAAACAAAAACATATCTTTCACGCAAACAGAAACAGGTCTTTCACGCAAACAGAAACATATCTTTCACGAAAAGATACGAGACTTGGAGACTCGAAAACAATGCGTCAGAGGGGGATGTTCTCCAAGACTCATCGGCCTATATGAGAGAAACAGACGCACTGATACCACAAATATCACCTAAAACAACAAAAAGAAAGAACAGAAAAAATGCACGCCAAGGCCAATAAATAAAGGCAAACACGCCGAAAAAAACGCGCTGAGAATCGAAAAAAATGAAGCACCCGACCATCTGACCGCAATTTCGCGCAAAATGAGAAAACACAAATATGTAAAAGATAATCAGCAACCTACTAATTTGTCGCACAAACGACTGTTGACATATCATCAACAACCTACTAATTTGTCGCAGACAAGACATAAGTATATATATATCAATAGACTATAATATTACATAAAATACGATGAAAAGAAGGTATGATAATGAGTAAACGCTAATAGCAAGTAATAAAGAAGGGTTATCGTAAAACAAAGATCATAACAATAACAAGACGTTCCCTATTTGTCGCCAACACTTTCCCTATATGTCGCAAAGGCCTCAAACATGTTACTAATATGTCGCAGCAAACCTACTAATATGTCGCAGTAAACCTACTAATATGTCGCACCACCTTACTAATATGTCGCCGAACAATCCTGTAACTAATTGGTTTTAAGGATCATACAGCGTTCTACTAATCAATGATACTAAAAGATCTCTAAAGATAGTCTACCTTTTGAAGTTTTCAAAATTAAATTTTTCTTTTGATATACATCCGTTCACGCATTTGTTAATTCATTTATTTGTATGTATCTACAATTAAATAACCATCTACGTACACCTCTTTTTATATATTCCTTTATCTATCGCAATATATATCTATTCCTTTATACTTTAGTGTATACACTCATACATTTATTTGTTCTTAGCTTTAAATATATTATTAAGTCTTTATATACATATATAAGAATCTATTTATCTTTGCGTATCTATATTTTAAAACATAACTATATACCTATTTATAAATATATAAGACTTTCTATTAAAGTATATCTATATATAAATAAAGATTTATATTATCACATATATAAACAATCTGATATAGTTATATTTTTCTATATTTCCAACTATACAATGTTTTATATAAACATATATTTACTTTTATAAATCCTTATGTTTCTGTATTACGACCAATTTCTCCACCAGCTTTTCTTATTCTGACATCATGGACTTTCGATGAAATCGATGCGTATTATCATTGTCGTCCCCCTACTCTATTCTGCAAATCTTTTGTTTAACTCCCTAAATGATAGACAATTACTAACTATATAAACAATTAAAGAAATATCTATATAAATATTTAAAGAAATAGATGCCACCTCTTTTTTCAACGAATTCATCGATACCAGTCGCTCTCTTTTAGATCTTGTTTATTTAGTTATTGATTTGCTTATAAGTCTTTTTATGCATCTATTTAAATATATACAAACATCCATATATAACTATATAGTAATATAAAGATAGATCTATTTGCGTTCATATATATAAATATAAAGGTATAAAGAAAATTTTGTGTATATACGTATATAATTTAAAACATAAAAACATCTATATATATCCGTTTCTTTAAATGAATGTTTTTATATATCTATATGCTTAAATACTTTTATCCTTATATTTAAAAGTATTAAAACTTAAAGGTATATTTGTCTATATCATTTTTTATTCTTATATTTGCAACTGTAAATCAGTGGATGTGTGGATATGTTTTTATTTACTTATATATGTATAGGTTTATATGTTCATATACCGCCCTACTCCACTATTTATATACTTACATATTTGAATAGATAAACGAATAGATAAAGATGAAAAATAAAAAGATAGTTTTCGCCAACCAAAAAGGCGGTGTCGGAAAGTCTACGCTCTGTATCCTCTTTGCTAACTATCTGGCGTGGAAAAAGCAGGATGTGTGCATCATAGACACAGACTTGCAGAAAACCATCATGATGCAGAGAAAAAAAGATCGTGAACTCTACCCCGATACTGAGGAACCATACAATGTGCAGGATTTCGACGTGGCGGATCCTGATACTATGCAGCAACTCATGGACTCAGCGTCACAGACCGACGGCTATGTGCTGTTTGACTCGCCTGGTAATGTTTCCGAAGACGGACTCGTACCTATGTTTACCAATGCTGACTATATCATCTGTCCTTACGAATATGAGGAGAAAACCCTCGACTCCACCGGTATGTTCGTACAGGTGATCAATGCTCTGCGGAAACTAACACCCGAGATGCAGGCTAAACTCTTCTTCGTGCCCAACCGTATCGATGTGCGTATCGGAACAAATGATGAGCTCAAAATGTGGAAGCAGACCGATGCCATATTCAAACAGCTCGGCGCTGTGACGCCGCGTATCACGGCACGTGCGGCACTAAAGCGAATCAATACCTTTGAGATCTCGCCCTCACAACGCGACGCGGTGAGACCCGCCTTCGAGTTTATTATACGTCGAATCAAAGAATAACACATCGAGAGCGGGAAATACATATTTAGATACGACAATGCACATATTATTATATATGTATATGAATACTTTTCTATACTATATTTATATATATATGTATATGTGTGTGGTGTTAAAAGGCTAAATGACTTGTTCTGAATGTGTTATTTGTGTGTGATAGTATATATGTATGCTTCTGTGAATATATAATATATTAATCTATAGGTATAAATAATTAAATATATAAAAATATAAAAATAAAATATGGCTAAGAAGAAAACATCAGTATTGCTTCCGGGTAGCATCTCGGATCTCGTGAAAGGTCTTCAGAGTGGAACTCAGCCGAACAATGATACAAACAATCACGGTAGTGAGGAAAAGAAAGAAGAGAAGCGTGAGGAACAGGAGAAGCATGAGGAGGAGGAGTTGCGACAAAGCGACGAGAAGTTACACTCAGATGGTGAGCATAGCGAGAACGGAGTCCTGCAGGAGAACCACGAGCAGGGTACGGAAGAAGGTCGGCAGGTCTCCCCTACCCCAGATATGACGGACGAGTCTAAAACTTATCAGACAATGGACGGAAGTGAAGGCCGTGGAGACCAGCCTGTTGGTGTGCATGACAGTCAACTCTACCAGGATCGTGCAGCTGAACAGCCGTCACCGCGCAATGGGGTGATACGTCCGGCGAACGCACGCAATGAGTCTCAGGCATCACGGCCGGTGCCGAATGGTTATCTGCAAGGTGCGACAAATAGGGATGATATGCAGGCGCGCCGTGGACGCCGACCCAAAGCCGCCCCTGACGCTGAGCGCGAGTATCATGTGACGCGCGACGACAGCAAGGATTCGTGGCAGCTCTTCCTCGACCTGGCGCACGACTATAAGGTGGGCGGTGGCAAGCTGGCTACCATCTATATCGACGAGACGCTGAAAAATGTCTTGGACCGTCTGAAGTATGCCGGTGACGAGAAGTTGCCGACCTCTGCGATCTTGTCTTCGATCGTGGCCCGCTTCTTCTACGACCACGAGAAGGATATCAAGGATGTGCTTTTCAAGAACACGTTGCCGTGGTAGACTCACGGATTTCACGGATGCATATTCTTATATGCAGTAACGGATGCAAATGGGAAGGTTTATCTGTGTGATTCGTGAAATAGTCTCTGCATAAGTGAATTAAGGTATGGCTGACTGTGGTAATTCCTGGTTGAGCTTATGCTTAAAATGTTGTTTAGAAAAGAAAAAGTTAGGCAAAAGTTTGGTGGAACAAAATAAAAGTAGTACCTTTGCACCGCATTTGGAAAATGCTGTAAGTTGTTTGCCAACTTTGGAAGTTTGGGTGAGTGGCTGAAACCAGCAGTTTGCTAAACTGCCGTGCGCTTTTTCGCGTACCGGGGGTTCGAATCCCCCAGCTTCCGCAAAGGTTTAAGACCTTTGAACTGGTCGGTTCATCTAACGGTTAGGATACAAGATTCTCAATCTTGGCATAAGAGTTCGATTCTCTTACCGACTACTTTATAAGCCTCTCCGCCTCGTACAGAGAGGATTTTTTATCGCTTAACGGTCGGTTCATCTAACGGTTAGGATACAAGATTCTCAATCTTGGCATAAGAGTTCGATTCTCTTACCGACTACTTTCCCCAAAGTACATATTACATACTGTGTGTTCAGCAACGCTCTGTCTGCTGTCGTATGTTTTGCTATGCTTCGTAATTGATGCAAAGAAGGAGAAAAAGAAAAGAAGTAAAGTGGATCGGGCTTTATGGTGACTATTCTTTACTTTCTTGTGTCTATCTTCGCGTAATTTAAAAATCTACCTTCGCGTAATTTGAAAAAAATGATGTTAAAATCATTGTAAAGGCCCTCTAGTATTCTTAAAAACCTTATATTTGCAAAAACATTGTATTGGCGTAGCTGATACATCACTTATAATAGTAGTGTTATGGCAAGGGTATGTATGCAGTCAAGCAGTAAGATAGTCGTGTTGATCGCAGCAGGTCTGCTGTCAGGCACGAGTTGTGGTGCTCAACGGGTGGCGTTGGGAAGCAATCTTGTGTACACGACCACGCTTACTCCCAATCTTAGTGTGGAATCCCGGTTGGACAGTGCTTGGACGATAGGGCTCTCGGCTGGTTTCCGTCCCTGGCCCAGCGACGACAGTACATTACGCAAGTACCGCCATATGAGTATGGATCTTTATGCGCGCAGGTGGTCTGGTGCTACGCCTTGGCGAGGCAGTTTCTATGGTTTCGACGCGCTGTGGGTGCACTACAATCTCTCCAATCTCAAGCTTCATTATTTCGGCATGTTCGAGGATGCCCGTGATCATCGCATCCAAGGCGACTTGGTTGGCGCGGGAGGCTTTGGCGGCTACGCCTGGCATCTTGGCAGCGGTTTCAGCCTTGATGTCCAGGCTGGTCTCGATCTCTCATGGACACACTATCGGGTATATGATTGTGTGCACTGCGGTAAGCCCTTGGCACGAAAAAACAAGGTGTATCTGTTGCCCAAGGCGGCGGTGGACATCGTGTATGCTTTTTAATGACTGTCAGTTGTTGATATAGAACATATATATATATAATTCTCAAATACGAAACGATATGCAGAAAAGACTTTTTATCATTGGAGCGGGTGCGTTAGCTCTTGCCGCACCTTTGTTCCTTGTTTCCTGCGCGTCGGACAATCCGTCGGACAGTGGCAAGGTTCAGCCTGCGGATGAAATGGTGAAAACATCATTCACTCTGTCGGTAGGCTTGCCTGGGGGGGGGTAGTACAAATAATGCCAAAGGACATGTTGGCACACGCATGAGCGAGGATGTTACCCAGGCGCAAGGGACACCCGTGTTCCGGGGCATTGACAATATCTCGCTGATACCGTTTAAAGTCTCAGAAAAAGGGGTGGATAATACGGCATCGCGCAATGGCGACAAAAACATCGTTTTGCCCAACACTACTGTCAATTCGCTTGCAAAAGACCAAATCACGGGCACCGGTAATGCCCATGTATACAACGACGTGAGCGTGCCCACGGGTACCAATGCCTTTCTCTTTTATGGCAAGGCTATTGATGCCACGGCGGGTACTTCAGACAAATTTAAGTTTGGTACGCTGAAAGCTGTAGGGCTGGATGCCGGTGTGCCGTCTGGCATCACTTTCACGCCGGAACCTATTGCCGCAAATCCATCAACCACAGTGGGGGATAAGATTGCCGCTTATCTGACAAGCATTGCCAACGCGAAGACCACTGACGGCAAGGCATGGAGCGCTGTCACAGAAGATGCAGGTTCTGGTCAAGGCAAGGCCTTAGCAACTTTGTACAAAAACTTCACTTCTATGACTGCCGGCTCTTCTAAGAATGTCCAGCTTGCCGTGCAGGATCTCTACACCTCGCTCGTTGGGTTGAAGGACCAGAGCGAGTACAATCAGGCTATTATCAAGGCTGTGGAGACTGCTATCACGGCAAGTGAATATGCCTCAGAATCTGGCGGTAATCTGACTTTTGACGCATCGCTCAACGGCTATCCAGAGGATAACAACTTGCCTGATGGTGCTGCTACGGTGAAGTGGAGCGACAGCGATAAGAAGTTCACTGTTCAAACTGACAAGAGTGTCTTGGACGATGGCACCAGCATCGCAGCCATGGACTCTTATGTCTACCCTGCCAACCTCTGGTATTTCGTCAACACGAAGATCAAGACCGACAACGCGGAAAGAAACGGAGACTATGTGAATGGTACTTCGTGGGAGAATATTCTTAAGAACTATTCCAATGACAATGCTTCCGTTCAGGCATCCACACGTTCTATCGCGCTGAAGAATCAGATACAGTATGCTGTAGGTCGTCTCGACACAAAGGTGACGCTGGCCTCTACGCTCAAGGATCACACGGGTGCTGTGGTGACGACCGATGGCTTCCCTGTCAAGTCGATACTTGTGGGCGGACAAAAGGCCGTAGACTGGCAGTTCCAGGCGATGTCGGCAGACGGTACCACTCAGTATACGATCTATGACAAGAATGTGCCCAGTGACATGGCAGCTAAGACCGGCGGTTCGGCTGTGAACCATACTCTTGTGCTGGAAACGATTGCGAATCAGCCAGCGTATATGGTTGTGGAGTTGGAGAATAATACAGGCAAGGACTTTTCCGGGCATAATGGAGAAATCATCAAGGCAGGTGCCAACTTCTATATGGTGGCCAAGCTCGACCCGACAAATGACAAGGGTGAGGTGACGCAGCCAACGCAGTCAGGAAGCGTGAAGTTGACCAAGGTCTTCCAGCAGGACTATACGACGGTTGCCAACCTGACGATCACGGAAAACAGCGACACTAACCACGACAAGGGTCTTGGTGCCGCCTACAACGTCATCCCGGATCTGCGGACACCTGCTCTGAGCATCGGCATGAGTGTGGATCTGAACTGGCAGAGCGGTCTGACTTTCACCATCGGCATGTAGAACATTTGTTAGGGCGGTCACGGGGGAACCGCCCTAACATAAATATCTCGATAACCATGACATTTCACATCAGGGCACTGATCACGGCACTCTTGCTTCTGCTCACGGCGCAAAGTTGCACGTTTATTGATGACGACCGCTCAGACTGCGAGGACACGTACTCGCTGAACTATGAACTGAAGGTGGTCAGCAATATCAACCTGCAACTCAGTGAACAGCTGCAGGTCAGCACGGGGTCAATGACTTTGAAGGCTCTCAACAACTATTTCTCGCCCATCATGCAGCCTGCCACCTCGGAAGTGCGACTGGGCTTCTTTCCTACAGACGGTGATGCGCCGATCTATTATTCGCTGCATACCGAGGGACGTCGGACAGCACTCGGCATCTCTATCCCGGCAGACAACTACCGGCATATCGCTGTCATTGGCCAGGCGGATCCGTCGATATTCCTCACGGACACCACGATGGCTGCAACGGTACGCCTGACGCAGTTTCTCAACGACACTATCGACAGTCACAACCATGCCATCCTTGCCGGTACGCTGGACATGGATGTCTTGGGCAACGTGAACCAAAGCTGGGAAGTCAACCTCTATCCTGCCGATGCCTCTGTGTCCGTGGTACTGAAGAAAAACCCTATGGTACGGCGCACCCGCGTCTTTCTTGCCGATTTGGCCACGAGTTTCACGCCCAACGACAGTACGTGGCACTGGGACCATAACAGTCTCGTACGCACCGACGCCATTGATGTCCCGGGCACGGACTCCGTGGCCTATTGTGGCATCGCCTTCCCTTCGCGAGCGGATTCTCAGGTCACCGCGAAGTGGGGTAGGGGAATAACCGCAAAGAATGTCGGCAAGGGCACGGAGTCCCCCTCCAACGATGCTGTGTGGCGTATCATAGTCCTCAACGACATGCCCGGCGGCAGTGTCACACGCACCGTGCTCTATGTGCGTAAGCCACTGAGAGCCGGCGATGTCCGTGTCATCCGGGTTCATGTCAACGATGACGGGGGCGTGGATACCGGAAACAGCAACGTCGGTGCCAGCGTAACGCTCGACTGGAAGAAAGGCGGAGAGTATAATCCGGAGATATAGACCAAACACAATGATGAATATTCATAAGACCATAATATTAATAGTAGGTGCGTGGGCATTGTTCTTTGCCTCCTGTTCCTCGTCAGACTCACCGTCGGGCGAGGCTGACAGACTGGTGAGAATGCCGATCAATATTGCCATACCGGTTAATGATGCCAGTCTGGCTGACAGGACCGGTGCCAAGGTCACACGTGCAGAGGGCGACCCGGGGACGTATGAGCATTTTGTGTTGCCCACACATCTTTATATATATCTTGTGGTGACCTCTATGGATGGTACCAAAACCACGGTGCTCACACCAGAGGGCATGGACGTAGCCGGCGGCTATAGGCTGAAGCCTGAGAACTGGGTGAAGGTAACGACGAGCGACTATCAGAAGGACTCCGTCTATACCTATACGGGCAAAATCGGTATCATCATCCCTGAGGACAGATCCGCGGGAGTGGTCTACGCCGCAATGTCATCGGTGCCCATCACAGTCAGCTATACGGGAAACGATGTTGCCAATGCCGGTTTCATACTCGGCAGTGAAGCCGCGGGTAATGAGGGGGAGGCATTGAAAAACCTCTATTCCTCACCTTACAACCTGCTCAATGTCGACAAGAAATACTATGGCACGGTCAACGACTTCGGCACCAACTCCCCCTATATCGATATGGTACTCTACCATGTGGGGGCGAAGTTCGACATGCAGTGGAACGTGGACACAAGCATGCAGCACCATGTCATGCTGAGCAAAATCACGCTCAAGGGACTCAGCGGCGGTGGCAAACTCTTCAAGCCTCTGGAAAACACCGCGACATCGACGGCAACCTACAGTGAGACCTTCACGCTCGACGCGGGCAGCCAGTGGTACGGACGGAAGGCCACGTATATCATACCGGTGAAGACCAGTGACAGTTATGCCATCCCCATGACGCTCACCAATGGCGCAGCCACCGTGGCTACAGACAGGGACGTGACTGCCACGGTGACACCGTCGCCGACGAGCAGCACCGTCTTTGTCCCTTGGATGTACGGCAAGGTGACGGTATCGACTGCATGGTGAATCAATGATTGAAAATACATATAGGTATGCTCATACGCAATAAGATACATAGAATGAAAGAGAAGAATTCAAGACTGGTTCTTATCCTTTTCCTCTTCTTTCTTCTGCCGTTCTCTGCTTCCGCCCAGACCGACACCATCCGCTACGTGAAGATGGCGAAAGACGGTGGCAAGTATGCCAACGACGGACTGTCGTGGGACAAGGCCAAGGACAACGTCCAGGACGCCATCAACGACCTCTACGACTACATGCAGCGCAACAACCTGCATTCCGGCAGCGTGTATGTGGCCGGGGGAAAGTACGAGCCCTCGGAGAGTACCGGTGACGGCGCCAAGGGCATCCTCTCCACATCGTTCAAGATCTACGACGGCATCCATCTCTACGGTGGCTTCAACCCTACGACACCGGAGACTACCCCCGACAAGCGTATGCTCTCTTCTCATCCCGCCTGGCGCGGCACCAGACAATCGTCAGAGGCAGAGGTATCACGCACATTCGGTGAGGCAGCCTCCGACACCCTCATGGACTACGACTTCAAGTACGCCACCGTCCTCTCCGGCAACCACAACAGCAGCATGGAGACGACCTTTAAGTGGAACGACACGAAGAAGCAATTCGACACCCGCTTCCCCGGCAACTCTTATCATGTGGTATGGTTTGCCACGAAGGGCTTCATCAGCGACGCCAACAAGACCGGCTATGCCGACAGCCTCGTCTATGGCGCCAGTCTCGACGGTTTTGTCATCCAGGAGGGCAACGCCTCGGGAAAGACCATCGCCCGGCGTGACCATACCACCATGGGTGGCGGCGCCTACATGGTGAAACATGCCACCATCCGCAACAGCGTCATCCGCAACTGTTCGGCCTCAAGGCGCGGGGGTGGTGTGTATATGGACAACGGCGGCACGCTCCAAAATAGTCTCGTCTACAGTTGTCAGACGCTTGGCCTCGGCATCATCGACGGCTACGGCGGTGGACTGTGCGTGGACAACGACGGTGCCGTGAAGCGTGTGCTCGTTACTAACAACGTCGGGCGTATCGGCGGTGGTGCCGCCATCATCTACGAGCCCGACAGCCATCCGCGGGGTGGCACGAAGTTCAAAGTCAACAACTTCGACCCGTATATCGCCGACGCAGTGGTGGCCAATAACACCGGTACCACCGAGGGCGGAGGTGTGCTATTATATAAAGGTGGCGTGATGAACCACTGCACCATCGTCAACAACGACTGTCCGGGTACCGACATCGTCATCAGCAACGTGCGCTACGGACGTTCCGGTGGACTCTTCATCAACGGTGCCGGGCAGTGCTTCAACTCCGTGCTGTGGGGCAACACCTGCGCTGCCGACAACGACATGCAGTATGCTTCTTACAGTTCTAAGGTGTCGGCCGATGCCATCATCCAGCGGCCGCAGCTTTTCTATACCGCCCTCACCAACCGCGATGTCACCGACTGGAGCGGCACGCAGAAGAACAATGTCTATGACATTCTCAAGGAGAACAACGACAAAACCTCTGCAGCTGCCAACTATGTACTTTTCACCAATCCCCTCGTCGACAGCAAGGGCACCCCGCTCTCCGGTGCCGGTCACAGTGCATGGAGTGCCACGGGCTGGAAGCCCGATGCCAAGAGCTACATTGCCGGTCTGGGTATCCAGGTGAGCTCGCTCAGTGAGCTGTCGTCGTTCAACTACAAGACCCACGTGAGCAGGGATCTCTTCCGCCAACGCTTCTATCCCGTCTCTACTCTTGGAGCCATCCGTGCCGACATAGAGGAAGGAAAAGTTGTTTTGCTCGCACCCGTTGACGGCTCGTCAACAACGCCAATACCGACCCTCTTCGTTGACCCTAACCGTACGTTCACCGACCCTTCCGTGCAGATGGGTAACTCGTGGGACGCGCCGATGCAGAATATCAGTGATGCCATCTACACGATGGCTAATTACGTTAGAAATAAAAAGTACACTGGTAACACACAGATTCTTGTTAAGCAGGGCGAGTTGACCACGGCCGGCCCGAGTTCCTACCTCTATAAGGCCGGTTCCGACGAGGCCGACCTGCAGAGTGCTGCCATCCGTCCGCTCGACAATATGCGGCTTTATGGCGGTTATCCCTCGCAGCTCACGGGCACCAACCTCTTAATGGGCGCCTACATGCGCAACCCCCATGAATACGTTTCGCGCATCTCGGCAAATGTTGTCGGCCAGTGGGCCATCAATTCCATCCACTGCATCTCCATATCGAACAAGAGCAATGTCGTCATCGACGGCTTCCATCTCTACTATGGCAACGCAAAGGCACCGAAGGGTGCCCAGTCGTCCACGTTGGATCTTGGGCAGCAGCGTGGCGCTGCCGTCATCGTCGGAAACAGGGCCGCAGATGCAGCTGACCGTAAGAATCTTGATGGTATCGTCATCCGCAACTGTGTCCTGGCCAACGGCTTTTCGGGCGACGGCGGTGGGGCGCTGTCTGTCAATGCTTATCCAAAGGCCGACGGAACGAAAGTGATCACCGACGTGCAGTTGGTGAACTGTGTCGTGCGCAACAATATGTCGGTCGACTCCACGCAGACCACGCCACAGCTTCGCGGCATCATCACCGTCATGGGCAACTCTACGCTCACCGTCGACCACTGCACCATCACCAATAATGTCGGCATTCCCTTTGAGACAACGACTACTGGCGATGGCACGGGTACCATCAAGGTCTACAACACCGCCGTCTACGCCAACGCCACCGTGCGGCTCGACGACCGCGGTGGTCTGAAAGCCACGACGCTTGCGCCGCTGTCTTCGGGTGAGAATATCAGCGGCAGCAGTAACCTCATCGACCGGTTATATAAAGAGAAGGGCATAGGCTCTCTCAGTAAGGAGAGCTTCAAGCCCATCTTCGGCTACGACCGCAACAACGACAAGACTTATCCCCGCTTTGTCAACCCCACGCGCACCATTGGTGACCGCCGCAACGAGGACGACGTGGCCCTCTATGGCGGTGTGCCCGACTATGAGCCAATGGATATGAACCCGATGGTCAATGCGGCTGGCACGGCTGCGGTGAACTATAACTATGACCTCACGGGCATCAACACCCGTACCTTTGGCGGTGCGCCCGATGTGGGTGCCGTCGAGGACAGCAAGCTGCCGGTGACGGGCACGACGTATTATGTGCGCACCAAAGACACGGGCGGCGACGACGAAAATCACGATGGAAAAACGTGGGCAACGGCATTCGCTACGCTCACCAAAGCCCTTAATACGGCATCCGCTGGGCAAGACATTTGGATTGCGGCAGGTACCTATAAGGAAGGCAAAACTGTCAATATGAAGGCCGGCATCAACGTCTACGGTGGCTTCAAGGCTTATGGTAACCCGGGAAAGCGGGAGGGAGAACGCGATATCTCCAACCTCAAGAGCGAGTACCAGACGATATTGGATGGAGAAAGTAATAAAGGTAATAATTATCGTGTCGTATACGGTTCTGGCATTACTACGGCTACCATGTGGGAAGGACTGACGATACAGAACGGCTCACTAACAACCAATGGCCTTGGAGGTGGAGCCTATTTGGATGGTAGTGGAATAAAAATGAAAAACTGCCTTATCAGGAAAAACTATGTTTATGCGACAGACTTTAATCATGGTGGCGGTGGATTGTATATGAAAGGCTGCACAGTTGAGAATAGTATCATCCGCAACAACATGGTAAGATGTGATAAAAAAGGAAGTGGGGCGGGTGTCTTTATGACTGGTGCAACGCTTATCAATTCGTTGATAGTAGAAAACCATAGTGACAAGGACCATCCAGGGACTAATATCTTAGGCTCTGCTCTTTACATCGGCACAAAATCAGATATTTACGATTGTACCATCGCCTATAATCAAGGTTATGATACAGGAGCTATTTCTCCTGTTTGGGATGACGCTACAAAAGCCACCGACACCCATGGTAATTGGGTGCCCAATGCCTCAAGATTTTATAATACTATTTTCTGGAGTAATTTCGGCTATGGCAACACCGGTGAAAACTACAATACTATATGTAGAGGAAGCTGGAGAGATGCTCTTGGTGTGAGTGGTTATATGTTCAACTGTTATCATTCTGTGCCTCGAGCCTATTATGCAAATGAGGGCGTTACAGGTTCTGGTGATAATAAGACCGTGAGTGATCCTACTCGCGTCTATAATACGAACAATCTTTCTTCGGCATCTGATTATACTGTAAAGTCGATTAATAATTATTATGCCTTATGCAAGGCGCAAGATTTGTTCAACGAGAGCCAATATAGTGGCTATCCTGACAATTCTACGACCAGAAAGTTGGGGTATATAGAGACCGACAATCCTTATAGCATCAACTCGGCTTCACTTCTTGCCCAGTATTGTATCAACATGGGTGCGGATGATTATGGCGAGACGCTGAAGACCACCTACGGCATCACTGAGGACATCGCCGGTGCCGCCCGCATCCAGGACTGCTCCATCGACAAGGGTGCCTATGAATTCAACGGTGCCAGCGAGATCAAGCCGGAGGAGACAACGGAGAAGCTCAGCTACTATGAGACTACGACAGCCACGGCTCCGACGACGAGAGAGTTGCCCGTGGCTACCTACTACGTCACGCAGAACGGCAATGCTAAAGGCAATGCCTCGGCCGACAGTCCTGACAACGCCGCCTGCGGCACGAAGTTGCAGCAGGTGCTCGACGCCGCCGGACGCTACAAATACGATCATCCCACAGCCCATGTCATCGTGAAGCTCGCCAAGTACGACGGTACCTCGACGGGTGGCGGCTATGCGCCTTCGCGCACCACTGTCTATGAGGGAAATGAAGACGACAACCCGCGCATGTGGAGCCTGCAAGTGCCTCGCGGCGTGGTGATGAAGGGCGGATGGTCGGAGGACTTCAAGTCGCGCGACCCGCTCAACAACAGGACGCTGCTCACCGGTGTCTTCCAGAGCGGTGACCAGACTGTCAACGCTTATCACGTGGTGACCTTTACCGACCGCGTCTTCGACGAGAACGGACGGCCGATGACCACGACAACTGCCGACGGCACGGTGAAGGCCAAACTGCTCAGCGACGTGGTGCCCACCTCGCATCCCGACTGGGTCACCAACAGCGATAAGCAGCCCATCACCCCTTATGCCTACGGATGCATCGACGGCGTCTTCATTGAGAACGGAGAGGCCACGGGTACGCTTCCCGAAAACCAGCGGGGCGGTGCCGCCGTGGTGCCCAGTTTTGGCTATCTCAACAATTGTGTCATCCAAAACAACAAAGCCACGGCCTATGGCGGTGCCGTCTATCTCGAAAGTGGGGCTATGATCGCCGGGTGCGTCATTCAGAACAACACCAGCGACGGCTACGGCGGCGGTATCGCCGTGGAGGAACCCGACAAGGTGAACAAGGACACCTATCCCTATATCATCTTCTGCACTGTGACAAAGAACGAGAGCAAGACGCGCGGCGGCGGCCTTTACTTCCAGACCAACCTGCGGTCGGTGTGCAACGTCTACTGGCTCAACCAGAGCAATGACCAAGGCGACGTCTCCGGCGTGACGAATGTCTATCTCGAGCAGAACATCAACAACTACCCCATCAACTATTCCGCCGTGACCAACACGCGTGTGGCCGGCGTGAACAACATCAGTGTGGGAAGCAGTTCCGACGAAGCCGTGCGTTGGGTGTCCGACAAAGGAAAGACAGATACGAACCACCCTTATCAATACTATGGCATTAGCAAGTCGTCGGTGCTGGCTCGTGCCGGTCTGCCCTACGACACCTACCGCTACTTTGCCCGCCTCGTGCCCGGCTCCGACAGTCTCGACATTGCCGGAGTGCCGCATGGCATGAAGACAGCAGAGAGCGCCCATCAGCAGGCCTACGACGGTACCACGCTTGTCGACAAAAACAACTATAATGTCGACATCGGTGCCCGTGCCATCAACGCCAACTTCGACATCACGCAGAATGTCCAGCACCTCTTCTACCGCCTCTTCGTGGTTCACACCAACTCGGTGAACACCGCGGCGGCCAAGGTGTTGCAGGCCAGTGGCGATGAGATTTATTCGCAACAGGGCTCTTCTGTGGCCAACCCGTTCCTGCGTGTCGACGATGCCCTGCGGTATGTCGTCAATGCACGCAACAACAGTGAGGAGGCACGTAACCACCGCTTCACCATCTTCCTTGCGGGTGGCACCTACTATCCCTATACCGACCTCTACGGCACACAGGGCCATGTGCGCACCAACACCTTCGGCGTGCCCGAAGGTGTGACCATCATTGGCGGACTCGACGTTTCCAATGCGAACCATTACTATTGCCAATCGAGGGATGAAGACGTGACGGTTAAGGGCACTGTCGACGGCACTGAGCAGAGTGTCACGCTCAAAGGAGCCACCATCGACAACATTCGTCTGACCCGTGCCCGCTACGACATGAACAAGAACTCGCTCGTGGAGCCGTGGGAGATGAAAAGTCAGACCATCCTCTCGGGGTATGCCGTGGGCGACGACTCCGAGACAAAGAACGTCTATCACGTCATCACCTGCAACGCCGACCCGAACTCGGTAGGCAGGCTGCCCGACTGCACCACCGGCGGCACACTCAACACCTCTGACGGCTCTTTGACCGGCACGATCAAGGTGGTTGCCGACAGCTATGAGGAGGACAATGCCTCCAAGATGCACCGTGCCATCATCATCGACGGCATCACCGTCACACAGGGCTCGGCCAAGGACTATGAGGTGGAGTCGGTGAAGAACCGCAGCTGGTACTTCAAGGGCGGCGGCATCTTTGTCAGCGGCGATCAGGCTGTGCAGCCGTCGACCTTTAAAAACGACAACGACAACGACAAGGGTGTGCGCAACATCCCCTTGGTGGTGTCTAACTGTCTCTTTGTCAACAACAACGCGCGTCTCGGTGGTGCCATCTATACTGATGGCACGGCCGACATCGTGGGTTGTTCCTTTGTGCAGAACGAGAGCCTCAGTCCTGATGCTGCCGATGCCCACGACTGTGAGTTTGTCACCTACTCGGGGGGCGGCGCCATCGCCACGGATAATGCGCTGACAGTGGTGAACACCATCTTCGCCAACAACGAAGCCAAGCGTGGTTCGGGAACGATACTCACCCCCAATGAATTGACCAATGATGCAGTGAGCAAGCCTGCCAATACCACGGAAGCAGGCAAGACGGGCGATGAGCTGAAAGGATTCGGCGGTGTCATCTGGGCGGGTGACGATGCGTCGGTCACGCTGATGAACTGCAACTCGGTAAAGAACAAAGCCTTCTCCTATCCGTCGGTCTACAACACCAAAGCCAACACCGAAGACAATCTGCGACACTTCGGCCTCAATTGCATCTTCTGGGGCAATGAGGCCGACACCAAAGACGGTGGCGATGTGCATCTGATGAACTATGGCAGTCACGACAACCCTGTGGAGTCACTTTTCTTCTCGGCCTACGAGGAGGGGCACGGACTGCCGGTACGCGTCGATAACAATGACTATCGACAGGTAGATGTGCATGATAATACTACTTATAGTAAACTCTTTACTGAAACGTTTCACAAAACCAACAACAACGTCATCATCAATGGCGACAACGATGCCGTGGACGGGCCTAACTTCATCTCGCCCTCGCAGGAGGCGGGCTACGACGGCTACATGCAGAGTGCCGACTGGCTTGTCTATCGTGTCAACAACCTTACCGACGCGGGGTGGGGAGAACTCGACCAGAATCCCGACGGAACGTTTAAGACGGATGACAAAGGCAACTATACCGGTCATGGCATCTATGTCGACTTAGCCCAATTCTACAACAATTCCTATGGCCTCATGCTGCTGCCCTTGGGCGAGGACAAATATATGAACTATGCCGACAACGGCAACGAGGGCACACGACAGATGCACCGCATCTCGCCCGACCCGCTGGGCACGGTGACGGAGAACTATATCGACATCGGCGTGTATGAGTACCAGCATACGCAGCTCCATGTCGAGAACGGCTCCGAGGCCGACGTCATCTGGGTGGCACAAAACGAGACCACGGGACAGAACGACGGCACTTCGCAGGAAACGCCCACCAGCGACCTGCAGCGTGCCATCGAGACGCTGCTTCTCAGCCGCAACGACCATCCGAAGGTGGTGAAGATCATCGGCGCCGACGAGGCTGGGACGGGTGGTGTCTTCACGCCAATCTACCAGCTCGATGATAATAACGTCGGCTTCCAGATCCACACGGGGGCGAACACGTCTATCGTGGCTTTGAAGAAAACAATCATCTCCGGCCACTCCTATGAGGCGAAGAGTCTCACTATTGAGGGTGGCTATGCGCCTAACATCCTTGGATTGCGTGACCCCGAAGCCTATCCCGTGAAGCTTGTCATGGACAAGAAAAGCTACTATATCGACAATAACGTGGCTCACCTCTTCCTCATCTCCGACGCTGAGCAGTGGGGCACGCAGGGCAACTTGTCGGGCGGTGTCAAAGATCAGGAAACGACAGTCGACAAAGTGACGAAGTCCAGTCTGACGACAGGGCAGGCAATGCCTGTCACCTTCGACGGTCTGACATTTGTGAACAGCTACGCCAATGCCAGGCACACGGAAACAAAGAGCCTCACGGGTGGCGCGGCCATCTATTACAAGGAGCAGTTCAAGACGGAAGGTGGTGAGTCGGGAGCAAAGTCGACTACCACCCGTCTGGTGGGATCGGGCGTACCGAAACTCACCATTCGCAACTGTGTCTTCCAGCAAAACGGTGCCGACGGTGCTACGACGGTGCCCGCCGTGCGCATCGAGCAGGGTGGCGGCCGCACGCTCATCTACAACAGCGTGTTCCACTCCGGGTCGGGCAATCCGCTGGAGTGCACCGACACGGTGAGCATCGTCAATTGCACCTTCGCCATGAACGGCGGACACATCAAGCTCAGCGACGCGGCCACGGGCACGTCCTCGCTCTACAACTCCATCATCTGGCAGGACGACCGCAGCAACAGCATGAAGATGCAGTACGAGGGCTTTACGGCCAACAATGTTGCGACAGACTCGGTGCAGTATAACGCCATCACGGGCATTGAGAATACCGACGAAGACGACACACACCTGCACAACGTGGGTCTCGACAGCCGCAACTACAATGCTATGGAAGGTCCGAACTTCGTCAATGGTGACGGCAAGGACATCAGCCAGCGCGACTACCATATCAATCCGGGTGTGCGCACGCTGACACGCGCCAATTATGTTATATATGCCGAGAAGGTGCTCGGATGGAAGTTAGGGCAGACGATTGCGCTTAAGGACGGCACTACGGCGCAGCTCGATTCTGCCAAGATGCTGACGCTGTTGGCCGACACGGCTTACACCAAGGACCTTGCCAACAAGGTGCGTCTCTACGACGGCAGCATGGAGCGCGGTGCCTACGAGTGCTCGTCGGCCATGCAGCGTGTGCTCTTCGTCAACCCGAGTAAGGTGACGGGCAAGATGACCGGTCTGTCGTGGGAGAATGCCTACGGCAGTGGCATGGTGCAGCGTGCCGTGGATGCCGCAGCGGTGTATACCTATTTTAATAGTAAGGCTGACGTAGTGGCACAGGCCAAGTCCTATGTCTTCGTCAAGGGCGCTGCCGACAATACGGTGCCGGAGGCCATCACCCTGCGCAATGGCGTGAGCGTCTATGGCAGCGTCGCGCCGAGCTATACCGAGGAGCCTGGAGCCGTGAGAGACAAGGATACCCATGAGGTCATCTACAACAATGGTGCGCGTTTGTTTGAGAATGATTCTATTGCGGCCTATATAAATAAGGTGAAGGCCAGCCGCCCGGGCTTGGCGGCAAAGACAACGAACCGCACACGCGTCGCGGGCATCAATACCATCACTATGAAGACGGGCTATGGCTTCGGTGCACTCGTCGACGGTGTGGAGGTGCGCAGCGACAAAGACCTCACAGCTCCGGCCATCGACATCACCGACCAGATTGACAGCCTTGTGCTCCGCAATATGATGATTGACGGCAACACGGTGAACGCTGACGACCAAGGCAAAGGTCATCCCGTGGTCAACCTTCAGCACGGATTGCTCTACAATGCTTTGCTCTATGGCAACAGGGTGGCTGAAGGTCAGCCCATCGCCAGTGTGAGCAGCGGCGCCACAATGCTCAACTGCACCGTGGCAACCGACGTCGCGGGACAGAAGACGGTCAGCAACGCTGGAAAGGTTATCGACTGCATCGACTATAACAGTGCCGACAAGGCGTCGTCTGCGGATGAGATTACTACAGGCAGTGGGGCGTATACCAACTGCTACGCTGCTACGGGCAATCCCTTCGCGCCCTATCTCACGACGGACAACGCTTATAAGCTGCCGGAGTACCTCACCGACCATGCACCTTATTATTATCAGTTGCATGAGAGCAGTCTGGCCATCAACGCGGACAAGGAAAACTTCACACTGCCTGAGAGGTTCAAGGAGTATGTCAACTTGGCCTCGGACCGTGATGTCCTTGGCAATCCGCGCACGTTGGGCGGTAAGGTCGATATGGGCTGTTTCGAGACATGGCTCATCGCCGACGGTGAGAACCGTTATGCCGACGCTAAGAACAACCGCTATCCCCATGAAGGCAGCGTGGTGTACATCGGCAAGAACGCGTCGCTGTCGTTGGGCAGTGACGCGACGACAAAGGTCTTCACGGGTGAGAATGCCTTCCGCCCGGGCTATCTGTTGCTCAAGCCGGGGGCCTCGCTCTATGGCAACGTCAACATCGTGCAGGCATCCTATGTCGCCGCCGAGCGCACGTTCCCCAAGGACATGCAGTATACGCTGATGTCCATGCCGTTCCCCTACGACTACGCCAATGCGCTGACAACAGCCACCGACAAGGACGGCAACCTCACGGAGACAAAGTACACGATTCCCACGGGCAAGACCTACAACGGCGAGACACGCTCGGCCTGGGACTATGACTTCCATACTTCCGACTCGCCGTGCTGGGAACAGATGAGCACCACGCAGGTGGCTGCCTGCGACGGTTGGCTGCTGAACTTAGGTTCGCCGCTCACAGAGGATGTCACTGTGCGCTTCACGGGCTTCGGCAGTCAGAATGGCGACTATGTCTATACCGAGGACGAGAACGCCAAGACAGTGACGCTGACACAATATAATAAGGTGGCGACCGACGGCTCCGCCCATTTCACCAAACTGGAGAACATGGGTTGGAACCTCAAGGGCATGCCGTGGCTCGTCAGCGGATACAACACGGCTCACTTTGCCGACGGCAAGAGTTGCGACATGAGCGCGCCGCACGTGTTCTATACGGTCTCTGCCGACGGCAACAGTTTTGTCACCTCGCAGAGTTGGAAAGATGGTTCGTCGCTCGACTTTGGCTCCGCCTTCTTCACCCAGACGGCCATTATCGGTGACGGCAACACCGAGAAGCTGAGCTTTGCTGTTCCTCTACTGCCGAGCAAGGCACCGATTCAGGCCGCCAAGCCCTTCGTAACCGTCTCTGACGACGACGGCTCCTCCGATGCTGTCGAAGTGGTTACCGGTTCTATGGCTTCTGTAGCTCCTGTTGATGCTATAGAAACTATAGCTTCTATATCTCCCTCGTCCACGAGATCCTCTAAGGCTCTTGCCTTCAGCCTTGGCTCCGACGGCGTGAAGTGGCAGAGCTTTAACGACAGTGTGCCGCAGGTCTACCTCTTGGACAACAGCGGGGTGGCGCTCTCGCTGGCTGGCAACGCGCCGGTGGGCGTGGAGATGATGATGGGCTACCGTGCCGCAAAGGCCGGAGCGCTCACCGTCTCGCTGCCCGACGCAGAGGCTTTCGACGGACAGAGCGTGTGGCTCAGGGATAAGGCCACGGGCGAGGTGACTGACCTCACGCAGTCGTCCTATACGTTGCAAGCCTCAAAGGGCTATACCGACAATCGACTGACATTGCAGATTGGCGGCGTGCGGCCCGACGGCACAAAGGCTCATGGTGATGAGGGCGAGGTGTCGTGGACGGTGCGTGTGGCCGACGGTTGTCTGCAAGTCAGGGGCATTGAGTCCGGTGACTTGGTAATCGTCCGCGCACTCTCCGGTTTGTCAGTGACACGCGGCCGGGCCGTGTCCGACACGTTTGTCACCCAGCCTCTGGTACAGGGTGTGTATATCGTGACGGTGAACAACCGGAGCAAAAAGGTAGCGGTGCATACACGGCTTTAGGTTAGGTCGGGCATAAAGCCCGCCCTTTTTGGGGGTTAGTCATGGCTGATGAAGAGCTTCTTTATTTCTTTGCCACCCCTGTCATGGCCAGACAGAGTTTCTTTTGCAGCACGCGGGCATCGAGTACGCTCATGTCGTTGTCCATGATGGCGAAGGCGAGCGTGTGGCCGTCGGCTCCCTTACAGTATCCGGCCAGCGAGCTGATGCCAAAGGGATGGGAGAGCGTGCCCGTCTTGCCACGTATCAGGCCTCTGAGCTTCGGGTCACTGAGTTCGGCGCGCAGCGTGCCGTCGACGCCGGAGATGGCCAGCCATGTGTGCAGCTTCTTATAGATGGCAGGACGCTGATAGCCATAGCGCAGTACGGCGACAAGCACTTCGGGCGACAGATGGTTGTGGGTGCACAGGCCGCAGCCGTCGTGGATGACGATGTGCTTGTCCTTCAGTCCCAGACTGTCACGGACAAAGCCGCGGAGATAGTTCACGCCGACGGCAGGCAGGTTGCCACGCTTGTCGAGATGGTAGCCAATGGTATAGAGCAGTGACGTGGCCTGCGTGTTGCTGCTGTTTTTCCACATCTTCTTGATGACATAGTCTACCGGGCGCCCGAAGCGGAACAGAGGCTTGGCCCGTCGTGGCAGTCCACCATAGACCACCTGACTGTCTGCCAGTTGATAGCCCGCCTGACGGAAGGCCGTCATCACGGCCTTACGCACTTTCTGATCGCCCTTATACAAGATGCCATAGCGCGAGAACGAGAGGTCCCAGGGATACCAGTGCTGTTCGCTCGTCACGGGCTTGTGGAGCACGAGGTCGAGGACGAGTTTGCCGTTGAAGCGTTTGACGCCTTTCTTCTTCAGCGCCTGTGGAAACATCTTCAGGTCAGGCTCGTTGAGTTGCGGGTCGAGTTGCGCCTTGAAGATGACATTGCCTTGCAGCGTGTCGCCCTTCATGCTGCCCGTAGTCCAGATAGAAGTGGGGTAGAGGTAGTTGGTGCCGAGCAGATGCAGTCCGGCCACGCCGGTGATCAGCTTCAGGCAGGAGGCCGACGACATGGTCACCTTTTGTCCCTCGCCATAGACGGGCTTGTCGGCGGTGAGGTCATAGACATAGAAGCCAAAGAGTCCTTTGCAGCGGGGCGCGGCGGCGAACTTCTTCAGTCGTGACTGCAGTGCCGTGTCCACTGGGATGTTGTTTTCCTTCCCTTGTGTTGCCGTCTTGGCATTATCGTCTTTCTTGCCGCCGCAGGAAGCAAAAAGCATAAGGGTGAGAGCCAGGGAGAAGAGTCCTTTGTATATTCTTCTCTCTCGCTTAGTGCGTGTGATATAAGTGTGCATGATAATATCAGCCTCACCCCCGTGCCCCTCTCCAAAGGAGAGGGGAGTGATTACAGGGTTAAACGGGTGGTGTTGATGGCTATGATTTTGATTATTATTATATATGTATATCTTATTACTTGTAGCTCAGCATCATATTAATGATAGCTTTGCGAGCTATCCCCTTACTGTTTATCCAGCATTTCACTCCCCTCTCCCTTGGAGAGGGGCAAGGGGGTGAGGCTGTGTTTGGGGGTGAGGCTCTTTTCTTTCACCGGTTCCATGTGTATACTGATAAACGTGCCTTGTCCGAAGCGCTCGCGCAGGCGCTTCTCCGCGCTGGAGACAATCTGGTGAGCTTCTACGAGCGTCAGGCTGCCGGGCATACGCACGTGCATATCTATGGCGATATGGCTGCCGATGCGGCGCGTACGCAGATGATGGATGTCGCTGAGCCTTGGGTCTTCGGTGACCGAGTGCTCGATGTCTTTCTCCATGGCCTCGGGCAGACTTTTCTCCAGGAGTTCGCCTAAGGCGTTGGCCATGAGTTTCCATGCGGTGATGACGATGAGCACGCTGACGATCACGGCGGCGATAGGGTCGAGGACAGCCCACGACGGTCCCAGCGCGATGGCGCCGCCGATGCCGATGGCGGTGCCCACTGACGACAGGGCGTCGCTGCGGTGGTGCCAGGCATTGGCCACTACCGTCTCGCTTTGTATGGCACGCCCAGTGCGCACGGTGAACTGGAAGCACCACTCTTTGAGCGCGATGCTGAGGAGGGCTGCGGCGAGCGCGATCCATCCCGGCTGTCCCAACTGCTGGCCTTGCAGGGCTGCCCAAATCTTCACCACGCCACCATAGCAGATGCCGAGGCCAACGACGAAGAGCGCCATGCCGATGATGGCTGTGGCGAGCGTCTCGTATTTGCCGTGGCCGTAGTCATGGTCTTCGTCTTGTGGCCGTGAGCTGAGTTTCATGAAGATGATCACCACCGCGTCGGTGAGCAGGTCGCTGAGCGAGTGTATGCCGTCGGCAATCATGGCGGCAGACTGTCCGACGACGCCGGCAATGAGCTTGAAGATGACCAGTATGATGTTGATGGCCGCACCGTAGAGTGTCACGCGCGTGGCCCGTTTCTCTCTTTCTGTTTTCATGGTACTAACGATCAAAGAATGAACAATCATTTTATCAGCGACAAAAATAAGCATTTCGTCTGAGACCGCCAAGGGTATGATATCTTTTTAATGTTATTTGAACTGTTTGACGAGTTGTTCGGGTGTGCAGTCTTTGAGAGTGACGATATTGTCTTTGTCGAGGAGATAGATAGCCGGTGTGGCTTTGATGGCGTATTGCATGGTGAGTCTGTCATTGACCTTGACGCGCAGGATCCTGACGTCGGCGGGCAGGGGGTGGGCCTGCATCCACGTCCACACCGTGTGGCAGTTTTCGCAGTCGGGGTCATAGAAGAAGAGGCACACCCTTTGGTTGCTGTATTCGCGAATGCTGTGCCGGCTGCCGTCGTCGGCGGTGAAGGCAAAGTCGCTCGCCGTGTCTCCGGGGAGGTTAGCCGCGGCCAGTCGTGCCCGGAAGCGATAGCGGCTGCGCTCGGTGGAGTCGGTATGGCAGTCGTTGACGATGGCGTTGAGCAGCAGGCAGTAGATGCGGTCGTTGCGCAGCGGCGAGGCGTTGTCGTCGAGGTATTGGTCGATGAGGCTGTCAAAGCGCCGTCGTGCCGGTGCATAGCTCCACGCCTTGGCGATGAAGATCTTTGCGCTCTGTGGTCCCACGTTCTTGCCGAAGCGTCCCAGTAGATCGATGTAGTCGACGAAGCCCTGCTCGCCGTAGTCCTGCGAGTCGAGGAGTGTGGTGTCGGCAAAGTCGACGTTGTCCCAGTAGTGCAGCAGCAGATAGTCGGCCCTGGCCTGTGGCTGCCGCAGTGTGTCGGGGACAGCAGGGTAGGGGAAGGCAGTGTTTTGCGCCGTCACGGCGACAGCGCAGAGCCACAGCACGGCGGTCATGGCGACAGCCATGCTCTGTAGTTTTTTCATCATCGCGTCTTTCATGGTTGCAAATTCATGACATAATTACATTGCAAAGATAAGTTTTTCTCATGGTTTGTCCAAAAGATCAGTATAGAATGGACACACAACAATCGTTCTTTGTGTCCTTTTTGTGTCTTTGCGAGAGGTATGTCAGGGCGATGCTCATCGTGCTCTCTGCTCTCTTCACAGCGTAGCCGTCTTTGCGCGCTCAGTGTCTCCGTGTGGGTATGAAAAGAATTACTTTCTCGCTTTGTTGGATAAACTGACATTTTTGCGGGCTCGTGGCGGCGATTTTCTGGGCCAGACGCTATGTCGGGCCGATTTTCGCGAAAAATGGCGGTGTTTTTGTAATGCGCTGATGGTTAATTACATACGTTGCTTTTGTTGCTTTTGAAGATAGGAAATGGGTTGTTGGAATCGTGATTTCTTATAGAAAATGATGCAAAACAGGGCTTTTGATGCTGTCATCTCGGTTGTTTGGTCGGGTCATCTCGGTTGTTTGGTCGGGTCATCTCGGTTGTTTCGTCGGGTCATCTCGGTTGTTTGGTCAGTCAGCCCTATGGTTTTGTGGCATTCATCCTGTTTTTTTCGCTTTCGGTCTCTCTGGATTGCAAGTTCACATGGTGGTGATTTTGTAAGGAAATAACATAAGGAGAGGCTTGCCGACCAAAGCAATACCGAGAGGGAGTGCATAGGCAGGAAGTCGCGCATCACTATGTTTTCGTGTAAGAAAGTGTATGGATGGTATAGCAAGCTTTCGTGTAAGAAAGTGGGGAATGAGAGCGGCTATTCGTGTCAGTTTTTTATTTTTGCTAAAGATTCCAGTGAATTTATACTTAGGACACAAATCTATGGCGTGAGGGAAACGAGGACGTGATACGTTAAAATCTCCAATTAAATATAGCCTTTTAGAAAATTATTGCTAACTTTGTCAGTATTAAGTAATCACTTTGAAATATGAGCGACCTTCATACCATAAAGCAACAACTCAGACGTGTCATCCGGCAGCGGAAACAACAATACCCAACAGAACAGCGCGAGGCTTGGTCAAAAGAGATTGAGCAAAGGCTGCTGCAACACCCACGCTTGCAAGCTGCGCACGTGGTGATGCTCTACTACGCCCTGGACGATGAGGTGGACACGCGTCGTCTCGTCGACACGCTGCTCAAGGAGGGCAAGACCGTGATCCTGCCCAAATGCGTCGACAAGGAGCATATCGAGCCACGACAATATACGGGCCCCGGCGACCTCGCCGAAGGCATATACCATCTGCTCGAGCCCGTCGGCAGGCCTTACCGCAACCTCGACAGCATCGAGCTGATCATCGTGCCCGGCATGAGCTTCGACAGTGAAGGACACCGCCTCGGACGCGGGCGCGGATACTACGACCGCTTTCTGGCGCAAGTGCCGCAGGCTTACAAGATCGGCGTGTGTTTCGACTTCCAGCGCGTGGAGCAGGTGCCCGTCGACGACAACGACCGTGTGATGGACGAGGTGATCAGCAACCAAGCACGCTGACTTTATTAAAGAAGAGAAAGGATGATGACCTCTAAGTCACAACATATCGACCGCCTGTACCACCGGGAGCCTTCTCCCGCCGGTTCGTCACGACAGTCACGTCTATGGGCCTTGACTCTCATCGTCGTCCTCAGCGCCGTGCTCCTCACCGGCTGCACCAAAGAGAAAGAGAAATCGGGCTGGGACGAGATAGAGACCTACTTCGACGAGCCCCTCGCCTCGCTCTCGGCTGAGGGCGACAGCGTGCACTGGATCGGCGGAGAATACGGTGATCTGTGGAGCATGACAGCACGGGGCCGGAAGCACTATAAGCTCGGTTCCGACCGCATCTACTGTGTTGTCAGACACGACAGCACGTATTGGATCGGGCACCGCAACGGCGGACTGGCGCAATACCGGTTCGACGGCAGCGCGTTCAGCCCCGTCGCTCACTATTCCATCGCCATCAAAGGCCTCCACTACTCGGTCTACGACATCCGGTGGAAAGCCGGACGGCTCTATGCGGCCACCAGTCAGGGCCTCTTCGTGCTGAATGCCGCACATCACCAACTGGAAAAGGTCTACCCACGCGACCGCAACAACAGCGCGTCATTCGCCACACCGCTCATCGCCAACCTTGACACCCGACGACTGGCGCTCGCCACCGACAGCGGACTGGCGCTCGTAGACGCTCACTCCGGCAAGGCGCAGGTGATCCATGCCGGAAGCAAGGTGACATGGGTGGAACGTCAGGGCAAACGCCTCTGCTACCTCATCGGTGACCAATACTACGAGCGTGAGCCGAACGGCAAAGAGAAGACTTACACCCTGCCCGACGTGGCTACGAGCTTTTTCCGTACGGGCAAGACCTACTGCTTCATCAGCCGCACACACGCGATACTCACCGACGACCTCCGCCACTTCTCCCACTTGCAGCTGCGACGGCCGGTGCCCATGAAGTCCTCGCACGTGGTCGCTCAGTCCGTTGGCGACGACTTCGTATGGCTCGTCACCGACCACGCCGTGTGGCAGTTGCCCCGTCATCTCTCCAGCTCGGCTCCCTATCCTCTCGTCGCCGCCTGCCAGGACGAGGGCCGGCTCTGCTTTGTCGATGACCACGGCAATGTCTTCGCGTTTCCCGACGGCAGCAGGCAAGCAGGAAAGATCTTCGACTTCATCCACGCCGACGCCATCATCGACTGCACCGCCGACAACGGCACACTCTATTACCTCAAAAATCAGCAACAGATATTCCGTCTCACCCTCGGCAACCACCTTTGGGGCAACTATCTCTCTCACGTGCCCCATGAGATCTTCTCCACAAAGAAAAAGGTGACCGCCATGGGACTGCTGCCCACAAAGACTCCTATATTATATATAGGTGTGCAGGACGGCATGATGAAACTGCCGCTCGACGGCCGCCAGGCGCATAGTGTGGCTTCGTTCCGCGACAAATATGTCACCTCGTTCTACACGGCTCCCGACAATCAGCGCATGATGATCGCCACGCTCAACGACGGACTGTGGACCGACCGGGGCGACGGACCGCAGCCTGTCTTCGCCCACCAGAGTTCCAATCCACGGCTGACCGCTATCATCAACTCTTACCCTCCTGCCACACTACTGGCCACCAACGACGGTATCTACCTGCAAGGCGGACCCGACACGATCAGGGTGGAGGGAACAGCCGCTCTGTTGCCTGCCAACGACAGCGTCGTCTACGCTCTCCTGGAGCGTGGCGTCATGAGGCTCAAGGTAGAAGGACTGAGACTACACAAAGTGGGTATCTATTTCCGCGACATCAAGTTCCACCCACAAGCGTCTCTGGTCAGCAACGGCCGGCTCTACTTAGGCAGCGACCTCGGCGTGCTCTGTTTCAAGGCCGGAAACGAAGGGCAGGCTGAATGGATCGCCATGGAGACGAGTATAGTCACACGCCGCAGTCTCCTTGAAGCTACCGTGATCGTGCTGGGTGCCTTGCTGCTCGTCTATCTCTTCCTGCTGCGCCTGCGCCGGTCCTACCGTCTGGAACTGAAAGCACGGCAGCGTGATCTCATGCGACGGCTGGAAGCCGTGGAGAAATATCACGATATTCTCAGCGATGAGGAAGTCCGTGAACTGAAGAAAATAGAAGCGGAAATCCACCGCCTCGGCACCCGTAAGAAACGCTCATGGAAGGTCTCGAACCAACATTTCGCGGCTGTCTCGGAGCGTATCATGCGCCTCAACAGCCACGTGGCGCTCTATTTCGTGCGCCTCGTATTGCGGCAGATCGACGACATCAAGCAGACAGAGCTTTTCGATGCCCATAAGCTCATCGACGACAGCCAGCACGCGCTGACCGAGGGACAGCCCGAGCAGTTGGGCGAGCAGGCGACGAGAAATGCCTCGTGGCTCCGGCAGATCAGTGCCATCTGCCAGGAACTGAACAAAGACATGGACCAGCTCTCCGGCACGCTGCCCGTGGAAGGCATCAGCGACGACTTGCCCGCGCTCATCGACAGCTACCGCAAGGGACTCGCCATCAAGACGATTGACGACATGGCACCGGCGCTTATCATCATCCGCCAGCGCATGGAAAGGCTGATGTCCAAAGAAGTGCAGGACCGTCTGCAACGCTTCGTCGAGCAGCGGCTCCGGGACATCGCCGCACTGGAACAGCAGGACAAGGTGACCGACACGCTCTCCCACCAGTGGACCGACATGCTTCCCACCTTAGGAAGTGCCGACCGCATCGCCATCTTGCGACGGCTCCAACACCTCGACGACCGCTACCACGAGCTCTTTGCCTTGCAGCAGCTGCGCCATCTTATCGCACGATATACCGGCGAGGAGCGCCGTGGCGACGACACCCACGACATGGTTCATGCCATCAAGTCGGCAATCGACCGCTTCTACGACGCGCTTTTCCGCACTGATCCGCGGCTGACGGGCTCCATCCTCCAGTGGAGCACCGGAGAGAACCAGCCTGCCCGTGTGCTTGCCCTGCTGTTGGCCGACCCGAATGTCAAGCGTCTGCTCCTGCCGGGTATGCTCAACGTGGCCAGTAATCTCAACCCCGTCATCAGCCGACTCGTCAAAGGTAAGCTCGTGCCTGCTGAGGAGGACATCCGCCAGTACGCCGAGCGGCATCCGTCAAGCATCGCTGACTATATTCTCAGGCTGACGGAGTAAGATAGAGTAACAGGGTGAAAGAAGACAGAGTAACAGAATAAACAAAAAAAGACATAGTAACAGAATAAACAAAAAAAGACATAGTAACAGAATAAACAAAAAAGACATAGTAACAGAATAAACAAAAAAAAGACATAGTAACAGAATAAACAAAAAAAGACATAGTAACAGAGTGAACATAAAAAGCACTCTGTTACTATGTTTAAGCTGTTACTATGTCTTTTTATCTTTTACAGGCATGCCCATCCGAATTTACGAACCAAGTCCTGAAAGAGACTTTTGTCCTTCGTAGGAATTGTAACAGAGAAAGTCTCATGGCTACAGTCGCGCTCGGAAATTCTTGCTTTGTCAAGTTCGTATTGACTCTGTAAATTCATCCAAATCTCAGCAGGTATACCAAGTGCTTTTTCCAATGCGATGGCAACATTCTTTGATACGGGTCGCTTGCCGTTAATGGTTTCGCTCAGCACAGATGGCTTGACGCTCATCTCTTCTGCAAGCCGTTTTTGCGTCATGCCACGCTCCTTAAGTTCATCCCTAATCATTTCTCCGGGATGGGTGGCTACGAATGGAGTTAAATCTTTATTATTCATAGTGCTTGGATATTTCAAAAATTAATGCGTTTACGATTATTCCGTTTTCATCTGGAGAGCTATAGAAGAGGAGCCTGTACTGTGACGTTATCCAAACAGCGTCCACGCCGTTGAGGTCTCCTTCTTTCTTTTCGTAATGGAGAGACTTTATTAGGAACAGATCCTCTAACCTTCTTGCAGATCTTAAAAAGTTGACTACCTTCGCATATCTCTTAATTACGTCTGGTGCCAGCTTACTGTACTTATGATCCTTTGTCCGTCCGCTTATGTAGAGTTCTTCCAGAGCCTTGTCTTTAAAATCTATATTCATAATATAGATATTCCCACACTTGCAAAGATAATAAAGTTTATTGAGAATATTCGCATGTTTGCGATTTTTTTTGCATCCAGTCTTCCATGGTAACAACTCAGCGATTATCATTTCATATAAGCGTTCATGAACGATGCAGGTTAACGAAGGACTATTCCGTAGCTTACTTCCTTGCTATTACTACCTTTGTTTGTGCATCCAAGAGCATTGAACGCTGATGGTAGAAAACTATTTTGCTTTCCACTGTTTTGCCTTAACACGCTTAACAACAGCACTTTGTAAAAAGTTGCATTTGATGATATTGCACAATACATTAAATGCAACTTTTTTTATTCCGCCTTTCATCATAACTTTGCAGCGTAATCGCAAAAACCGGAAATCAACATTTTCAAAACTTAAACATATTACAGATCATGAACAACGTCAAGTCACTTGTTGTCAGTTTCATGCTGACACTCATCGCCGTTTCTTCTTTCGGTCAGTCCAAGATCAAGGATGTCCGCACCAACCCCGACCTCTATTTCCTGCGTGCCGACGAAGTTGCCAACAGTCTCTCGCTGTTGCCGCCTCCTCCCCAGCAGGGTTCCATCCTGTGGCTCAACGACGAGGCACAGTATCAGTGGGGCAAGCTCCAGCGCGACACGCCACGTGGTGACCAGGCTGCTGCCGACGCACGTGTCAACGGCGATGGTGTGCCCAACGCCTTCTCCGACGCTTTCGGTGTGCGCATCAGCAAAGAAGAGACACCGGAAATCTATAAGCTCGTCATCAACATGCGTGAGGATGCCGGCGACCTCGCCACACGCGCTGCCAAGAACCACTATATGCGTGTGCGTCCTTTCGCCTATTATCACGAGATGACCTGCAATCCCGAACAGCAGAAAGAGCTCTCCACCAACGGCAGCTACCCCTCTGGGCACACCTCCATCGGCTGGGCCACTGCCCTCGTTCTCGCAGAGGTGAACCCCGACCGTCAGGACTCTATCCTCAAGCGCGGCTATGAGATGGGACAGAGCCGCGTGATCTGTGGCTATCACTTCCAGAGCGACGTAGACGCCGCACGCCTCGTAGCCAGTGCCGTCGTGGCCCGTCTGCACGCCAACGACAACTTCATGAAGCAGCTCGGCAAGGCTAAGAAGGAGTTTGCCAAACTCGTCAAGGAGGGAAAAGTAGCCAAAGTAGAGCGCAAGGCAGAAGAGACTGCAAAATAAACAACATTTCGGACAACTGCAAATTATCCTATATACAGTAAACACCATGAAAAAGACAATACTCTTCGGACTTGCACTGCTCGCCGCCACGACGCTGCAGGCCCAGGAAAAGACAGAAAGCAAACTCGTCGTCAAGCCTTCGGGCCGTGTTCTTCTGGACGCCGGACTCTTTGACGCCAGCGACGAGATCAACAACAAACTCAACGACGGTATGGGCATCCCCGACATGCGTGTGGGATTCAAGGCTACCTATGAGGACTGGACCGCTAAGGTCGACATCGGCTACGCCTACGGCAAGGTGGGCATGAAAGATGTCTTCATTGAGCACTCCTTAGGCAAGAAAAGCCTCATCCGCGCCGGTTACTTCGTTCACCAGTACGGTTTACAGAGCGCAACAAGCTCTTCTTTCAAGATTTCCATGGAGGAACCTCGCAGCAACCAAGCACTAAACAACTCTCGTCTGCTCGGCGTGATGTTCGAGCACTCCGATCTCCGCTATCTCGTCACCACCAGCTTCTTCTCTGAGACTGACGCCATGAAGATGTCGAGCGACAAGACTGGCAACCAGGGCATCGGCGTCATGGCACGCGCCCTCTACCGTCCGCTCACCGAGCCGGGCCGTATCTTCCACGTGGGCGTTTCCGGTGCTTATGAGAGTCCGCGCTACAACAGCAACGACGAACTCAACCATAAGTCGTTCGTTCTCTCCACCACATGGCCCACACGTATCGCGCAGGTCACCTCGATGCAGGCTACTGTCGACCACGCCAAAGCCATGTATAAGTTCACGCCCGAAGTCTGCGCTGCCTACAACCGACTGGGCTTGGAGGCACAGTACTTCTACAACTCGGTCACCCGCGACAACGGCAATCACAGCTTCCAAGCCACCGGCGGCTACGCAGCCCTGCGCGGTCTCATCCTCGGACGCCAATACAAATACAACTATTGGGACGGCGGCATCGACACTCCCGCACGCGGCAACCTTGAGCTGGTGCTGGCCTACGACTATCTCGACATGTCGGATCCCGACGCAGGCATCCGCGGTGGACGCAGCAACGACTTCTCCGCTACGATGAACTATTACATCAACAAGTACATGATCTGGCGTGTCAGAGGCTCCTATACCAAGGTCAGCAACCGCGCCGGATACGACGATGACCACTTCACGGCACTGGAGACCCGTCTGCAGATCAAGTTCTAATCAAACCTATCTGCATGATTCATGTGAAAGGACATGGATCATGCAGACTAAAACTTCATTCTACTATGAGAAAGATATTTTCCGCCTTTCTGCTGCTCCTCATGCTCTGTCCCTCGTGGGCATGGGCTCAGCTACAGCGCAGCGAGGCTTTCCGACAGCAATACCGGCTCACCGAGGTCGTCGTGCTGAGCCGCCACAGCATCCGCTCACCGCTCTCGACCAATGGCAGCGCACTGGGCCGTCTCACACCTCATCAGTGGACACAGTGGTCCTCTGCCGCCAGCGAACTGACACTGCGTGGCGGCGTGCTGGAGACGATGATGGGACAGTATTTCCGCAAATGGCTCGTCAGTGAAGGACTCTTCAAGGAGAACGCCACACCGTCGGCCGACGATGTGAACTTCTATGCCAACAGCATGCAGCGCACCATCGCCACGGCACAATACTTCTCCTCCGGTTTCATGCCCTTGGCCAACATTCATGTGAACCACCGCTTCTCGGCAAGCACGATGGACCCGGTCTTCTGTCCCAAGCTCACCAAGGTCAGTGATGCTTTCCAGGCCGAGGCCATGAAGCAGATCGCGGCTATGGGCGGCAAGAAAGGGCTGAAAGGTATCGGTGAGAAGCTGAAGGACAACTATGCCGTCACCGCCAAGGTCCTCGACCTCAAGGACTCGCCAGCCTGCAAGAGCGGTGAGACCTGTGGCTTCAAGGACGACGACACGCAGATCATCTTCCGCTTAGGCGACGAGCCGCAGATGAAAGGCTCACTCAAACTCGCCAACTCTGCCTCCGACGCGTTTATCCTGCAATACTACGAGGAGCCGGACGCCCGCAAGGCAGCCTTCGGACACGACATCACTGCCCAAGACTGGGAGAAAATCGCGCAGATCAAGGATGTCTATGGCGACGTGCTCTTCACGGCTCCCATCGTGGCGGTCAATGTGGCTCATCCACTGCTGATGTATATCAGCGACGAGCTTCACGCCAAGAACCGTAAGTTCACCTTCCTCTGCGGTCACGACAGCAACATTGCCAGCGTCGACGCCGCATTGGGCGTGGAAGACTATTCGCTGCCCAACTCCATCGAGAAGAAGACTCCTATCGGCTCGAAGGTGGTCTTTGAGAAATGGACCGACAAGAGTGGCAAGCAGTTCGTAGCCGTTAACCTCGTCTACCAGTCTACCGCACAGCTGCGCGGTCTGACGATGCTCGACCTGAACAATCCGCCAATGGTCTATCCGCTCAAACTACGCGGACTCACGGCCAACGCCGACGGTCTGTACTCGTTTGACGATGTGGCACAGCGCTTCACCGAGGCCATCAACGCTTACGACAATATCAAGTAAAAATAATGATTCAATACAAGGCAAGGCTGACAATGTTGGTCTTGCCTTCTTTTTTTGTGCTCAGCGTGAAGGCATAGTGATTGCTTCCTTCCTGAACCTCGCCGCCTTGCCAGGTCATCCAACTGTTGTCGTCGGCGTTGTGGTCGAGCCAGCCATAGTCGCGGCGCAGTTGCTGTTGCAAGCCGGCATTAAGATCAAAGGCTTCCTGCGCATTGCGGCAAGACTCGCTCAGCGTCATGCCCTTCATCATTTTCTGTTTGCCAGTCTGCTCGTACCTGACAACAACACGGTCCCAACGTGTGCCACGGAACATGAGACCATGATACACAGCCTCGTCGCCGTCGGCATTTGTCTCGTCGGGTGTTCCCAACATCTTCACGACCACTTGCTCGTCACATCCCATAGCGGGCAACACTATGTTCTTCTCTGCACTCATCGTCAGGCAAGCTACAGCCGCCATGACTGTCATCATCATTCTTTTCATACGCTTTTCTCCTTATTATATTATAGAGACTTTGTTCACTTACAAAGTTAAGGAAAAAAGAGATTCCAAGACAACAGCTCTCCCCTTTCATACTGCTTCTTCACGCCATCTTCACGGGTTTGTAGCAGGTTTGACAAAAGCACGTGTCTTTTCCTCTTCAGAAGACACAGTCAAGAAGCGAAAAAAGAAAATCCAGCCGCCGCCACCATTCCGTTGCCGCCACACCAGATCACAGAGATATAGACATGTGAGTTTCTGCTTATTTCAAAGCTATCTTTTGGTTATCTCCCCGTTTTTTCTTAATTTTGCAACACTTCAAAACAAAAGAGATGAAAGAATTATCAAGACCAGAAGCAGAAGCAATACTATCAGAGAGATTCGGAATAGCGCACTTCTATGACGAGCAATGGAAAGTCATCGACGCATTGCTCCACGGCCAAAGAATCTTGATGATAGAAAAGACAGGATTTGGAAAATCCCTGTGTTTCCAGTTCCCTGCCATTCTCTTCGACGGTGTCACCATCGTCTTTTCTCCACTCATCGCTTTGATGCGTGATCAAGTCACGAATCTCAACAAACGGGGCGTCAGCGCAGGGTGCATCAACTCCGGTGAGGAACCGGAGACCAACAGCCAGACACTGGCAGACGCCATTCATGGAAAGATAAAGATCTTGTTCATAGCGCCGGAGCGGCAAGGCAATCAGGAGTGGCAAACGGCGTTGCAAACCATGAAGATCTCCATGATCGTGGTGGACGAGGCCCACTGTATCTCGCAGTGGGGACATGACTTCCGGCCTGACTACCGCCGCATCAGAAACATTGTCAACGCTTACCTCCCGACAGACATGCCGGTGCTCGCCGTCACGGCCACGGCCACACCGCGCGTACAGCAAGACATAGAAGAGCAGCTCGGCGGCAGGCTGACTGTTGTCAGGGGAGAACTGATGCGCAAAAACTTCCGTCTCTTCGTCATCAGAACAACTTCCGAGGAAGAGAAAATGGTGTGGCTCAAACAGCACCTTGCCGACATGCCGGGGACAGGAATCGTTTATGCCGGCACCAGGACACAGACAGAACTGTATGCCCGATGGCTTACACACAACGACATATCCGCTGTCGAATACAACGCGAGCCTGGATACCGACAGCAGAAAGGAGATAGAAAAGGGATTAAAAGAGAACCGATGGAAGTGCGTGGTCTCTACAAATGCCTTGGGAATGGGTATTGACAAACCCGATATCCGCTTTATCATTCATCTGCAAATGCCGGCATCGCCTATCCATTACTATCAGGAGATAGGACGCGCAGGGCGTGACGGACAAACAGCCTACCTCATCCTGTTTTTCAACGAAAGGAAAAACAAGGACGGCATCTACGAGGACCTACGCCTCCCTATATCTTTCATTGAAGGCGCACGGCCATCGGAAACCAAATACCGGCAAGTCATTGACGCCGTCAGAAATGAACCCTTAGGAGAAAAAGGCATCGCTCTTGCCACAAACCTGAGACTGAACGTCATACGCACTATCAAAGAGGACCTGAAGGACATGGGCATCATCAGAGAAATCGCCTTAGGCAAAACCAAGACCTTTGAATACTGCATGGATGCCCCAACATTTGACATGTCCACATTTGAGGCTCTCAACAAGGCCAAAAGAAAAGATCTGCAAAAGATGATCGACTATGTCTTCACCACGATGCCGCGAATGAAATATCTCTGTCAATATCTTGGTGACGAAACAAATGCTGACTTCTCTATGACATGCGACAACAGCGGATTGCAAAAAAAAGAAATCAGCATGACTGAGGACGGCTTAAACGAGGCCAGAGCGTTTAAGGACAACATGTTCCCAATATTGAAGGCCCAGAGAAATATTGCGGAAGGCATTGCGGCCTCTTACTACGGAGCCACGAATGTAGGCGCAGCCATACACCATTGCAAATACGAGAATGGCGGAGACTTCCCCGATTTCCTGGTAAGGCTGACGCTAAAAGCCTATTACCATCAGTTTAAGGACAAAAGCAAATTTGACATTATCCTCTACGTTCCGCCGACAGAATCCGGAAATCTCGTCAGGAACTTTGCCCGCAAAATAGGCAATGCGATCAGCACTCCGGTTTCCGAGATGCTGATAAAGACGCGCAAGACCGACCCGCAAAAGATTTTTGAAAACACCTATGGGAAAAAAGAAAACGTGAAAGACGCTTTCTCCATTATAGGAAGCGTAGAAGGAAAATCCATTTTGCTGATCGATGACATCTACGACAGCGGAGCAACAATAAAAGCAATAGCAACGCTGCTCATGAAGAACGGCGCAAAGGAAGTAGCGCCGCTTGTCATAGCGAAAACTGTTGGAGGAGACAGAATTTGAAAAACTCGTCAAAAACACAATCATAACAATGGAAAAGTCAGAACTGAGTTACTGGATGGCCCTCGCTCATCTTGAAGGCATGCGCACTAAGGATAAGATGGAGATTGTCGTGCAATGTTTCAAACATGACAGGCAGCTCTCGGATTTCTTCAACGCCAGTGACGAGCTGAAGGAAAAAGAATACCATGTGACGAAAGATCATATCGCGAAGCTGAAGACATGTATGCCGTTGGTCCCCAACTACTCGTTCATGGCGGAAAACCTTCTGGACCAGGGCTACGACATCATCACAGTACGTGACGAGGAATATCCGCCTGCTCTCAAGAAGAATCTCAAATACAACTCACCCTTGGTCATCTACACCAAAGGCGACAAATCTCTGTTGCAAAAGCAGGGCGTGGCTGTCGTCGGCTCACGAAAAGCCGGACCACAGGCTTTAGCGTTTACCACTACCGTCGCTGCCAGGGAAGCCTCTGCCGGAAACGTGATTGTCAGCGGTTTTGCCAAGGGCGTAGACCGCCAGGCGCTCGATGCCTCCTTAGCCGCCAATGGCTATAGCATTGCCGTCTTGCCACAAGGGATCACCACGTTCACGAGTGGATACAAGCAACTCTACAAACACATTATCGACGGCCATGTGCTGATCATGAGCTATTTTATGCCAACGGCAGGATGGAGCGTAGGACTGGCCATGGCGAGAAATGCTATTGTGTATGCGCTGGCAAGCAAGATTTTTGTGGCTGAGTCCGACAGTAAGGGAGGAACATGGAGCGGAGCTATCGAAGGCATCAACCGACAGAGGAAAAACGGCGACGACATATCCATATATGTCAGAGTGCCGGAGGAAAAAGAAAAGAATGCCAACCGAGAGCTGATTGAGGCCGGAGCTAAGCCGGTCAACAGCCAGGGAGACGAAATACCAAGATCAGAGGCTGTGTCGAATATAGAGAAGATCACAAACGCTGTCATCGATTTGTTGAAGACACATGAGCTAAGACCCCAGGAGGTCGCGTCGTATCTCAAGTTGGACTGGTCCGACGACAAGGTGAAAAGATTCTTAAACTCACTGTCCAGCAAAGGTGTCATGAAGATAAAGAAAGGCCGATACAACGTCTATACGGCAATGGACAATCCCGGCCCGTCTCTGTTTTAGATATATGCTCGTCAGGTATATTTCCGCCCCGGCATGCCGCTTCTCTGCATTTTCCGGATGCGTCCCTTTGTACAGAGCCCTCTCTTGAGTACATTCGGCTATAGCATTTTGAGCATTGAAAGCCCGTGAACAAACAGTCTAATCGCTATGCTGCTCCTGGAATCTTTTCGATGGAAATATATACTGCTCCCGAAGTATTCCGTTGCCAGAGTGCGGTGTTCATCAGATCTATAAAACGTAGAAAGCCTGCTCCGTGGTGGAGCAGGCTTCTATGTTTGTTTGGAATAAGTCTTTTTTGTTAATGTTTATGCTTCAGCCTTTTTCGTTTTAGCTGCGTAAGCTTCGGGTGAGAGCACAGACACGGTGCTCTTGTCGCGAGCGCCCTTGTGGAAATACACCACACCGTCCTTGAGAGCATAGAGCGTGTCGTCCTTGCCCTGAGCTACATTCTCACCTGGGAAGTGCTTGTTGCCACGCTGGCGAACGATGATGTTGCCGGCGATGATGCTCTGTCCACCCCAAATCTTAACGCCTAAACGCTTTGAAGCTGATTCACGTCCGTTCTTGGAACTACCTACACCTTTCTTGTGTGCCATAATGAATACCTCCTGCTTGTTAAGCGATTACTTGTTTAATTGATACCTCGGTGAACTGAGCGCGGTGGCCGTTCTTGCGACGGCAGTCCTTGCGGCGCTTCATCTTGAACACGATGACCTTGTCACCCTTGACAAGCGGGTTCACCACTTCTACTACTACTTTTGCGCCCTCTACGGTAGGGGCACCGACAGTCACTGCGCCGTCCTTGTCGACGAGCAGCACCTTGTCAAACTCAACAGTCTTGCCTTCCTCGGCGTCCTTGATGTGATGGACGAAGAGCTTCTTGCCCTCTTCGGCTTTGAACTGCTGACCGTTAATGTCTACGATTGCGTACATTGAATTGATTAATTAAACGGGTTTTTCCGCAAGGCGGGCGCAGCATCAGCACCTCTTGACTGAGCCTCCACGGACTAAATAACCTTGCAAAGTTACGAAAAAACTGGCACACAAGGCTTATCGTAGATAAGTGGCGGCGGTCTTTTATAGCTATTTAACGTTTACCATGCCTCGCAAGGAAAATAAAGCGGTGATTTCTTGCCAGTTACGCAAAAAAGTTGTTACTTTGCACTCTGTTAGAAAAACAGGCAATGAAAGTATTCAAAAAGATTGTAGATCTTCAGAACGAGCTCTTCCTTGTGCGCAAGGAAGGAAAGGAAATTGGTCTCGTTCCTACTATGGGTGCATTACACGAGGGGCACGCCTCTCTCATCAAGCGTAGCGTGAAGGAAAACGGCGCTACCGTGGTGTCTATCTTCCTCAATCCTACACAGTTCAACGACAAGGGCGACCTCGAGCGCTATCCCCGTACGCTCGAAGCCGACTGCAAGCTCTGCGAGGCCTGCGGGGCGCAGTATGTCTTCGCTCCCTCGGTGGAGGAGATGTATCCCACTCCCGATACCCGCCACTTTGAATTCCCGCCGCAGTCAACGGTCATGGAGGGAGCCAAGCGTCCTGGTCACTTCAATGGCGTCTGCCAGGTGGTGAGCCGTCTCTTCTATATCGTCAAGCCCAACCGTGCCTACTTCGGCGAGAAGGACTGGCAGCAGATCGCTGTGGTGAAGCGACTGGTCAACTATATCGGATACGACAAGCTTGTGCACATCGTAGAGTGCCCCATCGTGCGCGACGAGGACGGACTGGCCAAGAGCTCCCGCAACACACTGCTCACGCCAGAGGAGCGCGCCATCGCACCCAACATCTACAAGGCGCTGAAAGCCAGCGTCGACTATGCCAAGGATCACACCGTGAAGGAGACACACGACAAGGTGGTGGCTGACATCAACGCCATCGACGGCCTCGACGTGGAGTATTTCGAGATTGTGGACGGCAACACGCTGCTCGACGTCAACAACTGGGACGACAGCGACTATGTGGTGGGCTGCATCACCGTCTACTGCGGACACACGCCGATCCGCCTGATCGACCACATCAAATACAAGGACCCCGAGACGAAGTAATAGCGACTCATCAATCATTCAGCAAACAGCTCAATATCATACCCCATGCAGATAGAAGTATTAAAAAGCAAGTTGCACTGTGTGACCGTCACTGATGCCAACCTCCAGTATATGGGCAGCATCACCATTGACGAGGATCTCATGGACGCCGCCAACCTCATTGCCGGCGAGAAGGTGCAGATCGTCGACAACAACAATGGCGAGCGCTTCGAGACCTATATTATAAAAGGCGAGCGCGGCTCGGGTTGCATCTGCCTCAACGGTGCTGCGGCGCGCAAGGTGCAGGTGGGCGACACGGTGATCATCATCGCCTACGCCATCATGGACTTCGAGGAAGCCAAGCACTATCAGCCCGTCGTGGTGTTCCCCAAGGAAGGGAATAAACTGTAAGGAGTCCCAACAGCCTCACCCCCTAAACCCCTCTCCGAAGGAGAGGGGAGTGATATGCTGGATAAACAATCGAATAAAGATCGAATGTTGGCAGTGAGAGGTAACGATTCGGCAAACAGAGGTGAAGCCTTACATCTCGCTGTTTTTATCAAGAATTTGAGAATTATAGAATATCGTGCGTCATGATGAATTGATAGGAATTTGAGAATTATAGAATATCCCGCGCATCATGGTGAATTGATAAGAATTGGAGAATATAGGCAGCTCGCTGCTTCCGACTGATAATTCTTTTTTATTCCTGTCGGCAAAAGATTTCTCTCATTCTCAAATTAGGGTGTCAAGTCTGTGCTCATAATTCTATCCAATTTTTCGGGTAAGGTCTTTCCTCTCCTGAGTTGGGTTTCCGTATAAATTGAAGCCAGCCCATTCGTCTAAATCTTTATAGTGGACAT